>CALBNV010000108.1 GCA_937896895.1 uncultured Bacteroidales bacterium | reverse complement strand
ACGACCTCCGCGACGAACTGTCGGCTTTCATGGCTTCAATCCCTTACGACGCGAACTACCAGGAACGCGCGTGGTGCTACGAGAGCCACTATCATTACACGTTTTATCTGATATTCAGACTATTATCCTGCTACACGACTTTGACTGAAAAAGAAAACTCACGCGGCCGCGCCGACATGATTGTTGAGACGGACGACTACGTTTATATTTTTGAGTTTAAGTTGGACGGCACGGCAGCCGAAGCGTTGAAGCAGATTGAAGACAAAGGATACGCCGAGCCTTACGCCGCGGATTCAAGGAAACTATTTAAGGTCGGAGTGAGTTTTTCAAGCGAAAAGAAGAACATCGACGAGTGGGAGGTATTTTAGTCTTTAGTTTTTAGTCTTTAGTTTTTAGTCTTTAGTTTTGGGAGTGGAGTTGGCTGTCGCATCAAAAAACTCCACTCTCAACTCTCAACACTCCAAACTTTATAAAGTAGAAAGCGGCTGTTGCGCCCGATTCCGTCCCATCCGCGAGACAGAAATCTACTTACTTTTAGCTTTAAACTTCCCGTTGAACGCCATCACCATTATCACAATTCCTGCAATCAGGAACGGAATGCTCAGCCATTGCCCCATGTCGAGCGTCATGGATACCTCAAACTCGACTTGTGGTTGTTTGATGAATTCAATCAGGATTCTTGAGCCGAAAATCATCACAAGGAAGAAACTGAAGAAGAAGCCCGGGTACTTGTTGACGGTGTCTTTCTTGAAAAACAGATACATCAAAATCGCAAAGACGGCGATGCACACCAAGGCTTCGTATATCTGCGTCGGATGACATGCAGGGATGGCATCGACAGGCGTTCCCGGGGCCCAGTCGCGGACGAACTTGAACCCCCACGGGAGCGTCGTCGCATCACCGTAAATCTCGGAGTTCATGAGGTTGCCGGTGCGGATCAGGGCGCCGCCTATCGCCACGCAGATGACGAGGCGGTCGAGGACCCAAAGATATGGCTTCTTGAGTTTCTTGGCGTAGATGAACATCCCGATAAGGATGCCGATGGCGCCGCCGTGACTCGCCAAACCGCCTTCCCAGATGGCAAGGAATTTGACGGGATTGGAGAAATAATATTGCGGTTCGTAAAAGAGACAATGCCCGAGACGCGCACCTATGATGGTGAAAATCAACATGTACATGAGGATCTTGTCGGCCCATTCCTCGCCGATGCCTTCTTTTTTGTAGATGCGTTTTATCAGGTAATAACCGACGATGAACACCATCGCCCAAAGCAGTCCGTACCATGCTACCGGATGCCCGCCAAGCAACGGGAATTTCTCCGGAAAAACGAAAATGTACGGGTTGACGTCCCAAACTATGTAGCCTAAGTTCATGATCTGTCAGTTTTTAATGTATTTGAATTGTCTTAACGTAATTGTCGGCAGTTAAATTGTCTTCATCCAATTATTTATGAACTCGTTGATTTTTTCTTCGTCATCTTTGAATTTCTCTCTCATCTTAATATTTGGTACAGAGACTTTATCTAATTGAAAACCAGATTGTTTGCACCAGTTGAAATAGCCGAGCCTGCCCAAATGCACGCACAGATATTCCTGTTCTGTCTGACCCGGCGTCGGGACGAGATAAGCGTTTCTGTTGAGTCGCACGAGGTCCATCAGCGAGGAATAACCGCCACGGCAGATGATGTTTTCCGAGCTGTTGATGAGTTCGACAAACATCTCGTCATCGACATGGTTGAACATGGAGACGTTTTCGGGGATGTTTCTTGGGAAGTCGTGATGGTCGGGTTTCGCCCTGAGAATCAAGACGTTGTCTTTGATGTTGGCGGCCTGTTTCAGCACGATGTTCTCGAAAATAGTACGTTGTGGCTCCGGACCTGAAAGTATCACGAGATATTTGTTGTCTTTGACTTCATCTTCCTGATTGTCAGAACCGAAACGGCTGAGCAAACCGATGTATGAAGTCTTGATTTTCAAGCCGCTTGGATGCGAGAGCCGCCCGGAAAGCGACAGTTTGTAGTCGCAGTCGGGAATCCATAGCTCGTCGTAATTGTTTACGTAGCTGTGGTTAAACGTTTTTATAATAGGTGCTGCCCATTTCCAGCCGCTCGGGACCTGAATGTTCAGCTGATGCGAGATGAAGACGGAGTGGACCAAATCGCTCCAGCAGCCGAAACGGTTGTCGGAGATTATCGCGTCAATGCCGTAGTTCTTCACTATTGATTCAACTGTCTGATGGTCTCTCCTGAAATCGCGTATTGCTCCGGGTGAAGATGACAACATCTTGAGAACCTGAGAGTTGCCTTTGCTGTATGTTGGTCTGAACCCAGGAAATTTGATAAACTCCGCCTCAGGAAACTCTTTTTGAAGAAATGCCAGAGGTTCGAGGTCGGCGGCAATAACTGCCTTGTGACCTTGCTCCGTCACTGCCTTTATTATCGGAACGCACCGCGTAGCGTGACCAAGCCCCCAATCCAGAGGGCATATTAGAATGTTTTTACCCAATTCTTTGTAAATTTTTGCAAAAGTACTAAATAATTTGATAGGAATGTTCCATCACGATAAAATTTGATGACAATTTTGAATTGTTAATGGAAAAACTAAAATGTTGTGGATTAATCATTTGTGATGATGTTTTTTTTGATTTGAATTGTTAATAAAAATTTACACAAAAATTATCGTAAAAAATTGAAAATCAATGCTGTATATTAAAAATTTTGTTTATTTTTGCGGCATGGAAAGACAGAAAATTTATGAGATTGCTCTTACGCTTGTGCCGGGGATTGGCGATGTGAACGGTAAGAAGTTGGTGGCCTACTGCGGGGGCGCGGAGGCGGTGTTTTGCGAAAGCAGGAAGTCGTTGATGCGGATTCCCGGCATCGGGGAGCAGACCGTGAACAACATCGTTTCTCAGAGGACGTTACTGCGAGCCGAAAAAGAGGCTGTCTTCATTGAGAAAAACGATGTGAAACCGCTGTTTTATCTTGATGTCGATTATCCGAAACGCTTGCAGCACTGCCATGACAGCCCTATGATGCTGTATTACAAAGGTTCAGCCGACTTGAATGCTCCGCGGTCCGTTGGCATCGTCGGGACGAGGAACATCACCGACTACGGCAAGGGTGTCATTGACAAGATTGTTGGGGAATTGAGTTCTGATAATGTGTTGGTGGTCAGCGGATTGGCGTATGGTGTCGATACTATGGCGCATAAATCCGCGTTGAAATATAATCTTGCGACCGTTGGGGTGCTGGGACATGGTCTGCAAATAATATATCCAGCTGATAATTACAAACTTGCACATAATATGTTAGCGAGAGGAGGTATTCTGACAGAATTTTTATGTGACACGAAGCCTGACAAGGAGAATTTCCCGAAGCGCAACAGGATAGTCGCGGGCATGGTCGATTGCCTTATTGTCGTGGAAAGCGCCATGAAAGGAGGCGCCATGATAACGGCGGAGATCGCCAACTCGTACGACAGGGAGGTCTTCGCCATCCCGGGACGGATGGGCGACATATATAGCGAGGGCTGCAACAACCTCATCAAGACGAACAGGGCGAACCTGATGCTCTCGGCCGATGACTTGAGGTATATCATGCGGTGGGACCACGATGCCAAGGTCGTCCCGAAACAACTGCGTCTGTTCCGCGATTTCAGCGATGACGAGAAAAAGGTCATTGATGTCTTCGGCAGTGACACCACAGTCCACCTCGACCAGATCATAGTCGCCACCGAGCTGACTCCCACAAAGATAGCGTCTGTGCTGCTGTCGTTGGAGTTTGACGGCGTCGTCACTGCACTTCCGGGAAAACGTTATCAAATTTGTGACGTCGTTAAATAAAATTCCGTACTTTTGCATCCGCAAAACGAATGCAACATGCCAATCGGAAAAGTAATAAAGTCAACAGGAAGCTGGTACGATGTCCGCGATGACGACGGTGCCATACTCAAATGCCGCCTGAGAGGTAAGATACGACTCAACGGAGTGCGCACCACAAACCCTGTGGCGGTGGGCGACAATGTGAGCTATGAGAAGGAACGCGACAAAGACACTTGTGTCATCGACCGCGTGCTGCCACGTAACAACGTGATAATCAGGAAATCGGTGAATCTCTCGAAGGAATCGCACATAATCGCTTCCAACGTTGACCTCGCCGTCGTTGTGGCGACGATAGCGCAACCGCGGACATCGACGGGCTTCATCGACAGGTTTGCCGTCACCGCCGAGGCTTATCATATCCCGCTGGTGATTGTATTTAATAAATGCGACATCTACGATGAAGAACAGAACGCGGCGGCACAGGAACTGATGACAGTCTATAACTCAATCGGTTACGAGTCGTTTCTGGTCTCCGCGAAGACAGGACACAACTGTGACAGGCTCAAAGACTTGATGAAGGGCAAGACATGCCTGTTCTCTGGACACTCGGGCGTCGGGAAGTCGGCACTCGTGAACCTTCTCGACCCCAAACTGAATGTCAAAGTAGGGGAGATATCTGATGTGCACGAGAAAGGCAAGCACACGACAACATACGCGCAGATGTTCCACCTCGAGTTCGGAAGCTACATCATCGACACGCCTGGCATCAAGGAGTTCGGACTGTTCGACCTTGAGAAAGAGACGCTCGCACAACGCTTCCCGGAGATGCGTGCGTTGATGCAGGAATGTCGTTTCAACAACTGCACACATCTCCATGAACCACACTGCGCTGTCAAGGAAGCCGTTGAAAACAAAGAGATTGCAGCGTGGCGTTACGCCAATTATTGTAATATGATGGATGATGAATAGTCGGAATGATGCAATGATGTCATAACATGAGAAAGCTTCTCCTCGCTATACTTTTGCTCGCGTCTTGTGCGGCATATTCACAGGAAGAACCGTCAGTGGTGCTTACGCACGTGAGGCTGGAAGGCAACAGAGTCACCAAGCCATCAGTGATTTTCAGGGAGCTTCTGTTTGATGAGGGCGACACCATACGCCTGTGCGACTTTGAGAATAAGATGAAAATGAGCCGCGAGAACCTGCTCAACACCACGGTCTTCAACTTCGTTGATTTTGACATCGCTGACGACCCTGAAGTCGCTGGCGGCAAGATGCTGACAATCAAGATGGTGGAACGCTGGTATCTGTGGCCGATCCCGTATCTGCATTACGCTGACAGATATGTCATGTCGTGGCTTGACGGAGGCGACATCAGGAGAATGAGCTACGGATTCAACATGGAGTGGAAGAACTTGTGGGGGCTTTTGCATAAGCTCGACATGACAGTGATACTCGGTTACAACCAGAAGTACTCGTTGACGTATAACATCCCGTATCTTACCAGCAGGCAACGGCTTGGCTTGGAGGCAAGTGTGGGGTATCTTCGGGACAGAGAGGTGGCTTATGCCACACGGAATGACAGGGTGCAGTATTTCAAGGCTGAACGCGGCTGCCCGCATGAGGCATCTTACGTGTATCTGAAGCCATATCTGCGGCTGGGCCATAGAAACCGGCTTTTCTTCCTCGCACGTTACGACGACAATTTCTATGCCGACACTCTGACCTCACTGAATCATGCGTTTGGAAACAAAGGTGATGAACGCTTTCAATATGTCACGCTTTCAATGATATTCAAAAATGACTATCGCGATGACCAAAACTATCCGCTTGACGGTCATTACTTTGAGTTCGAGATGACAAAAGTCGGAATAGGTGCTTTCGAGAATGAGCCGGATCTGTTTTATGGCAAAGTGACCGCCGACTGGTACACGCCTGTCCGAGGCCGTTTCTACTGGGCGTCGAACATAACCGCCAAAGTGTCGGCCAATGACGACGCGCCATATTCCCTGTCAAAAGGCCTTGGTTACGGCAACGACTACGTGCGGACGTACGACCTCTATGCCGTCGATGCCCTTAATTTCGCGATCTTCAAGAATAACTTGAAATTTGAGATTATTAAGCCGGTGACGAAAAATATCAAATTCATTAAGAATGAACGCTTTGGCAAGATACATCTGGCACTGTATGCCAATTTGTTCTTCGATTTGGGCTATTCATGGAATGTGAAAATTCTGGACGGCACCGTCTCAAGACTCGCAAATAAATGGCTCTTCGGAACCGGTGTCGGGTTGGATTTCGTGACCTATTATGACCTCGTCTTTAGATTTGAATACGGACTCAACGGCTTGGGTGAAACAGGGTTCTTCATACATCTCGTCGCTCCGATTTGATCTTAAAAATACGTCACGCACAATTTATCAGAATATGCAGCGTTAAAGATTAAAATTTGAAAATTTTTATTGGGACATATAAAAAAATGTGTAATTTTGTGAGTTTGTAATAATTAAGTAAACTCATTGACAATCAACGTGGAAAGTTAATAGAAACGAATGAAAAACAGGAGAATGTTCGGAATAGTCGCTGTTGTGGCCCTTTTTGTGGGGATTTTTACTGCGGTTAATAATGCAAATGCTCAGGTTGTTGAAGTAGGTCTAAGTGGTGGGTTGTCATCATATTATGGCGATTTGAATCCGATAAAGCCGTTTAACGAAGCCAAACTGGGTTTCGGCGCTGTCGTCCGCTACTATCAAGGCTCGCGCTGGGCTTTCCGTTTCTCTTATTCAAACATGAATATCACGGCTTCTGATGAGAAAGTGGGCATCTGTCCTGAAAGGAAACTCAGTTTCAAGACGAACATCAATGATTTCTCACTCATCGCAGAGTTTAATTTCTTTGACTATTGGACAGGAAGCCGCAGGAATTTCGTGACGCCGTACATCTTCGCCGGCGTCGGAATGGCGACTTTCAACCCTAAGACCCTTGATGACATGGAGTTGTGCAATGTCTTGACAGATGTCGATGGCTATGCTGACGGTGATGTGAATAAAACTCAAGATGGCACGGCAAAATATAATAAATGTGCTGTTTCAATACCGTTCGGTCTCGGCGTGAAATACAGCGTCAACAGGAGGATCGGCCTGGCTTTGGAATGGCGTGTGCATTGGGCGTGGACAGACTGGCTTGATGACTGCAGCGGCTATTATCCGCTGTGGAATGAAGGCGACTCATGGGCTCAGTATGCCGACCCGTCGGGAAATCTCTCCGTTGACGGCGGTAATGAGATAAAATATCTGAAAAGAGGTGACTCGGTTAAATACGACTACTACAGTTTCCTGAATTTCACCGTCGCGTTCAAATTCAACTTGCCTCACAGCAAGAAATGCGATGTCGGCTTGAACGGAAGATATACCACATTTTAATGAAATGCTATGGAAAGCCTGAAAGATAAGATAGACAGCTCACGTTTGCCAAGCCACATCGCCATAATAATGGATGGCAATGGGAGATGGGCGAAGGAACAAGGGAAGATGCGTGTCTTCGGACATCAGCACGGGGTCGATACCGTGCGCCGCATAACGGAAGCCTGTGCTGAACTCGGAGTGAAATATCTTACGCTTTATGCTTTCTCAACCGAAAACTGGAACCGCTCATCCATAGAAGTCGATGCTCTGATGTCAATCTTGACACAAGCGTTGAAATCTGAACTTAAGACATTGAATGATAATAATATACGTCTTGCTGCCATCGGCGACCTCAAACGCCTGCCAAAGTCGCAGTATGACGCTTTGATGTATGCAATAGATGATACCAAGAATAACAATCGTATGACTCTCACCCTCTGCCTTAGTTATTCGGGCCGATGGGAGATCGTCAATGCGATGAGAAATATCGCGACTCGGGTGAAAGACGGCTCGCTGAATGTTGAGGATATTGATGAGAACTGTATAGCTGGGCATCTCGCGACAGCGGATATGCCTGACCCTGAACTGCTTATACGTACAAGCGGCGAAGAGAGAATCAGCAATTATCTTCTCTGGCAGATCGCATATTCGGAACTTTATTTTACGAAGAAATACTGGCCTGAGTTTTCGAAGGAAGACCTGTATGAAGCCGTTGTCAATTTCCAGAGTCGAGAACGGAGATTCGGTAAGACAAGCGAACAACTTAAAAAATGAAATGATGACTTCTCTTAAAGGATATAAAATATTTACTGCATTACTCTGCTTTGTCTGCCTGCTGCTTGGCAATGTCTCTAATGCACAGATTCAGGTCGGCAACGATATGTCCGACATTGATTATTCCCTTCCGAGGGAATATGAGATCGGCGGCATCACCGTCACCGGCGCGAAATTCGTTGACCCGAACGTCGTGACAATGTTGTCGGGATTGCAAGTCGGCACGACGGTGAAAGTACCTGGAGACAAGATCACCAATGCAATCAAGAAACTGTGGGAACAGGGTCTTTTTGAGGATGTCCAGATTTCATGCGTGCAGAAGATAAGCGGTAAGATATTCCTCAACATCACGATTACCGAGAGACCCCGCATCAGCAAGTTCTCCTTCAGAGGTGTGAAGAAGTCGGAAGCCGATGAGCTGAGGAAGAAAATCAACCTTACCAGGGGCGATGTCGCGACAGAACATACATACAACAAGACCCGCGGCATCATCACTGATTATTATGCCGAAAAGGGCTATCTGAACACCGAGGTCGTTATCGACGCCGTCAATGACACGACACGGGAGAATTACGTCATACTCAACCTCAAGATTGACAAGAAACACAAGGTCAAGATCGGGAACATCGACATTGAAGGCAATGAGGTGCTGTCAGACAACCAGGTGCGTGCCGCCATGAAGGAGACTAAAGAAAGAGGCAAGTTCGACCCTCTCCGCCCACTCGGCGCGACAGTGGTCAATGCCATTTGGGACATCGTGACACTCAAACCGCTGAAAGCGGAAGAAGAGTTGCTCGACTACGTTGGCAACAACATCAGACCGAGAATATTCAAGTCATCAAAATTCAACCAGTCAAATTATGAGGATGACAAGAATAAAATCATTGCCAAGTATAACTCAAAAGGATACAGAGACGCGAGGATAGTGAGCGATTCTGTCTATGTTATTGACGATAAGAACCTCGGCATCAAACTTGTCATCGATGAGGGTGACAAATATTATTTCGGCAACATCTCTTGGGTCGGGAACACGAAGTACGACACGGCGGTGCTTAACCGAGTGCTCGGAATAAGAAAAGGCGATGTCTATAACCAGGAACTTCTTGACAAGAACTTGACCTACAGCGAGGAAGGGATGGATGTCTCTTCGCTTTACATGGATGACGGTTACCTGTTCTTCCGTGTCGAACCGATTGAGGTGAGGGTGGATAATGACACCATAGACCTCGAAATCCGCATGAGCGAGGGCGAACAGGCTACAATCAAACGAGTCAAGGTCGTGGGCAACACCAAGACTAACGACAATGTCATCATCCGTGAGATGTACACCAAGCCCGGACAACTCTTCAGCCGTTCGGATATCATCAGGACGACAAGGGAACTCGCTGCACTTCAATACTTTAACGCCGAGACCCTCAATCCGGTGCCGGAGCCAGACCCGTCGGACGGGACAGTGGACATAGTCTATCATGTCGAAGAGACATCATCCGATCAGATTGAACTCTCCGCAGGATGGGGCTATAACCGGCTCATGCTTTCTTTGGGACTGTCACTCAACAACTTCTCGTTCAAGAAATTCTTCAAGAAAGACGCGTGGCGGCCGATTCCAAGCGGCGATGGACAGAAACTGTCGTTCAGGGTGCAGACATACGGTACCAACTACATCTACTACGGTGCCTCGTTCACCGAACCATGGCTCGGCGGAAAGAGACCTAACTCACTGTCAGGCTCGGTGTTCCGCTCAATATACACCAACGGATATTCCAAGTCGAGCGAATCCTTCGGGTCATTCAGCCAGATGGGTGTCTCTATCGGATTAGGTCAACGCCTGACATGGCCGGACGACTATTTCACCATCTACAACGGAGTGAATCTAATCCGTTACCATCTGAACAATTACGCGTCTGTGTTCAACTTCGGGACCGGCTCGGGCGATTTCAACATCATAGGCTATAACATCACGATCGGGCGTAATTCGGTCAGCCAGCCGATTTACCCGAGATACGGCTCGGAGATAATCCTCTCACTCGAACTCACACCGCCTTATTCTTTAATTAATGGCGTTGACTACGATAAAGAATATCCCGGTGATAATAATAAATCGGCTCGTCAGGATGCCATGTACAAATGGGTTGAGTTCCATAAATGGAAGTTCAAGGCGGCGTTCTACACCGAACTGTACGACAAACTCGTGTTCATGACGAGGGTGCGCTTCGGATACCTCGGATATTACAACGACAAGGTCGGTGCCACGCCGTTCCAGAGGTTCTACCTCGGAGGCGACGGACTCTCGTCATCAACAAACCTCGACGGACGTGAGATCGTGGGCATGAGAGGCTACTCAAACGAGTCGCTCACCCCGACCGGCATAGACGGACTTAACGGCGGCACGATATTCACGAAATATACCATGGAGCTGCGCTATCCGTTGACACTCAACCCGCAGGCAACTATCTTCGCCCTCGGCTTTGTCGAGGCCGGCGACTGCTGGTCGGGCGCGGATAATTTCAATCCGTTCGATGTGTATCGCTCCGCCGGCATCGGCCTCAGGATCTATCTCCCGATGTTCGGCATGCTCGGCCTCGACTGGGGCTATGGCTTCGATGACGTGCCAGGCTCCACCAATGCTTCCGGAAGCCAGTTCCACTTCTCAATCGGCGGCTCAATCGACTAACTGTAAAATGATTAACGAAAAAGATTAGATAATATATGAAAACTGCAAAATCAATTTTATTGCTCGCACTCCTGATGGTTCTTGGAATCAGTTCAGCAGAGGCGCAGGGAAATCAGAAATTCGCTTTCGTCGATACGGAATATATCCTGCAAAACATTCCGGAATACGGCGACGCACAGGAACAGATAAACCAACTTTCGTCGAAATGGGAGAAGGAAATCAAGGCGCTGAGGACAAAAGTGGATGCCCTTCAACGCGAATATCAGACAGAGTCTGTACTTCTCACCGACGAACAGAAAAGAAAAAAAGAGGAGGAAATCGCTGCAAAGGAACAGGAAATCGTGACATTGCAGATGGATTATTTCGGGCCGGAAGGACAGCTTTTCACAAAAAGAATCGAACTCATCCAGCCGATACAAGAGAAGATTTATAACGCGATAAATCAAATAGCACTCATCAAAAACTACGCTTTCGTTTTCGACAAGGCCTCTGGTGCAACGGTGCTTTATTGCAATGAGAAGAACGATATAAGCGATGACGTGCTCGATGAAATCGGCAATGTGATGCAAACTGTTCGCAAGGAAGACCGCAAACGCTCCAACGGCGGCTCAAAGCCCTCTTCGGGAGGAAATAATAACGACAAAGGCTCGAAAAAATAATTTTTGATGAGTTTGTGAAAAATTTTATATCTTTGCAAAAATTTTGAGATTAATTTAAATTTTTAACAATAATGAAAAAGTTATCTAAAGTATTGTGTTTATTTGTGTTAGCATTAGGTTTCGGTATTGTTGCTAACGCACAGACATTGAAAATTGCCTACGTTGATTTATCGGCTATTACAGAAATCATGCCAGAACGAGCAAAAATCGAACAGGATTTTCAGACCTATTACACTGAACTCCAGCAGGAACTTCAGACTATGGCGACAGAATATCAGGCAAAAATGAAAGACTATGAAGCCAATGCCGCAACAATGTCGAACATCCTCCGTCAGTCAAAGGAAAAGGAAATCATGGACCTTCAAGGCAGAATTCAGGACTTTCAGGCAAACGCAGAGACAGCATTTGATGAAAAAAGAGTCGAACTCCTGACCCCGGTCATCGAGAAAGTCCAGAACGCCGTCAACACGGTGGGTAAGGAAAAAGGTTATACTTACATCTTCGACAAGTCAGTCGGCGCTATCGTCTATATCGGAACAGATGCCATCGACATCACAGCCGACGTGAAGGCGAAACTCGGCCTTTAATTAGTTAAGAGTTAAAAGAGTAGAGAGTAAAGAGCGCGAAGCGGCCAACGTCGCTTCGCGCTCTTTTAACTTTACTCTTTCCTATTTTAACTAAAACTTCACTTTCGCAAATCTTAACGCTTTCGTTACCAGGCTGCACAGCGGCTTGTGGTCGTCTTTGTCTTTGAGGTTGATGAATAATCCTAATTTCTTCGAGATCGGGATTTTGAATGTCTCGACGAACTCTATGAGTGCGCCGTCAGGGTCCTCGACGTAGGTGAAATGTCCGTTGGCGTCGCCCATGTCGAAGTCCTCGCCTCCGTCGCACACGAAGTCGTGGCCGAGAGCCAGCGCCGCCTCGTGGATCTTTTTCATGTTTCGGACATCGAAACAGAGATGTATGAAACCGGGGTCGCCCCACCAACGGCCTTCGAGCGTCTTCTTGCATGGCTGCTCAAGATTCTGAACCAACTCGATGTGCGAGTTTCCCATGACTTCACTCAACGGCCCGGTGAATGGCTTCGAGCGTTTCAACTCGACACGACGTATCTTGCATTTCCCGCCAGGGACATCGCCGAAGTCATCGAATGTTCTCGTCTCGTCAAAGGCAACTACGTCATAATCAAGAAGTTTTGTGTAGAAGTCAATAGATTTGTCCATATCCGACACGCCCATGACGGCTCCGTTCGCGCCGCCGGTGTATCTGTCAACGTTGATGAAACAATAGTCGTCGTGCTCGATCTCGAAGATGTTGCCCCACGGGTCTTTCATGTAGAAATGTTCCAGTCCCAACGGCGAGACGTTGACATCGCTGAGCATCTCCACGCCTCTGGCTTTCAATTCGTTATAGGCGCGTCTCACGTCTTTCGCCTTTACTTTCGCGATGTTGATGCCGTAGTCGCCGAGTTGCAGCGGCTCGTTCGGATAAACGACCTTGCGGCCTTGCGGCTGCCATATCTCGAAGCCGCCGCCTCCCCGCTGCGCGATGGCGAGGATGGCGTGACGCGGCTGCGGCTTGCCGCCGGTGTAGGGAAGCATCCTCTCCGCAACGCCTTCAGCATCAACGATTTTCAGCTCAATATTGAGATTCTGATTGTACCATTTCCATGCAGTCATCAAGTCCTCGACCCCGATGCCGATCTGCTGGATTCCGCAAATAACTTTTTCTTTCATTTTGTTTGGGTGTTTTTAGGTGTTTAAGGAGTTTTAGGAGTTTTAGGAGTTTAAGGTGCTTGAGGTACCTAATTACCTCAATCTCCTAATTACCTCAATCTCCTGATTTATTACGTTGGTGAAATAATTCTCGCGATTTTATAATAAAGCCACGGCAAATATCTATTAATATATGCCATCAGGATTTCGCTTTTACCGATAAGCTGTCTGTGCTTTTCTTTTTTGATGGCCTTCACCGCGATTTTCGCGGCCTCGTCAACGTCCATGCCCTTCGCCTGTCCCGGGTCCATCTTGTCGTATTTCTCGCCGTTGCCGAGCAACGCGCTCTTGCTTATCGGCGTGTTGATCCTCCCCGGAATCAAAAATGTGACGTTGATATTTTGATATTCAAGTTCTAATGACTCGAAAAAGCCGAACAATGCATGTTTCGATGAACAATATGACGTCCTCAGCGGAAAACCGAAAAGCCCTGCCAATGATGTCGTCACGGCGATGTTGACATGCCCGGAGGCGAGAATCTCGTCACTGAATTTCTTGATGAGATAGACATGGCTCCAGTAGTTGACCTGCATGATTTTCAGGTCGGTATCGAAATCGGTGTCAAAACCGCGGCTGCGCTGGGAGATGCCGGCGTTCAGTATAAATAAATCAACATGGAAACCGATTTCTTTTATTGCACTTGCCAATTTGTCAATTGATTGGAAGTCAGAGAAGTCGCATTGCTGGTGATGAACTTTCACGCCTTCTTTCCCGCAAATCTCTTCCGTTTCCAAAAGACGTTGCTCGTCCTGCCCGGTCAGGAAAAGGTTGCAGCCTTCTTTGGCAAGACGTTTTGCAATCGCCGCCCCGATTCCCGAACTGGCACCTGTTATCAACGCATTCTTGTTTGCAAGATGTATCATGTACGGTGTTATTTTTCAGAGTGCAAAAGTAGAAAAGTTTTTTGAAAGTAATTGTGTTTATTGTAAATATTTTTACTAATTTTGCCCGTTTGAAAAATTATTAACAAAATAACATCATAAAATGGAAATTTTTGAGAGAATAAAACATGATTCAGGCGGTCCGATCGGGCAGTACATGGACCGCATTCACGGGTATTTCGCGTTTCCTCGACTTGAAGGCGAGCTGGGTCCGCACATGCGTTTCAACGGCGTTGACGTACTATGCTGGAGCTTGAACAATTATCTCGGCCTCGCCAACCATCCTGAGGTCAGGAGGGTGGATGCAGAGGCGGCGGCGCGCTGGGGTCTGGCGTATCCGATGGGGGCCAGGATGATGAGCGGCAACACGCGTTTGCACGAGCAGCTCGAACGCGAACTCGCCGAGTTTGAACATAAAGAGGACGCCTACGAGTTTAACTTCGGCTATCAGGGTATCGTCTCCACAATCGACGCGCTCTGCTCGCGCCACGACGTGATAGTCTTCGACGCGGAAGCGCACGCATGCCTCATCGACGGAAAACGCCTGCACATGGGACAGTCGTTCCACTTCAAGCATAACGACATCGTGAGCTGCGAGAAGGCCTTGCAGAAGGCGACCGAGATCACCAAGAAGACCGGCGGCGGAATACTCCTCATAACGGAAGGCGTCTTCGGCATGACCGGCGCACTCGGCATTCTCGACAAAATCGTCGAACTCAAGAAGAAGTACCAGTTCAGGATCCTCATCGACGACGCTCACGGCTTCGGCTGCATGGGCCCGACAGGACGCGGTACATCCGAACATTTCGGCGTGATGGACGACATTGACCTTTACATCGGCGCATACGCGAAGTCGATGGCAATCATCGGAGGCTTCGTCGCCGGACCGAAGTATATCATTGATTACCTGCGTTATAACATGCGCTCGCAGATGTACGCGAAGTCGCTGCCGATGCCGATCGTCGAGGGCTGCCTGAAACGTCTGGAGATTATCCGCAGCGCGGAAGGCGACGAGCTCCGCAAGAAACTCTGGACGGTGACGCGTACTTTGCAGAACGGTTTCCGCGAACTCGGCTTCAACATCGGACCGGCGGAGGCCTGCGTCACCCCGATTTTCCTTCCCGGAAACACAGAGCAGGCGACTCAGATTGCCCTCGACCTCCGTACAAACTACAAGATCTTCTGTTCAATCGTGACGTATCCTGTCATCCCGCAAGGCATGATTATCTTCAGGATCATCCCGACGGCGGCGCACTCGCTCGAAGACGTCCATTATACATTGAACGCTTTCAAGGAGATAAAGGAAAAACTCGACAGAGGCGAATACGACGGGAAAGAAGTGCCTGACATGGCGATTCTTTAGTAGAAAGTAAAAAGTAGAAAGGGCGTGAAGCGGCGGCAGTTTCCTGTCACTTCCCGCCCTTCCTGTTGCCCGCCTAAAAAAAATATTCCTATTTGGATGACTATATCCGGGGAAATATAGTATCTTTGCATGATTTTATAATTTCAGTGCGTATGATGGTAATTAAGGAGATCGCCGTTTATACTAACATCTTGAACAGCAGGATAAAAAAGTATTTCGCCGATGTTTTGAACAAAAACAACATCAATCTGACACCGGAGCAGTTCTTGGTGATGGATTGGCTCTGGAAGGAGCAGTCGATTTCACAGCAGCGGATAGCCGAACTCATTCAGAAGGACAAGAATTCAGTCACCAAATTCATTGACTCACTTGAGAAAAAGAATCTGGTTTTCCGCACTGTTGACAAGGTTGACCGCAGAATCAACAAGATAGAGCTCACCAAGGAAGGTGCTGATTTGGCGTCGCCCGCGACGATTGTGGCGATAGGCTTCATGAATGACGTGGTGAAAGGCATTGACGAGAAAGACTTGAAAACTTTCGTGCGGGTGCTGCTTCAGATGCGCGAGAACATGGAAGGCGGCGGGAAACAGGATTGAGCCGCGACATCCGGCGGCCTGTCCCGAGAAATAAAAAAAGCTCACCTGAAGTGAGCTTTTTCTGTTTAAAATGCACTGATTTTGATTAGTCTTCTACGATAGCGTCGTTAGGGCATGCGCCGGCGCATGTGCCGCATGAAACACATGTGTCAGGGTCAATTGAATAGATGCTACCTTCTGAGATTGCTCCAACCGGGCACTCGTCGATGCAAGTACCGCAAGCAACGCATTTGTCTGTGATTTTGTAAGCCATAGTAATTTGTTTAAATGTTAAAAATTTTGTGCAAAGATATATCTTTGGATGACACGGAAAACAGTTTTTGTTAATTTAGAATAAATCTAAATATAAAAATATGTAAATAATTGAATGATAATGTTTTATAGTATAAGATATTTAAACGCCATGTTCGAAAACATATTCTGGTGCAATGTCTATCGAACCATGTTCCCATTCTAAAGTGTCAGTCACATTGAAATTCTTGAAGGATTCAATGTTTTGAAGTGGTTTGAAAACAGGATATTTTCTAACCACATCTGAAAAGTCCATTTCCTTAATTGTCCCATCGTTGAAAACAACTTTCACACGATAACCGTCAAGATATTCCGCTTTGGTGATTTCGAGAAACATAATCTGTTATTTTAAAGGTTCAATAGTTCCAGGGTCGTCGCCATTTGCTGCTTTATTCCACGCCTGCTTGATTTCGTCACGATGGATGCCAAGCCATTCGAGAATCAATCGCAACGCCCTTTCAGACATTTCCCCCTTAACCTTGCCATTCTCAATTTCGATTGTCACCTTATCATTCTAATATTCAGCATGAAAGTGTGGCTGGTTGTGATCCAAGAAACGGATATAAATAATTATTCCGAAAAATTCAGATAGTCGTGGCATATCGACGATTATTAATTTAACGTGCAAAAATACTGCAAACTTTTCAAATAAGCATTTGTTCTTGAAATATTTTTTCACCGAAATGAAAAATAGACTATCTCTGCCAGATTAAAAAATGGCCATGCAGATCTCCGAAACATCAGAGGTTGGCATCATTTTCACAAACACAGACAAGCAACAGAAAAAGAAAATTTTAAATAAGATATTATAAATCAAAGCGTTTGTTGTAAAATGACAGAAAAAAACGACATAGAAAAACCTCAAGAGAGAGCATTGTTCGAAGATGTGTGTGGGATTGTCGGATGTGTTCTCGGAAAAGGATTTGGAATCGGCTATTGTTTCGCAAATGCAGGACTTCATTTGTGAAATGGGTACCGATTTCGCTTTTTTAGGAAGACAGAAACGCATAATACTATACACAGCTACCTGACAAAAAACTTCTTGCAGAAAAACTGCAACGAGCAATTGCCATAGCAAGGAACAATTTTTCAGAACAAAAAAATAAATAACAACAGTAAAAGAAATTTTAAAATAACATATTATAAATTAACGCATTAGTATTTATCCTGGACAATGGAACAGATTCAATACATACAACTTATTAAGCAAATAAAAGAACGTGTCCGAATTGCACAGCAGAAAGCAATTTTTTCTGCCAATGATGAGATGCTACGTATGTATTGGGATATAGGAAGACTTTTACAAAGCCATTTAGAAAATGCCAAATGGGGAGACAAGGTTCTTGAGAAAATAGCTTCGGAAATAAAAAATGAATACCCTGAAATCAAAGGTTTTACCAGTCGAAATTGCAGGTATATGATGCAATTTTACCGTGAATACAATCAGGAACTTACATTTGTGAAACCGACCGTTTCACAAATAAAAGCTCCTAAAAGCGCATCTATCGGGAAACCGACCGTTTCACAATTCCAATCCGACAAATATTCACTGCCAATAATCCATATCAGCTGGGCGCACAATATTGTCCTGATGCAACGCGTAAAAAATATAGATGCACGTTACTGGTACATGATTCAAACCATAAAAAACGGTTGGAGCCGGGATTTCTTAGTGGAAGCCATAAAACTCAATTATTATGATAAGCAAGGCAAACTGACAAACAATTTTGACAACTCCCTTCCACCGGTTCAATCAAAACAAGTAAAGGATCTTCTGAAAGACCCTTACGTATTTGATATGCTGACTTTTACAGACGAGTATTCTGAACGGGATGTAGAACTTGGCTTAATAAATCATATCGAAAAATTCCTTTTAGAACTCGGCAACGGATTTGCTTTTATGGGCCGTCAATACCACATTGTTGTTTCTGATTGTGATTACTATATAGATTTGCTTTTTTATCATGTATTTACACATCGTTATGTGGTTATAGAATTAAAGATTGGAGATTTTAAACCTGAATATATTGGGAAACTGAACTTTTATTGTTCTGCTATTGACGACATCCTGTGCCAAAACGAAGACAATAAAACCATCGGATTACTGTTGTGCCAGAATAATGATAGAATAAAAGCAGAATATGCCTTGCGAGACGTTAACAAGCCTATTGGCATTTCGGAATATGAATTAGCCCAAGCACTGCCAAAAGATATAAAAAGTTCACTCCCTTCTATTGAAGATATTGAAAATGAATTAAATAACAACTAAAACTTATTATAACAAACAAGAAAACAGAAAAAGAAATTTTAAATAACATATTATAAATTAACGCATTAGCTATTATTTCGCGTTTACCGAAGCCCACCAACTTCACGGAAATAAAACACAGAAATAATAAGTGATGGTTGCCTTCAACAGACAACCTTTGACGATGTATAATCAGCTATGCTCATGCCTATTGGTGTGAGTACTTATTATCGTCAAAAGGTTTCCGTGGTGGGCAGCCTTGGTAAGCGCAATAAGGAAAGCACCTTTTTTTATTGCGTTCCGTGATTGATAGCATTGCAAAAACTATCAATCAAAAATGAAAGAAAAGAACTTATCAATTGAATTTCTGAAATTTGTCGCAGTATTTCTCGTTGCTAACAGTCACATGGGGATATTGTATGGAAAATTTCATTATTTAGCCACTGGTGGTGCCATCGGAGACGCACTCTTCTTTTTTTGCTCTGGATTCACCTTGTTTTTAGGTCGTTGCGACAGATTCGACAACTGGTACAAGCGAAGAATAAATCGAATATACCCAAGTATTTTCGCTTGGGCACTGATTGCAAGTACGTTTTTCAATACCCATCTTGACATGAAAAACATCTGGCTTCACGGAGGCGGATGGTTCGTCTCCTGCATCATGATTTATTACGTGATTCTGTATTTGTTCAGAAAATATTTCTTTGACAGGAAAATAATACCTTTTTCCATATCAACATCAGCGATATTGGTTTGGTACATTTTCTTTCTTGAAAATCCATACATATATTCCTCTGGAAATTATTTTGCATGGGCATTGTACTTCTTGTTCATGCTAATCGGTGCATATATTGGCTCCGGCAAAATCAAACTGAAGAAACACAAAGCAAAGACCAGCATTCTGCTTTGTTTCACGTCACTACTCGCATATTACGGATTTTTAGCATTATGTGATTGTATTTCAATTGTAAATCTTAGATTATTATCCGTCATCCCATTGGCTGGATTCATTACATCTCTATATTCATTTGGAGAAACCAAACTTATGGAAAAAATAATGAATGGCAAAATCGGATGTGCCATACAAGCAATTGCAAGTTTGTGTTTGGAAGCTTACATTGTTCAATTCGCATTGTTCACTGACAAAATGAACAAAATATTTCCAGCCAACATATTGATAATGTTTGCAATAATCTTAATGGTTGCATACATTACAAGATGTCTTGGCAGAATATTTACTCAAATTTTCAATAAAAATGATTTTGACTGGAAGGCAATTTTCAAACTAATATAAAACGAAGGCGGAAGAACCATTGCCGAAAACTGCCAGATGCTCTGCAAAGACTGCAACCGGAGAAAGTCGGGAAAGTGATTGTGAGAAATCAGCGATTCGTGAGATTAGTGGTGGTTCGTGGTGAAAAAAATCTGCGAAAAAATCCGCGTAATCTGCGAGACTTTTTATATTTTTGCACTCTGAAGATTTAAAAGTAATATGGATGCAAAATTAATGACCACAAATTTGGGCCTCACAAGATACCAGATGCAAATTCTCGAAAGCATTGCCAAAGTCAAAAATGATGACGAACTTCGCGAGATACGGAATCTCATCGCTGAATATTTTTCAAAGAAGGCGCTTGATGCAATGGATGGACTTTGTGATGATGGAAACCTGACCACGGAAACAGTTGAATCATGGCATTCTCAACATCTTCGCACACCTTACAGGTATTGAAAAACGAGATGGAAAAGATTGTGCTTGACACGAATTGTCTTGTTTCTTCATTGAAAAGAGACAGCAAATATTATCCGATATGGAGAGATTTCATGTCGGGGAAATACATTCTTTGCGTGTCTGATGACATCCTTGACGAATACGAAGAAATTATTGGCAAACTAACTGGCTCGCAGGATATTGCACGCAATGTCATCTCCGCTATTTTAAACAGAAGCAATACAGAGCATGTGGAAGTCTATTTTCATTTTCAACTCATAAAATCAGATGTGGATGATAACAAATTTGTTGATTGTGCCATAAAGTCAAATGCTCGTTATATTGTGTCCAATGACCGTCATTTTCAAATTCTTAAAGATATTCCATTCCCATTTGTTGAAATCATAGACATTGACAGTTTCCTTGAAATCCTGAAAATGTAGTTGTTGTGTCCTGAAGGCGGCCGCACCGTCGCCGAAAACTGCCAGATGCTCTGCCGCGAGTGCAACCGCAGGAAATCAGGAAAGTGATTGTGAGAAATCAGCGATTCGTTCGATTCGTTCAATTCGTGGTGAAATAAATTCGTCCGATTCGTGAAATTCGTGGTGGTTCGTGGTGAAAAAATCTGCGAAAAATAAATTTGAGGCAAACACCTATTTATATTGAAAATAACATTACCTTTGCACAGAATTTCATGGGCGACCATGTTCGTTGGAAAAATCACATAACAAATTATAAAAGAACAAATTAAATTCAATTTCTTATGGCTAACAGAACAAAAGTTGTAGAACTTGAACACGTTGTCATCCGTTTCGCGGGTGACTCTGGCGACGGTATGCAGCTGACCGGAAACATGTTTTCCGATTCGACAGCTCTGGCAGGCAATGACTTCGCCACCTTCCCGGACTATCCGGGCGAAATCCGTCCACCACAAGGCACCGTGTCGGGCGTATCTGGGTTCCAGGTGCATTTCGGACACAAACCGGTCCACACGACAGGCGACCTCTGCGATGTGCTCGTCGCAATGAACCCCGCTTCAATCAAGGCCAACATGCGCTGGCTCAAACCTGGCACGACAATCATCTTCGACATCGACTCGTTGAATGACAAGGCTTTGGAGAAGGCCGGTTACACGTCAGACCCAACGCAGGACGATACACTCAGCCAGTACAAACTCGTCAAGGCCCCTATCACCTCACTGACACTCGAGGCTCTGAAAGACTTCGGCTGGGACCGCAAGGCCATGCTCAAATCGAAGAACATGTTCGCACTCGGCATCGTGATGTACCTCTTCAACCGTGACATCACCATGCTCAACGCATATTTCAACAATAAATTCAAGAACAAACCGGATGTAATCAAGGCTAACCAGGAAGTCGTCGCGGCTGGTTACAGCTACGCCGACGCGATGGAGATCTTCGCCAACACATACCGCATCGAACCGGCCGACCTTCAGAAAGGCAAATACCGTGACATCACGGGTAACGTGGCGGCGGCATGGGGCCTCATGGCAGCTGCGGAGCGTTCAGGACGCCAGCTCTTCTGCGGCTCATATCCTATCACTCCTGCAACCGACATCCTCGCCGAACTCACGAAGTACAAGAACCTGAAAGTCAAGGCTTATCAGGCTGAAGACGAGATCGCGGGCATCACCTCGTCACTCGGCGCCGCATTCGCCGGCTGCCTCGCAGTCACCACGACATCAGGCCCCGGCCTCTCGCTTAAGTCAGAAGCCCTCGGCCTCGCGGTCATGACAGAACTTCCGCTCGTCCTCATCGACGTGCAGCGCGGCGGCCCTTCGACAGGTCTCCCGACAAAGGCCGAGCAGAGTGACCTCATGCAGGCACTCTACGGACGTAACGGCGACGCACCTCTCATCGTCATCGCGGCACGCAGCTCGGCTGACTGTTTCTACACAGCATACGAAGCCTGCAAGCTCGCGATGGAACACATGACACCCGTCATCATGCTGTCAGACGGCTCACTCGGCAACGGTTCGGAGATATTCCGCATCCCTAGAGTAGCCGACCTCCCGGCAATCGTTCCTCCTATCGCGAAAGCAAACGACCCTGAATATCAGCCATATAAACGTAACGAGGAGACACTCGCACGTCAGTGGGCGCTGCCTGGGACAGAAGGCCTCCGTCACCGCATCGGCGGCCTCGAGAAAGCCGACGGCCTCGGCAACCTCACCACGGAGCCTAAGAACCACGAGCGCATGACCTACCTCCGCGAGGAGAAAGTGAACCGCGTGGCTAACTACATCGCTGAACAGGAAATAACAGGCGACCCGAACGCTGACCTCCTCGTCGTCAGCTGGGGCGGCACCTACGGCGTTGTCCTCTCGGTCGTCGAGAAGATGCTCGAAGAAGGCAAGTCGGTGGCTCACGCACACTTCCGCCACATCATGCCATTGCCGAAGAACACACACGAAGTCCTTTCAGGACATAAGAAAATCATCGTCGTCGAGAACAACAGAGGCCAGTTCGCGAACTACCTCAGAGAGAAACAGCCTGACTTCAGATACGAACAGTACAACAAAGTCCAGGGTCTCCCATTCCTCACGGCGGAGTTGGAAGATAAGTTTAATGACCTTTTAAAATAATGAATACCATGGAAAACACAAATATCGACAATCAGGTTATTAATCTTACAAAAGAAGATTTCGTAAGCGACCAGATAGTGAAATGGTGCCCGGGCTGCGGCGACCACGCTATCCTCAAGGCAGTTGAAGACGTTTTCCCGAAACTCGGCAGGAGAAAAGAAGACATCGTCGTCGTCTCGGGTATCGGCTGCTCATCACGTTTCCCATATTACATGAACACATACGGGTTCCACAGCATCCACGGCCGCGCCTGCGCCATCGCGACGGGCGTGAAGCTCGCCAACCCTAACCTCTCAGTGTGGATCGTCACCGGCGACGGCGACTGCACCGCCATCGGCGGAAACCATTTCATCCACGCTGTCCGCCGTAATATGGACATGAACCTCCTCCTTTTCAACAACCGCATCTACGGCATGACAAAAGGACAGTTCTCACCTTGCACATTCCGCGGCACGGTCACGAAGACCTCACCGCAAGGGACATACGAAGACCCGTTCAACGTCGGCGCACTCGTCATCGGCGCAGGCGGACAGTTCTTCGCACGCGGCGTTGACATCAACACGAAGGACCTCACCGAGACCTGCATGGCGGCGAAGAACCACGACGGCATGTCGGTCGTCGAGATTTTCCAGAACTGCATGATCTTCTCGAACGGCGTCCACGCCAACATCACTGCTCCTGATGTCCGCGAAGACATGCAGGTGAAATGTGTTGACGGTCAGCCTCTTATCTTCGGAAAGAACCGCGACAAAGGTATCCGCCTTAACGGAAACAGCCTCGAAGTCGTCACAATCGGCGAGAACGGCATCACCGAAAAAGACATCCTCGTCCACGACGCAAAGGAGAAGAGCACCGGCATCCACATGATGCTTGCGCAGATGATGCCGCCTCAATATCCTGTGGCGATGGGCGTCATCCGCAACGTCGATGCCCCGACCTACGACGACTGCCTCACCGACGTCATCGCCAACGAATCGGCGAAGGCGAAGATCCAGACCGTTGACGACCTGCTCAATTCAGGCACGACCTGGACGATTGAATAACCCTCACAACCATCATCCGGTGTCATGGTTCGCCATGCTGCCGCAGGTTGATAATTTTGTTAAAAAATTCCGTTCTTATTGGACGGAATTTTTTATTTTTGCATGTTCAAAATCTTAAAAATTAATATGGCAAAATCTAAAAAAATTACTTTTATGATTGAAGGCGAACAGCCAGGCTTGTTTGGCCAGAAATATTCAAGCAGGGATTATACAATAGGTGATTCGTGGGGTAAAAATCAATTTAACAGTTCGTTTCCGGCATCACTTGTGGCGTATATGGGAAGTAAAAATCTGAAACCAATTTATATTTGTACGGACAAGAACAATAATGTGATACATGAAAAAATTTCTTCCGAGGAATTATTGGGAATAGATCCGTTGAGTGATGATGCGTACTATGATTTTGAGGCGGGGTACTATCCATATGAGCGATATTATACTGCAAAGAAAAAAGAAAAGATTGATTTGGTGATGATTAATCGAAAGACCAGTGTCCCTGCAAGTGGTTTGGAAGTTAAATTGACGACTTTGCCAGATAGTACGACAAAAGATTTGTTGGAAGCAGATTATGGAAGTGAGATAGTTGTGCGTTCACCAACAATTTTGTTTCTTGCTTGCAGCATTTGTGCGTGTTTTGATTCATCGGAAGGAAGAAATAGACTTCATGAAATACTGAATACTATTGGGACTGAAATAAAAAATTGGAGTTTGAAGGAATTTGTTCTTCCTCATTATGAATTGATTAAGAAAGCCGTGCTGATGGTGTCATCTGAAATGTGTGATGAGCAGACCCCATTGATTATTCAGCCAATATGGAAAACTGACAGGACATTGACTGATTTAAATGAAGATTGTTTGGATGTGTTTGTCTGGTCGAATTTGGCGCTTATACAAATGTGTTTGAGGGAAAGTGATGAAGAAAACAATATATCACGCAATCAGCGGACTATAATTTGGCTGTACAAAATGCTATGGGATTTTTCGTTATATGGAAAATTCCGATATACTGACATCGTGAATGAGTTGGCATACGATTACAAGACCGACAAAGCGTTTGCAATCAGTGGTAAATTGACGAATCCGCTGATGAAATGTAAAGAGTTGGAAAAACCAAGAATTTCAAAATATGAAATTAAAAATATTATTCTTGGGAATGGACAGAAGTTGTTGCGTCCGGAAAGACGTTTTGATGCGTATATTGTTAGTCACCCTGAAATATTCAAATTATGAAGGCTGTTGATTTATTTTGTGGCTGCGGTGGCCTCAGCCTTGGATTCTTGAAGGCTGGAATTGAAATTGTCGGTGCGTTTGACAATTGGGATGATGCATTGGAAGTTTACAGAAGGAATTTTTCTCATCCTGTTTACAAAGTGGATTTGGGTGATGTTAATGAAGCTGTTGAGATGATAGCTCCACTTAAACCGGATATGATTATAGGAGGTCCTCCTTGCCAAGACTTTTCTTCAGCTGGAAAACGTAATGAAGACAATGGCCGAGGTGACCTGACTGTGTCGTATGCGAATATAATTTCAAAATCACGTCCGCAGTGGTTTGTGATGGAGAATGTTGCAAGAATACTTAAAACCCAGAAATTTGTTGAAGCAAAGGAAGTTTTGAAAAGGGCTGGATATGGATTGACTTATACAGTTCTTGATGCCAGTAAATGCGGAGTTCCTCAAAAAAGAAAAAGATTTGTGATGATAGGCAAACTTGGTGAAAAAGACGATTTTATTATGGACGACCTTGTTGCAAATATTTCAGATGAAGAAATGTCGGTGGCTGATTATTTTGGAGATTCGCTCGAAATAAAATACTACTATCGCCACCCGAGAAGTTATGTCAGAAGAGGAATATTTAGTGTTGATGAACCAAGCCCTACAATCAGAGGTGTAAATCGTCCAATGCCGGGCGGTTATGAACTTCATGCAGGAGATCCAACCGATTCGTTGGAAGGGGTTAGACCGTTGACGACGAAAGAAAGAAGCATGATTCAAACATTTCCGCCAGAATTTATATTTGAAGGTACAAAGACAAATCAAGAACAAATGATAGGAAATGCTGTTCCGGTAAATCTTGGTAAGTTTATTGCTACAGCGATATTGAAAAACATAGGTGAAACACCACGAGATATTTCAGATAGTCATCGTCTGTGTTCCAATGTCAAAAATTAAATTTTATCAATGAAAAAATCTTTCAAACCAGGTACGATGCTTTACCCGCTGCCGGTGGTGATGGTCAGCTGCGGCGACAGCCCCGAGAATTACAATATCATAACGGTCGCGTGGACGGGGACGATCTGCTCCGACCCGCCGATGTGTTTCATCTCCGTGAGGAAAGAACGCCACTCGCATGACATCATATTGAAAAACAAGGAGTTCGTGATAAACCTCACCACCGACCCGCTCTGCAAGGCCACCGACTGGTGCGGCGTGCGCTCCGGCAAGGACCACAATAAATTCAAGGAGATGCACCTCACGCCGGAGAAGGCGCAGGTGGTTAACGCCCCGCTGATTGCCGAGTCGCCGGTGAATATCGAATGCAAAGTGGTTGAAGTCAAGGAGTTAGGCTCGCACGACATGTTCATCGCCGAAGTCGTGGCCGTCAACGGCGACGAGAAATATTTCGACCCGTCAACAGGACAGTTCCAGCTCAACCAGGCGGAGCTTATAACATATTCGCACGGGAAGTATTACACCTTGGGCGAGAAAATCGGCAAGTTCGGGTTCTCCGTCGAGAAAAGACAGCATAAACGGAAAAGCCAACAGACAACGGACAAATGATTTCCGTTGGCGTTTAAAAAATAAAATTATGGATTACATCAAGATAAAAGGTCTCTCGAAAGACGAAGTTAAAGGGCTGGTGAAGGAATGGCTGAAACTATATCCGCATTCCTTCAATCCGGAAGTGAATTTCTGGTTTTATGAAACACTTGACAATCAGGTTGTTGTGGGGCTTCACGATGACTTGAGCACGTTGGCTGTCAGCCTGTTGGTCATTTATCTCAATTCCGCCAAGGAACAAAATGGCGAGACGAAAGATGTTGATGTCGCGGCGTTTGTCACTGTCAGCGACAACGAGATTCTCCTGAAACAGAACTACGGCCGCCGCGCGAAGATCTATGCGAAAGGTCTTGAAGGCGACAACACATCGGTGATTCTGCTTCTTGAGAACAATTATTGCGTGGAATACCGTTTCAAAGGTCACGCCAAGCAGATCAAGAACTCCGGTTTGGTCTTCGAGGAACCTGAGGTTTCCGTCCCTGATGAGAAGGATGAAGTCGTTGTCGGTGATGTAGTTCCGAAGACGAATGTTGTGGAGGAGTCATTGTCGCCCGAGGCATCGCCGCTCAAGAAACTGATGTGGTACGCCATCTGCGGTGTCGTGGGCCTCGGCATCGGATTTCTGCTCGTATATTTCTATTATTGGAAAGGTAATTAGGAGTTTGAGGTGATTAGGGGTTTGAGGTAATTAGGAGTTTGAGGTGATTAGGAATTTGAGGTAATTAGGGGTTTAAGGTGATTAGGAAGTTTCAGCAATATATTGAGAATCATGGCCTTATCGGGAAAGATGAGCGTGTCCTCGTCGCTTTGAGCGGCGGCGTTGACTCGATGGTTCTTGCTGAACTCCTGCGTCGGAGCGGTTACGACATCGCTTTTGCGCATTGCAACTTCCACCTTCGCGGCGATGAGTCTGACGGTGATGAACGGTTTGTGCGCGATTACGCCGAAAGGGTGGGGGTGAGGCTTTTCGTGAAACATTTCGATACTACTCAATACGCTGAAAATCAGAAGATTTCGATAGAGATGGCGGCACGTGAGCTGCGCTACTCTTGGTTTGACGAGCTGCTGAAAGGAAAAGGATTTCATAAACTTGCCGTCGCACATCACGCCGATGACCAAATCGAGACGTTTTTCATCAACCTGCTCCGCGGCTCCGGCATCAAGGGACTGAAGGCTATGCGGCCCGCTAACGGATTGTATGTCAGGCCGTTGCTGTGGGCTTCACGCGAGGAGATAAAAAACTTTGCTGTCGAGAATGGCATTGAATGGCGCGAAGACCGCAGCAATCAGGAAACTGTCTATTTCAGAAACAAGATAAGGCACGAACTGCTTCCTGTCGTTGACGGGATAAAACCTGATGCGCGAGATAAAATACGTCTCTCCGTTGACTGCCTCGCTTCTGAAAATCAATTATATAGAGAACTTATCAAAGAGAAGCTCTCTCATATCGAACACGTTGCCGGCGTCCTGCATTCGATTAATAAATCAGAACTTGAAGATAACCTTCAGCTTCTTTTCGAGTGGGCGCGTGGCTTCGGCTTCAGCTTTTCGCAATGCGAAACGGTGATGTCGGTCATCAGCTCTGAACCGGGAAAAGAATTTTATTCGGCTGATTATCAACTTGTCGTCGAAAAATACACTGTTGAAATTTTCCCCAAAGACCTCGGCGAGCGAAGCGAGCCGAGGGATTTATTAATAAGCGAGCGCGTCATTGCGACCGGAGCGCAGCGGAGTGGAGCAATCCCGGAAACATCGTCTGAATCAACGAGTGGAGCAATCCCGGAAACATCGTCTGAATCAACGAGTGGAGCAATCTTCAGACTTGAAAAGTCCAATCCGGACCTCGCGCAACTCGATGCCGACAAGATAAAATTCCCGCTAAAAAAACGTCATTGGCGGCAGGGCGACCGCTTCCGACCTCTCGGATTGCACGGCTCAAAACTCGTGTCGGATTTCTTTAACGACTTGAATTTCACCGCATTCCAGAAGAAAACGACGTGGATTGTCACCGATGCCGACGATGAAATCGTGTGGGTCGCCGGATACCGCATTGGTGATAAATTCAAGATAACAGACAAAACCACTCGCATTTGTGAAATTTATTTGAATTAGATTGAATTTTTTTTGCATATTTGCAAACTGTAAATATTTTTCAAAAAATATTGTAAATAATTGAAAATCAGATAAAATGAAAAGATTGTCATTAACATTGGCGATGTTCTTCGCCATGATGCTCCCGATGATGTCGTTCGCGCAGATTTACGAACCGGTCAAATGGAGCTTCTCATCGGAATCATTAGGAAACAACGAGTACAATGTCATCATGAAGGCCGAGATCGAAGCCGGCTGGCATGTCTATTCACAGAACATCGCCGACGGCGGCCCGATCCCGACAACGTTCTATTTCAACGACACCACAATTTACGAGAGAATAGGCGATGTCATTGAAAGCGAAGCCATTGTCCATCAAGACCCTGTCTTTGACATGGAGCTTCGTTTCTTCGAGAATGAAGCGACGTTCACGCAAAAGGTGAAGGTGCTCGGCAAGACGCCGGTCGTATTCAAAGGCGAACTCGAATATATGGTCTGCAACGACGGACAGTGCCTGCCTCCGACAGTGGAGGAAGTGGAGGTGACACTCGGTGAGGCTGCTCCGGCGAATGCCGGCGGCATGTCGTCAAACAAGAGTCTCTGGGCGTCACTCATCGCCGCGTTCCTGTGGGGTCTCGCCGCAATCGTCACTCCTTGCGTGTTCCCGATGATCCCTATGACGGTGTCGTTCTTCCTCCACGGAAGCGAGAACAAGGCGCAGGGCCGCTTCAAAGCCTTGATGTATTTCCTGTTCATCGTCGGCCTCTACACCATCCCGATCGCGGTCATAATATTTATAACATGGCTCGGCGGCGGCGACGAAGGCATCGTCAACATTTTCAACTGGTTGTCAACACACTGGATCCCGAATATCATATTCTTCATCGTGTTCATGGTGTTCGCCGCCTCGTTCTTCGGCGCATTTGAGATCATCATGCCAAGCTCCCTGGTCAACAAGAGCGATGAGAAGTCGAATGGCAGCGGCCTCGGCGGCGTGTTCTTCATGGCACTCACACTCGTGCTCGTGTCGTTCGCCTGCACCGGCCCCATCGTCGGCTCGGTACTCATCGAGTCGGTGTCGGGTAACTTCTGGTCGCCAATCCTCACGATGCTTGTGTATTCAGTGACGTTCGCACTGCCTTTCGCGCTGTTCGCACTGTTCCCTTCGATGCTGAAGAGACTTCCGAAGAGCGGCGGCTGGCTCAATTCAGTGAAAGTCGTGTTCGGCTTCGTCGAAGTCGCACTCGGCTTCAAGTTCCTGAGTATCATCGACCAGACTTATCACTGGGGCATCCTCGACCGTGAGGTCTATCTCGCCATCTGGATCGTCTGCGCCGTGATGCTCGGCTTCTACCTCCTCGGTCAGATAAGATTCAAAAACGATGACGAAGTCACGAAGATCTCAGGCTTCCGTCTCTTCCTCGCGATAGTGTCGTTCGCATTCGCGTTCTACCTCATCCCAGGAATGTGGGGCGCACCTCTCAAGTCATTGTCAGGCTACCTTCCGCCAATACAGACCGTAGATTTCGACCTCCAGAGAATGGACCGCGAGAACTCGGAAGCTGTCATCAGCTATATGGAAGGTCTTGAACAGAACAATTTCGTTCAGGAGACAGCACAGACTGCCGCAGAACAGCCGTTCATGACACGCACAATGGCACTTTATATCCTCATCGCCATCGGCCTGCTTCTCGGTCTCTTCCTTGTCGGAAAAATCAAGCTCAAAAAAGGACCCGACTGGAGCTTCATCTCTCTCGGCCGCTTGATAATCAGCATAATAGTCTTCTCGTTTGTGGTTTATCTCATCCCAGGTCTCTGGGGCGCACCGCTCAAAGCGATGTCGTGGATGCTGCCTCCGGCGAACACCATGGAGTTCAACCTCGAACAGAGCGGACGCACCAACTACGGCAACGTCGCCGCGACTTACGAAGAACTCGCCAAGCAAGGCGCTTTGGTGCAGAATGAGACAGCCGACGTGCAGGCTCTCTGCGAAGAACCGCTCTACGCCGATTTCCTCCATCTGCCTCACGGAATAAACGGCTACTTCGACTATCAGCAGGCTCTCGCCTGCTCGAAGGCCCAGAACAAACCGATCTTCGTTGACTTCACGGGCCACGGCTGCGTGAACTGCCGCGAGATGGAGTCGAGCGTATGGGCCGACAAAGAGGTGCTGAAGATATTGAAACACGACTATGTCGTTGTGGCTCTTTATGTTGATGACAAGAAAACTCTCCCTGAAGAATATTGGGTGACAGGCGCAAACGGCAAGGTGAAGAAGACCCTCGGTGCCATCAACGCCGACTTCCAGGTGTCGAAGTTCGAAGCCAACGCACAGCCGTACTACTGCCTCATGGGCAACAACGGCGAGCTCCTCGTTGACCCGCGCTCCTACAACCTCGACGTCGAAGCCTTCAGACAGTTCCTCCTTAAAGGAGTCGAGAACTTCAAGAACGGCGAGTTCGTGAGAAACATAAATGAATGACGTCGTGTGTTAATTGAGTAGAGTTGAGAGAGGCTGACACATTTTTTAATGTCTCGCCGATAGCTCTTTGATTGTCTTGTTTAAACGATCATTGCCGAGCAGTTGCTCGAGGCTCTGGTGCATCCTGTATTTCCACTTGTGGTTCGGGTCGGCGGGCTTGTTGATCTGCTCCTCCCATGTGCAGTCCCATCGTAAGTCGCCGTCCATCGCGATGTAATCCTGTATCGGGATGATGACCCATTGCGACGCGGAGCGCATGTGCTGTTCGATGATTTCCTTGCAGATGAACGGCTCGCAGAAATAAGGTGCGCCGTCGTCGTGGTGGAGCATCTCGTGATAAAATCTTGCCGAAAGCTCACGGTCTTCCTCCCACCATCCGCGTATCGTCGGCATGTCGTGCGTGCCGGTGGTATCGACGCTGAGGTACGGGTTCTCGCGCGGGTCGCTGAACGGACGTCCGCTGTTTTTCGGCATCCGTTGCACCTCGAGACTCAGTATCCCGAGCTCGCGCATCACGCCCGGGACGCACGGCGCCACCATGCCGAGGTCTTCGCCGCAAATCAACAACTTGGAGCTTCCGAAAATCCTCGACAGCCTGTCCCTTCCTTCAATCTCCCAGCGGACCGGGTCGGCGGGGGAGTAGTGCCCGAACGAGGCGTTGGGGCTGCCTTTCGGAATCTCCCAGATACGGAAGAATCCGAGGATGTGGTCAATCCTCAAAGCATCGAAATACTTCTCGAACCACTTGACGCGGCCGCGCCACCAAGCGAAGCCGTCTTTCGCCATCTCTTCCCAGTTGTACGTCGGGAAACCCCAGTTCTGCCCTTCGGCGGCGAAGGCGTCGGGCGGTGCGCCGGTCTCCATGTCGAGGTTGAAAAGCCGAGGATTCTGTTTCACGTCGTTGCTATCTCGGTTCACCCCGATGGGCAGGTCTCCTTTCAGCATGACGCCTTTACTGTGCAGATAATCAACGGCTTCGGTGAACTGCTTGTCGCAATGATATTGCAGGAAATCGTAAAAATCCTTGAAATCATCCTGACGTTCAAAGATTTTCCTCAGATATCCCATCTTCGCCTTGAAGACCGCAGGGTAATCGACGAACTCCTTGGCGTTGAGTTCTTTTTTCTTCTCGTTGAAACGAAGACGCTCATTCTCATCTTTCAAGATGCCGACTTTTTCGAGATTAAGGTAAATAGGATGTAACGTCTTGGTTGACATTGACTTGTAAGGATATGAGTCATTCCATCCGCCGTCGGTCGTCGTGTCGTTGACGGGTAGTATCTGTATGAGTTTCAGGCCGGCCAAGACGCACCAGTCGGTGAGTTTCTTGAGGTCGTTGAACTCCCCGATGCCGAAGCTGTCGTCGCTTCTCAACGAAAAAACCGGAACCGAAACGCCCGCGAAGTAATTCATCTTCTTTAATTTAAGTGTTGAGAGTTTAGAGTTGAGAGTGAAGTTATGGGCAACTCCATTCTCAACCCTTTTAATTTAAGTGTTGAGAGTTTAGAGTTGAGAGTGAAGTTATGGGCAACTCCATTCTCAACCCTTTTAATTTAAGTGTTGAGAGTTTAGAGTTGAGAGTGAAGTTATGGGCAACTCCAT
>CALBNV010000107.1 GCA_937896895.1 uncultured Bacteroidales bacterium | reverse complement strand
GGCGTCACCAAGTTCTCGCAGGTGAGCGTTTTCAGCGGCTTCAACCAGCCGGAGGACATCAGCATGGACAGTGGGTTCGATGCGCTGTGCGGCATCACGAAAGACGAGCTTGTGAGCTATTTCGACAAGGAGATAGAAGCTATGGCGGAAAAACTCAAATATACCAAGGAAGAGACGTACATTCGCCTGAAGAAACAGTACGACGGCTATCATTTCTCGGAGGAGATGCTCGACATCTTTAACCCGTACAGCGTCCTAAATGCGTTGAAAAACAAGAAAATAGATGAGTACTGGTTCGCGACAGGCACTCCGACTTATCTCGTAAAACTCATCGACAGGCACAAGACCAACATCAAGGACATCCTGAGCCGACAGTATGCGAAGAAATATTTCATTGACTACAAGGCCGACACCGAAGACCCGTTGGCGATGATATACCAGAGCGGCTACCTCACGATAAAAGGATACGACAGGGAGGATTTCACTTACACCCTCGACTTCCCGAACAACGAGGTGCGTAACGGCTTCATCGACCTCCTGGCCAACGACTATTTCCACCAGAACGGAGAGACGTTTTCGTGCGTTCTGTCAATCAACAAGATGCTGAAGCAATGCCGCCTCGATGACCTGCGCGACACACTGACGGGCTTCTTCGCCTCAATACCTTACAACGCCAACTATCAGGAACGCGCGTGGAGCTACGAGAGTCACTATCATTACACTTTATATTTGATATTCAGACTGTTGTCTTGCTATACGACTTTAACTGAAAAAGCAAACTCGCGCGGCCGCGCCGACATCATCGTTGAGACAAACGATTATGTTTACATTTTTGAATTTAAGCTTGACGGCACAGCCGCCGAAGCGTTGAAGCAGATTGACGACAAAGGCTACGCCGAGCCTTACGCGGCGGATTCGAGAAAGCTGTTCAAGATAGGAGTCGCGTTCTCTTCCGAGAAACGGAATATCACGGAGTGGGAGGTGGTTTGAGTTTGAAGTTTGGAGAGTTGAGAGTGGAGTTAAAAGAGTAAAGAGTAGGGAGTAGAGTTAAAAGTGGCTGGCGCACAACACAGCCTCGTTATTCGTGCAATTCGTGCAATTCGTGAAGATTCGTGAAGATTCGTGAAGATTCGTGGTGAAGATTTTTCAAGCGAGAAGAAGAACATCGACGAGTGGGAGGTGGTTTAGTTAGGAGACTGATGACCAAAAGATGACAATATCTTATTTCTCCTCTTGTCCTTTGTAAATCAGCAGGCTCGCACTGTCTCTTTGGAAGACCTCGTTGGCTATTTCGAGCAAGTCTTCAGATGTTATTTTTTCGAGTTTGGCTATTGTCTCGGGCAGCGTCTCGATGTGTTCTTCGAAGAATCCGGCGCGTACGATGCTGAGCAGGTCGTTCATCCCCGACTCGTTGCTCAACGCCACCTGTCCGACAAGTTGTTTCTTGGCGTTCGTCAGCTGTAACGTGCCGAGTTTCTGTGTCATCAGCTTGTTTAATTCCCTGAATACTAATTCGATAGATTTATCCTGCGAATGCGGGTCAACGCCCATGTAGATGGTGTAGTTGCCGGTGTCGGAATAGGCGTTGTATTGTGATTCGATGGTGTAGGCGAATCCGTATTTCTCGCGGATGTTGAGGTTGAGGCGTGTGTTCATGCCAGGGCCGCCGAGGATGTTGTTCAGGAGGATGAGTTTCAGCTTGCGGTCGTCGTTGTAAGGGTAGGCGAGGCCTCCGATGATGACGTGTGTGAGGTGGCTGGTGCGTTCTTCCACCTGCGTGATGGCTGGCAGCGTGACGAATGGTGTCCTGCTGAATGGCACAGCCTGTCCCTGACAGCTGGCGAAGCATTTCTCTGCCATCCGCTTGAAGTCCTTGAAGCTGACATCGCCGATGCAGGCTATTATCATGCGGTCGGGCGCGTAGTGTGACTTATGGAAACGCACTATGTCGTCGCGCGTGTAGTTGCTCACGAGGTCGATGGTGCCGAGGATGTTGCGTCCGAGCTGATGACCTCTGTAGAGCATGTTCTCGAACTCATCGAAGATCTCGTCGGCGGGCGTGTCGCGGTAAGAGTTTATCTCGTCGAGGATGACTTCTTTTTCTTTCTCCATCTCGTTTTCCGGAAAGGTGCTGTTGAAGATGACGTCAGCGAAGAGGTCCATTGCCTTGTTGAGGTGTTCCTTGAGGAAGGAGGCGTGTATGCATGTCTCCTCCTTGGTGGTGAAGGCGTTGAGGTCGCCGCCGACGTTCTCGAGGCAGCTGAGGATGTGGTATGCCTTGCGGCGTCTGGTGCCCTTGAACACGAGGTGTTCGATGAAGTGCGCGAGTCCGTTCTCGTCAGACGTCTCATCGCGCATTCCGGCGTTCACCATCAGTGCTAAATGCGACACTTCACCGGCGCGCCGCCGGTGAAGTATCTTTATTCCGTTTGGTAATGTCGCTTGTGAAATGAAAGTTTCGTCAGACATTTCTGTTTTTTCTGTTATTTCAGGAAGGAGTCAGCCTGTCCGTGGGATGTCTCAAGGGCTTTCTTGCCCATCCAGTTGTTGTTTTCAGCCATGCCGTCGAAGTCGCCGAGGATACGGAAACTGTTTTTTTCGGGGAGTTCTTCATCGCCATCGTTCTCGACCATGATGACAGCTACCTTGAAGTCCTTGAGGCCTTCCGATGTCAGCGTGCCGCTGAAGATGGTGGATTGCTTGAGATAGATCCCGTTCGGGTAGCCCTCATTAACGTAGAAACAGCAGAAGTTATCGTTCTCTCCAGTGATTTTCATCTTGCTGACGTGCTCTTCAACCCATCTCCCATTATCCGTATCCCATTGTTTGCCGTAGAAATCCATACCGGTGGCCTCTGAAAACGTGAATGCTACGTAACGGTCGCTGTAGAACACCGTCGAGTCATCTGGGTCGTATGACTGGTTGTATGATTCGTACAGCAGGGCGTGAGGCTGTGACAGGTACTGCCCGCTGATGTTAGGAGGCGTGTTGCCACTGTGTATGTTGATTCTTGATGACACTTCCCCGTAAATTTCTCTCGGCAGGATGCTTGCCGGAATGGAGTCAACAATCGTGATTATCGGGTCCGGTGCTGGGGTTGGGGTTGGATTTGGGTCTTTCTTGCATGATGTCATTGACAAACCGAACAATAACGCCGCTATGAATGTTGAGACGGCAATGTGTAGAATATTCTTTCTCATGATGATTTTTATTTTGGCGCAAAAATACTAATAATTTCCCAAGTGCATAAATATTTCCAAAAAAAAATCTCGCATTGCAAAAGGTTTATTATCTTTGCAGGAATTTTAAAAAGTCAAAATGAGGACAAAGACCTTTGCGTTTTTATCGTTGCTGCTTATGTTTGTGGCGGCTCGCGCCCAAGGTGACCTTAGCACCATCTCTGCGCCAGGCACCCCGAATTCGAGGGAGAGGGACATCAGGAAAGAGTGCATACCGACGTGGATGTTCCAGGCGACGTATTCGTTCCAGATGCCGATGACGGCCGACACCAAGGCGTTGTTCGGCAACAACCACACCATCGGCGGCAGCGTGTATTACAAGACCAACAAGAACTGGCTGTTCAGCGTCAATGGCAATTATCTTTCCGGCAATAAAGTGAAAATCAGCCGTCGTGACCTTTTCGGTGAGATCCTCGACCTTAATGATGAGATCATCACGGGTGACGGCATCTACGGCAGCTATGCCTTGTTTGAGCGCGGCGTGCATTTCCAACTCACATGCGGCAAGATGTTCGCGTTCAGGAAACCGAACCCTAACAGCGGCATTTTCGTGCAGGGCGGCCTCGGCTATATCGTCTCATGGATAAGGACGGAGTTCGGCTCGTATGCCTCTCCTCCCAAACCGCTCAACGACGACTACCGCTACGGCTACGACCGCAAACGCGGCGGCTTCGCCTATTCAGCATCAGTGGGTTACCTCTTCATGAGCAGCACAAGGGTGTTCAACTTCTCCGTCGCCGTGGAGTATGTCGGTGCCATCACCACACCGATGCGCGAATGGGATTTCAACCTAAAGGCGAAAGACACCAAGGTTTATAACGACGGCTATCTCGGCATAAGGGCGGCGATTTACATCCCGACGTACAGACGAATGCCCGCCGATTACTACTACTATTAGTGTGAAGTTTTGAGATGAGAGTTTTTTATTCTTTGATTGTGAAGACTTATAGCGGCTTGATTCACCTTGCCGCTGCTTTTGGAAACAAGAAGGCGAAGCTGTGGCGCGATGGCCGCAGGAACCAATGGGACAAGTTAAAACAGGATAACGCCGGCGAACAATGGATATGGATGCATGTGTCGTCGCTCGGCGAGTTTGAACAGGGACTGCCAGTCATCGAACGACTGAAAGAGAACTGCCAGAAATACAAGATACTACTTACTTTCTTCTCGCCTTCGGGCTATGAGGTGAAGAAGAATTTCCCTCTTGCCGACAAAGTCGCATACTTGCCGACCGATACCATCGGCAACGCACGACGACTTGTGGCAAACTTCAATCTGAAAGCCGCTTTCTTCGTGAAATATGAGTTTTGGTTTAATTATATAAAGGTACTGAAGGACAATGACATCCCGCTGTTCTATATCTCAATGCTGCTCCGACCGAGGCAGTATTTCTTCATGCCTTGGGGCAGATGGTTCAGAGACAGACTCCGTGACGTGAAGTATTATTTCGCACAGAACGATGAGACGGCAGGCCTGTTGAACACCATCGGCATCGATAATGTGACGGTGACCGGCGATACACGCTTCGACCGCGTATATTCTATCGCGCAGAACGCACCACGCTACCCCGAGGTGGAACGCTTCATCAACGGGAGGAAGTGTGTCATCGCGGGCAGCACCTGGCCGTCGGACGAACGACTGCTCTATCCGTTTATCGAAAACATGCCCGACGACTACTGCTTCATCATGGTGCCACACGACATATCCGAACAACATATCAAACAGATTGAATCGGAACTTCACGACTATCAACTTTATACAGAACTTACCGATAAACATTCCAAAGTGTTGGTTGTCAATACTATAGGGATGCTGTCGAAACTCTATCAATACGCACGTTTCGCATACATCGGCGGGGGCTTCTACGACGGAATACACAACATTCAGGAAGCTATCGTCTATGGCGTGCCGGTCGTCTTCGGCCCGAAATACCACGACTATGTCGAAGCCGTCGAACTCGTGGAATTGAAAGGCGCTTTTGTGATAAACAACAGAGCCGAACTTGAAAAGGTCTTCTCCACATTCATAAATGACGACAACTTCTTTAACTCTGCGTCTCATGTGTGCAAAGATTATGTCGTTTCAAAAATCGGAGCTACCGATATGATAATGAGAGTGTTGGAAACGGAGATTTAGAGGAGAGAGTAAAGAGTAAAGAAAAGACTTGTGAAACTTGTGTTAAAAATTCGTGAAATTTGTGTTAAAAAATATGACCACAACTTTAAAATTCAGAAATGATGACAATGTCAAGGCGAAGGTATTCATCCTTGACGGAATTGAGAATATAGATAAACTCGCACTTCGAGCTGAAGAAGCCGAGCATGTGAGAAATTCATACGATGAAGACAAGGACAAATCTGTTGTAATCGACAGATACACGGAGCTTTACGTCATCTTCTTCATCGCCGCCGACGCTGATGAGAAGGACTTCATGGAAGACTGCCGCCGAAAAGGTGCTGTCATCTGCAAGTTGTTGAACAAGAACAAATACGAGGAGGTTCTCATTCAAAACATCGGGGCGAAACGCTGCACCAAGATGGGTGTCGCTGAAGGCATCATGCTCGCCAACTATGAGTTTAAGAAATACAAGACCGACGCCAAGGCCAACGCTTTGAAAACCGTCTGGCTGCTGGAAGGCACCGCCTGTGCTGACTGTGTGGAGAAGATGAACGTCACCGTCGAGGCGACCTTGTTCGCCCGCGACCTCGTCAACGAGCCGGCGAACCACCTCAACGCGGGAGATCTGGCCAACATCATCAGTGCGAAGGTGCGTGAGGCCGGCGGACAGGCGGAGGTCTTGAACAAGAAGAAGATAGAGGCGCTGAAGATGGGCGGCCTTCTCGCCGTCAACGCGGGCAGTGTCGATGAGCCGACATTCACCATCCTCGAATGGAAGCCGGAGAAGCCTGTCAACGACCGGCCTGTGGTGCTGGTGGGCAAGGGCATAGTGTTCGACACGGGCGGCTATAACCTCAAGACGGCGCAGTTTATGAACGACATGAAACACGACATGGCCGGTGCTGCCACCGTCGCCGCCACAGTCTATGCCGCGGCTAAAGCCAAGATGCCTGTCCATGTCATCGCGCTCGTGCCGGCCACCGACAACCGTCTCGACGGCAACGCTCACGTCACCGGCGATGTCATCACCATGTTCGACGGCACTGCTGTCGAGGTGCTTAACACCGACGCCGAGGGACGTCTCATCCTCGCCGACGCACTCGCCTACGCCAAGAAATACGACCCGCTGATGGTGCTCGACTTCGCCACCCTCACCGGCGCGGCGTCGTATGCCATCGGACCTTACGCCACGGTGTGCATGGAGAAAGACGCTGACGAGATCTACAGGAGACTCGAAGACCTCGGCGAACGTGTCTATGAACGCCTCGTGAAGTTCCCGATGTTCAAGGAATACGGCGACATGATCAAGTCGGACATCGCCGACATCAAGAACGTGGGCGGCAAGTTCGGCGGCGCCATCACCGCAGGCAAGTTCCTCGAACACTTCACCGACTACCCGTGGGTGCATTTCGATATCGCAGGGACAGCCTACTTGGACAAAGCCGAATATTACAAGCCCGCCGGCGCGACAGGAATACACGTCAGACTGCTGATGAAGTTCTTCAGGGATTTTTTCAGTTAAAAGAGTAGAGTTAAAAGAGGCTAACAGCTAATGGCTAAAAACTAACGACTAACGACTAAAGACTAAAGACTCATCTCTTCCCCTTGAAAAACCCCGTCAGCAAGTCGAGGCATTCTTCTTTTAAAACTCCGCTGGCGACTTCTGTCTTTGGGTGAAGCAGGTTGCCGAATCGGCGGAATCCGTTTTTCGGGTCGTCGCAGGCCCAGACCACCTTTTTTATATGGCAGTGCTCCAATGCGCCGGCGCACATTACGCACGGTTCGAGTGTGACGTACAGCGTGCAGTCGTCCAAGTATTTGCTGCCCAATGCGTTGCATGCCGCCGTTATGGCGAGAATCTCGGCGTGAGCCGTTACATCGCAAAGCAGTTCCACCTGATTGTGTGCGCGTGCGATTATCTTGTCGTTGACCACGATGACCGCACCCACGGGCACCTCACCGTCTCCGGCGGCGGCCCGCGCCTCGTTGAGAGCCTGCTGCATGTAACTTTCGTCGGAGAACACCGAAAACGTCTGCATATTATTCATATTCTTGAACGTCAATGACTTCGCCGTTCTCATCGTAGAACTTCCAGATGCCTGTCATCGCGCCGCCTTTGTAGTTGCCGTCGATGCTGATGTTGCCGTTCTCGTGATACACCACGCCGCGGCCTTCACGCAGCCCGTTCTTGAAATTACCCGTGCTCATCAGCTTCCCGGAAGGATAATAACCTTTGAAAAGACCTTCGCGCTTCCCGTTGACGATGGGGCCTTCAAGGTTGAGGATTCCGTTGTCATGGTACCATTTCTCCTCAACCCAGATGCTGTCGCTGCCGGTGACATCATAATAATAAACAATCCATGGTGTGCCGTTGGTGTCGTGACGGCGCACGACTTTCTCGCAGTTGCGGACCTCGTTGGAGGTGCAGGAAGCTAAAACAAGTGCTAATGCAATGATATTTAATAGTTTCTTCATCTTTGTAATTTATTAATCATCTTTCAAATTCCAGTCTCATTCCTCTTACATCATCAATGACATTACCGTCGTGATAGACAATCTCTCCGTTTACGAAGGTGTGGGTGACGCTGCTGCTGATTCCGACACCGTTGTATGGCGTCCACCCGCATTTTGACAGTATGCCGGCGTTGCTGATGACCTGCGGCTTGTGCGGGTCAACGAGCACGAGGTCGGCGTGGTAGCCTTCGCGGATGAAGCCACGGCGCTTGATGTTGAAAAGCGTCGCAGGGTTGTGCGACATCAGCTCGACGACTTTCGTGATGCTCAGAACACCTTGGCTTGCAAGCTCGATCATGCATGGCAGCACGTGCTGTATCGAAGGCGTCCCTGACGGCGCCGACATATATGGCTTCATCTTCTCCTCCAAGGTGTGTGGCGCGTGGTCGGTGCCGATGACATCAACGCGGCCATCGATGAGCGCACGCCGCAACGCCTGCCTGTCGCTCTCGCTTTTTATCGCGGGATTAACCTTTATCAGGTTGCCGAGCCGGTTGTAATCCTTGTCGGAAAACCAAAGATGATTCAGACACGCCTCGGCGGTTATCTTCTTGTCTTTCAATGCTATGTCATTTCTGAAAAGAGAAAGCTCCTTCTCTGTCGTGACGTGCATCACATGCAGCCGTCCGCCGTATTTCGTGGCGAGTTCCACCGCCTTCGACGACGACTTGTAGCACGCCTCGACGCTCCTTATTATCGGATGCGGGAAAACTCCACTCTCCACTCTCCACACTCCACTCTCAAAACCCTCGGTGTTGGCTTTTATGATGGCGTCGTCTTCGCAATGAGCTGCCACGAGGCAAGGGGCTTCCCTGAACAGTGTGGATAAAGTGCCTCCGTCCTCCACGAGCATGTTGCCCGTGCTCGACCCCATAAACACCTTGATGCCGCACACGCGCCTCGGGTCGGTCTTGAGCACTTCGTCCATGTTGCTGTTGGAGACGCCCATGTAGAACGAGTAGTTGGCGCTCGACTTCTCGGCGGCGAGGTCGTATTTGTCCTGAAGCAGCTGCTGCGTGAGCGTCGGCGGGTTGGTGTTCGGCATCTCCATGAACGACGTCACGCCGCCTGCCACGGCTGCGCGGCTCTCGGATGCGATGTCGGCCTTGTGCGTCAGTCCCGGCTCGCGGAAATGAACGTGGTCGTCGATGGCGCCGGGTAATAATAACAAGCCCGTCGCGTCTATGACGTTGTAATTCGAGACGTTTTGGGCTGTAGAGACGGGGCATGCCCCGTCTCTACCGTCTGCCGGAATAATTTTTTCGATGATGCCGTTTTTAACAAAGACACTTGCCAACGAGGTTTTGCCTTCGTTGACAAGTGTCGCATTTTCAATGATATAGTTCATTATGCCTTCTTTGCTTTAATCTTACCTGTCATGCCTCTCCATCTCAAATTTAGCACTCCGAAGATGGCTTCCTTGAAGATGCCTTTCGACATCTTCGATGTCCCTTCGCGGCGGTCGGTGAAGATGATGGAGACTTCTTCGATGTTGAATCCGAGCTTCCATGCCGTGTATTTCATCTCGATTTGGAAAGCGTAACCGATGAACTTTATCTTGTCGAAGTCGATGGTTTCCAGTACTTTGCGTGTGTAGCACACGAAGCCGGCGGTGGTGTCGCGTACTTTTATTCTCGTCACGAAGCGGACGTAAGCCGAGGCGTAATACGACATCAGCACTCTTCCCATCGGCCAGTTGACGACGTTGACGCCGCATTTGTAACGAGAGCCGACGGCGAGGTCGGCGCCGTTGGCGCAGGCGTCGTGCAGACGGATGAGGTCGTCGGGGTTGTGCGAGAAGTCGGCATCCATCTCGAAGATGTACTGGTAGTCGCGTGCCAGCGCCCACTTGAAACCGTGGATGTATGCCGTGCCGAGGCCGAGCTTGCCTTTCCGCTCCTCGATGAAGAGCCTGTCGGGGAACTCCTGCATCAGGCGCTTGACGATGTCAGCCGTGCCGTCAGGACTGTTGTCTTCGATAATGAGAATGTGAAACTCCATCGGCAGGTTGAAGACGTAACGGATGATTTTCTCGATGTTCTCCTTCTCGTTATATGTCGGGATGATTACAAGGTTTTCTGACATGATATTCAATCGTTTAATTTATCTATTTATTCCAAATTAAAATTACCGTCTGCCTTCAGACCTGGCAAGCCATATTGATTTTTGAGATGACCATTGACTTTCAACATCTTATGAATGTTTTCCGGATGGTCAACGAGGTTGACTTTCTGTCTGATTTCATACGGATTGTTGTTTGGCATGTAAACGACAAGACAGTTGCTGATATTGCGTTCGTCAGGATTATTTGCGATGACGACGGTGGCTTTGGTGATCGCCTCGTTGCCGAACGGCGGCTCCCAGAGTATGTCATCGTTTGTCACGATGGTGGTTGACTTAGCTGCTCCGACGATGTAACCGTGAACCCATGCTTCTGATTCATCTTGGATATTGATGGCTGATGCGATGTCATACGGGTCGTCTTCTGTGCCGGTGCCTGTAGCTCCGAAGCGTGGTCCATTCATATTCAGCTCGTTGACGGAGCGGATGACCATCTGCCATGTCGTGTTGCTGCCGCTTGCGTAGAGTGTCACGATGCCGGTGAAGGTGCCGTTGCCCCTCGCGATCTCCTTGTTGGCGAAACTCGCGTAATTGCTTGTCCTTGCGATTATCGTGCTGGTGATGCCGTAGTTGTTCTGCTCAATGGTGCGTTCTCCGTAGCCGTCGGTGTCGGCGTAGGTGAGGCCGAGGTCGTCTTTCACGAACTGTACGTTCTCGAATGTCACGACCTGACAGAGGTGGTTGCAGGCTTCGGTTACCGGGATGACGGCCGGCTGGATGAACTGCTCGTTTTCGAGTATCGTGATGTATTTCGGGTCGAGGTCTTGAATCTGTGGCGTGCCGCTGTATTCGGAGGCTGTGGCATCCTTGAGGTAAACCGCGACGACGTCGCCGATTCTCAGTCCGCATGTCGATTTCATGTATAGCTCGATGGCGCTGTTGTCGTCGGGGTCCTGGATGAACGCCGCCTTGTAGAGGTTGCCCGATGTCTCATCGCCAGTCACCGTGCCGATGACGTATGTGTCGGTGGTGAACTTGTGGCTTCCTTCCAGCCTCCAGAGGGCCAGTATGCTGTCGATAGTGATGGTGTCACCCGCCGGCAGCGGCTTGTAAGGCGGCTCCGGGAAGTTGTTCTGTCTGGCATTCTTTTTGACGCACGATGACATCATGCCGATTATCATCAGACTCAATATTGAGTATCTTAAAATTGACTTTAACATCTTATAAACATTTAAACATCAATGATTCATTCGTTAATTGACACGTTTTTGATTTCCCATGAGCCGGAGTTGCCGTCTTCGCTGGTGTATCTGAATGCGATGCGGACATTGCTGTTTCCGAGATATGCGCTCATGTCGATGTCGCCTGACGCGACGAACGTCCAGTTGGTTCCTGCGGGATATGTCGGCACAGTGAGTTGTGTCCATGTGGCCGTATCGGGCAGTCCGCCGGTGTAGTCTGTTGACACCCAGACCGAATAATAGTCGGCAGGTGAGCCATTGTTCAGCTTGTTGGCTGCGTGCTCGAAGGTGAGGACGGCGGAGCTGAAGCCGTTCATGTCGATGGCGGGTGAGATGAGCCAGCTCTCCGACTTGTAGCTCGTGTTGTTAGCGAAGGCGCTTGCCACCATTCCGTAAGGTGACTTGTATTTCCACACCCAGCTGAGGCCTTGGGCCATGAACACGTTCTGTATGGTGAAGTCGCCCTGTCCTGACGAGAACGGTTCGCTGAATATGCCGATCTGTCCGCAGCGCGGCCCGTTCATGTTGACGTCGTTGGTGTTGCGGATGAGCAGTTGCCAGTCGGTCCTGTAGAGCGATACGATGCAGATGAGGCTTCCCTTGCCTTTCGGGAGAGAGTCGTTGGCGAAGGTGGCGTAGTTGCTGGTGCGCACTATGCAGCTGTAGCCGTTGCAGTCCTCAATGCCGTGGTTGGTGTTGGCGCCGTTCTCGGCGTAGGTGTGCCCCTCATAGTCGGAGAACTCTACGCCGTCGATCATCACCAGATCGCAGAGATGTTTGCCTTGCGTGATGTTTGCCAAGGTTGTGACAGTCGGATTGATTATGCCGTCTCTCTGTTTGATGCAGATGAGGCTGTTGGTCTTTTCCTCTTGAAGCTGTATCTGCGGGAGGCCGTTGTAGCTGCCGAGTATCGCGCCTTTGAGGGAGATCTTGACAATGTCGCCGGTGCGTGCGTCGAAGTCATCGCTGCCGCTCGGACGATATACGGCGATGGCACCTGTGTTGTCCCTGAGGTAGAATGTCCTGTAGATGTTGCCCGACTTCTCGTCGGCGATGACCCAGCCTTCGACCGATGCGTCTTTGACGGTGTCGAATTGATATTCGCCGTTTTGCTCAATCTTCTCGAGGAGGTCGGCGACGGTCTGCGTCTCTCCCGACGGGAAAGGCTTGAGATTCGGCGTGTCGAGTTCCTTCTTGCACGAGACAAAAATCAATGATATACCTATTATGATTAATGCGAGTTTCTTCATGACTTTTTAACTTTAATCTTTAAACTTTTAACTCATTAATGTCTGACTGTCAGGCTGATGAAATAATTGATGCCGTACATGTATGAATATTTCTCCGGAAATCTGTCGGGGTCGTCGTAGTCTGAACGGAGCTGCTCGTAGCCGTAAAGGACTGTTTTCTTGTTGTTCAGGATGTTGTTGATGCTCACGTTGAGGAGGATGGTATAGCCTTTGACCGACCACGACTTGCCGGCGTAGAAGTCGAGTGTGAATGCGTTCGGTAGCTCGGTCTGGTCAAGGAGTTTGCTGGTGCGGTAGTCTTCCTGGTAGATGTTCTCGAAGGCGTCGGCCGTGTGGTTGCACGGGTTGACGGCGAGGTAATAGTTCGCGAAGTAGTTGCCTGTGAGGTTGACCCACCAGTTTTTCGGTGCGTTGTATTTCACGCCGAAAGCCCCGACGGTCTGCGGCATGTCGCCGACGTAGTAGTTCTTTAGATAGACTGTCTCGCCTTCGTAGATGGCTTTCGAGTTGTTGTCCTCATACACATTGACTTTCGGACGGTTGGTGTATATGTGTTCACCTGTCGAGCCTGCGAGCTGCAGGGAGACTGTCGGCGACACGTTGAACTCAAGTCCGAGTTCGATGCCTTGCGACAGCTGGTTGATGTCGTTCATGATGTAGTTGACGAACTTGCCTGTGCCTTCGTAATAGAACGAGCGGTTCCATGTGAGGTCGGTGAACTGTGTGCGGTATGCGCTCAGGCGTGCTTTCATCCATGGTGCGCGGAACTCATAGCCGAGGTCGATGGCGAAGATCTTCTCGCTGTCCAAGCCTTCGACGACGGTGTTACGGACACGTGGTGCAACGAATGCGCTGCGGAACTCCGGAGCCTGCGTCTTGTACATCATGTTGGCGATGAGGTAGTTGCGACCGTTGACGGCGTATGTGGCGCCGAGCTTCACGCCGCCGTTGAGGAAGTTGAGTTTCTTGGAGTCGCCGTATGACTCGCCGCCGCGGAAACGGCCGTTCTCAAACAGTCCGTGACGGTAGGTCTGCGTCATGGATGCCTCTGCGCCGAGGTATGTGGTCCAGTGGCCTTTCACGTAGTCGAGCTGCCCCCACAGGTTGATCATGTTGCGGTTGGCGTAGTAGTCGTAACCGATGATGTCGCCGACCTTCGCCACGTGGTTCGGGTTGTTGATGTCGGTCTGCTGCTCGTCGGTGATGTCGAAAGCCTCGCCGTCGGCGTATTTGTCGATGTCTAAGTAATAGTCGCCGCCGAGGAGGTCGGCCACCTTTTTATAATAGTGAGTCCTTGAGATGTCGGCCTTGAGGCCTCCGTTGAGGTGGAGGTTAGGGTTGAACTCGTGCTTGAAGCTGCTCGACAGTCCGCCCTGGCTCTTGTCCTGACGGCGTTCCTCGACGATGTATTTCGAGAAGATGCCCTGTGTCGTCTCGCCCGTGCCGTTGACGTTGTGCACTGTGGCGAGGTGCCGTCTGTTGGCGGCGTACAGCTCGTCCCAGTTGATCTGGTGCATCGACTCATCGTTTATCCATTGCGAGGTGTAAGCCTCATAGCCTGTCTGGGTATATCCTTCCTGCCCGTTCTGCAGCTGGTAAAGGTAATAGCTCGGCAGGTTGCGGTAGTAGTCGGGGCGCGGGTCGGCGGCCTCACCCCATTCCAACGATGTGGAGCCGCCTTTGCCGAACCAGTAGTATGCCGTGGTGTTGACTTCCCATTTCGAGTTGGGTTTCCAGAAATGTTCGAGCATGAACATCGGCTGGTGGTATGAGCTGACTCGTGCGTTGCGTTTGAACTTGCTGCCGTCGTCGCCGGTCTGCCAGCCCCAGTTCGGGTTGTAGTAGTTCGTGCCGAGAAGGTCGAAAGCCTCCTGCACCGATGGCGTTGACCCCGCGCGGCTCGACGGACTGCCGAATATCGTCAGGCCGAGGGAATGCTTGTCGCCGAGTCTCTTCTCCGCCGCGAAGAAATAACTGTAAGCGTCGTACCATGTGCCTTCGCTGTAAATGACCTTGTTGTTGACAGGAGTGTAACGGCGTGAGCCGGAGAACGTGAACGCCCAGCCGTTGCTCATCATGCCTGTCGAGACAGTGAGCATCAGGCGGTTGGAGTAGGAACGGTTCGCTGCGGCGTAGCTCAACGAGACTTGCTTGCGGTAGTTGCCCGCCCTCGTGCTGATGGCTGTCAGGCCGCCGACACCGCCGAAGCCCTCGCCAGCCATGCCGGTGTTCAAAGTGATGGTGGTGTTGCGCATCGCATCGTTCAAACCGCCCCAGTTTGAGTAATACGGACGCCCGCCGTCAGGGTCGTTCATCACCACACCGTTGATCATGACATCGGTGTATTTCGAGTCGTAGGCGCGGATGCGAAATCGCCTGTTGCTCAGGTTGTACGCCGCCAGGTTGCTGAAAATGTCACGCGATGACTGCAGGAAACTCGAGATGTCAGTGGAACTGTTCGTCTCATCATACTCCGAGTCAATCATCACAATGGTCGGCATTGTCATGTTTTCACTGACAGTGTCAGTCTTTTGTGCTTGTGCAAACAGATTGACACTGAATGCTGTAGCAATGGTTAAGAGTAAAAAGAACCTTTTCATTCGCTTTGCGATTATCTACATTTAAAAATTCAAATTTAATGATTTTATTAAAAAATCCAAAGGCTCAAAAACGTGAGTCTTAAGAGAGTTGCAAAAGTATGAAAATTATCAAATCGCTTGACAAAATCTTTAAATAAATTAATGTGACATTTCCTGTTGGGCTGATTTGAATATTTATTATTTTTGCGCCTTAAATTTATTGGAAAAATCATGGAAATGTTTCTCAGGAAAATCGTTTTTACGTTGCTTGCCGCGATGATGGCTACATCGCTCTGTGCGCAGGAGAAGGGCAAAGTCCAGAATTACAAGTTGGGTCTCGTTGGATTTTACAACCTCGAAAACCTTTTTGACACGGTCAACGACCCGAACAAGAACGACGAGGAGTTTCTCCCGGAAGGCAAAAACGCATGGAACACAGAGAAATACACCACGAAACTGCATCACATGGCATACGCCATCTCCACCATCGGCACCTGCGATGACGAGAAGATCAAGTCGCCCGATGGTGTCGTTGTCCTCGGCCTCTCGGAGATGGAGAACCGCAAGGTACTCGAAGACCTCGTGGCACAGCCGGAGATCGCCGACCGCAACTATCAGATTATTCATTACGACTCGCCCGACCGCCGCGGCGTCGATGTGGCACTCATCTATAACCCGAAATATTTCACCGTAACGAACACAAAGTCATACCGTTTCGTCTGCCCCGGACAGCCGGACTTCATCTCCCGCGACCAGCTCGTCGTGACGGGCATGTTCGACGACGAGGAGATGTCGTTCATAGTGATGCACTGGCCTTCGCGCTACGGCGGCGAGAAACGCTCGCTTCCGGGTCGTGTCGCCGCGGCAAACATCTGCCGTCACATCACCGACTCCATTTTAAGTGAGAAACCCGACGCGAAAGTCATAATGATGGGCGACTACAACGATTACCCGACGAACAAGAGCATCATCGAGTATCTTGGTGCGAAAGGTAAGGTCTCCGACATGAAGGAGGGCGACTACTTCAACCCGATGTGGAAGATGCACCAGAACGGCGAAGGCACCAACTACTACCGCGACGTGAAAGGCGTCCTCGACCAGATGATCATCACGCCGGCGTTGCTCAAGGACGAGAACGACCCGTTCGCCACTTACCAGATGATGAAGCCGATGGTCCATTCCAAGGAGTTCCTGAAACAGCACGGCGGACGCTACAACGGCTACCCGTGGCGTTCGTTCGCCGGCGGCGTGTGGCTCGGCGGCTACTCCGACCACTTCCCGGTTTATTTAGTGCTGCTGAAAAAGGCGGAATAGTTGAGAGAGTAGAGAGTAGAGAGTAGAGTTAAAAGAGATGGAGGATTCTACTTGGTTAAGGAGGCTTTTAGTCCAGATAAGAGTTTGCTTATAGAATCTATTTTTGGTTTTATAGTGTTTAAATCATTGTCGCTGAGGTAATTCAAGTCATTTGACAATATCAGTTGGCAGTATGTTTCCATCAATGAACCGTAAGCAATCTCGATATAATGGATTTTTTCTTTGTTTGAATTTCTTGAATTTCCTTCTGCGATATTAGATGGGATTGATATTGAGGCTCTTCTGATTTGATCGCATAATGCATATTGTTCAAATTTTGGAAATTTATTTAGTATGATGTAGATTTCCTTGACAAAAGATCTCGCCTCTTGCCATACAATAAGTCTTTCAAATGAGTATTTCATAAATTGGTCTCTTCTCTAAATTAATGAATTTGTTTTCTAATCTCTTTTAACTTCACTCTATTAACTTCACTCTATTAACTTCACTCTTTTAACTTTACTCTTTTAACTATTCTTTCACATAAACCCTCTTCACCCTCTGCGAGATGCCTGTCATGATTTCGTAAGGTATTGTGTCGCAGGCTCTTGATATTTCCTCTATCGGGTGGTTCTCGTCGAAAAGCACCGCCGTGTCGTCTTCCTTGCAGTCGATGCCGGTGACGTCGATCATGCAGAGGTCCATGCAGACGTTGCCGATGATAGGCGCTGGTTTGCCGTTGACCCAGAAGCACGCGGCCCCGTTGCCGAGTTGGCGGCGCAGCCCGTCGGCGTAACCTATCGGGATGACCCCGATGCGCGACGGCCTCGTGACCTTCCCATGACGGTCGTACCCCACCGTCTCGCCGGCCTCGTATTCCTTGATCTGCTTTATCGTCGATTTCAAGGAGATGACGTTGTGGAGCCTGCCGCGGTCTTCGTCGCACGACGCCACACCGTACAAACCGATGCCGATCCTCACCATATCGTATTGATATTCAGTGAAGCGTGTCGTGCCGGCCGTGTTCAGGATGTGACGTATGATTTTGTATGGAAACGCTTTCACAATCTTTGAACTCATGACTTCAAATGTGTCAATCTGTTGTCTCGTGAAGTCGTTCTCCTCCGGCATGTCGCTCGTCGCGAGGTGCGAGAACACGCTCTGTATCTTGATGTTCGGGTTCGACTTCACCCTGTCGATGAGCGCGTCGATGTCGTCAGGCAGGAAGCCGAGACGGTGCATTCCCGTGTCTAATTTTATATGGATTTTTACAGGCTCTTTTAAAGTTATATCTAATTGATTGATAGCCTCTTCAAGCTGCGATAGGCAGCGAAAACTGTAGATGTCTGGCTCAAGGTCGTTTTTGATGATGCTGTCGAAGGTGTTGGTCTCCGGCGTCATCACCATGATGGGCAGCCTGATGCCCTGACTGCGCAGGTCGATGCCTTCGTCGGCGTATGCAACGGTAAGATAATCAACGTGATGGAAAGCGAGGACGTTTGAGACCTCGTGGTTGCCGCTGCCGTATGCGAAGGCCTTCACCATCGCCATCAGTTTGGTCTCTTTCTTCAGCTTGCCGCGATAATAGTTGAGGTTTTTCACAAGGTTGTCGAGGTTGATTTCCAGGACCGTCTCGTGCGACTTCTTCTGCAACACCTTCATGATGCGTTCGAACTCGAAGTTTCTTGCGCCTTTGAGCAGAATTATCTGGTTTTCAAACGATTGCATCGGGTGGTTTGCCAAGAAATCATTTGTTGAATCATAAAAACAGCTCTTGATTTTTATGTACGATTTATATTTGGAAATCTTTTCCCCGATGCCTATCAGCATATCAACACCTTTGTTTTCAACGAGTTGCGCTATATATGGATACAACTCATCCTCTTTCAGTTCGCTTTGCATGATGTCGGAGAGAATCAGCACTTTGTTGTCGTGTCGCTGTGCGTTCATGAAGTCGAGGGCGATGGCGAGCGCGTTGCGGTCGTTGTTGTAGGCATCGTTGATGACGAGGCAGTTGTTGATGCCGGCTTTCAGCTCCATTCGCATCTCCACGCTTTCAAGATGCGACATGCGTTCTTTGATGATGTTTTCCGGAAGGTTGAAAATCAACGCGATGCACCAGCAATGAATCGCGTTTTCAACGGAGGCGTCATCGATGAACGGGATGACGGTCTCGGTCTCTTTCCCTTTGTAAACCGCGCGGATTACCGTGTCTCCGTTTCGTGAAATATCTTTAATGTAAAGGTCGGCGTTCTTGTCGGTCTTGCTCCACGAGAACGCGTTGATGCCGGCGTTTCTTATCGCGTCGGCGACTTCATGCAGGTCGGCGCAGAAGACGCAGAGTTTGAGATTCCCGCCGAACAGCTTCAGTTTCTCGTTGATTTTCTGCTCGATGCTCTCGAAGTTCTTCCCGTGCGCCGGCCCGATGTTGGTGAAGATACCTATCGTCGGCCTGATTATCTCCTGGAGGTTTCTCATCTCGCCAAGACGCGAGATGCCCGCCTCAAAGATTCCGACTTCGTGGCTGCCGTCGATCTGCCACACCGACAGCGGCACGCCGATCTGCGAGTTGTAGCTCTTCGGGCTGCGGACTACCGAAAACGTGGGCGACAGGATCTGGTAAAGCCATTCCTTCACGATGGTCTTGCCGTTGCTGCCCGTGATTCCGATGACGGGAATGTCGAACCGTCCGCGATGATGCGCAGCGAGCCGCTGCAACGCCGTCAAAGAGTCTTTGACTTTGATACAGACGGCATCATCGTTTGCCGTGACAGAATGGCTGACCACGAATGCACGTACACCTTTGTTATATAAGTCGTCGATGTATCTGTGCCCGTCGTTTCTATCGCTCGGAAGTGCGAAAAACATCGTGTTGTCTGGCTCCACCAACAGCCTGCTGTCAAAGAGAATGTTCTTTATGACGATGTTATTGTGTTGATTGCCAATTATTTCGCCATCAATAATCTGGGCGATTTCTTCTGTCGTGTATTCGTTTTTTTGCATGGCGCAAAAATAATTATTTTTTTGAAAACGCGATAATGTGCCGAATATGAAAAAAACATTATTTTTGCAAAAATTTTGCGAATGAAAAATATATGTGTTTTCTGCGGGAGCAGCATGGGTTTCGACCGGCGTTACGCTGAGGCGGCACGGCGGCTCGCTGACGTTCTCGCTGATAATGAATGCGTTCTGTATTACGGTGGCGGCAATGTCGGCATCATGAAAGTCATCGCCGACAGGATGCTCGAACGCGGCTGTAAGGTCGTCGGCGTGATGCCCGATTTTCTGCTTGACCATGAGATCGGACATCCTGGCATCACCGAGATGATTCCGACGGCGACGATGGCCGAACGCAAGGAGATATTGTTGAGGGAATCAGATGCTTTCATCGCGCTGGCGGGCGGCTTCGGCACCCTTGACGAGTTCTCGGAAGTGGTGGTCGCCGACCAGCTTCACCTCATGGAGAAGCCGATGGCGCTCTACAACACCCTCGGCTACTACGACGGCCTCGTGCAGTGGATCGACCGCGGCGTGCGCGACGGCTTCATCCGCCAAGACCATTATAACAACCTGATTGTCAGTGATGACCCTGCCGTTCTTTTTGGAAAAATGAAAGAATACAAACCGGTGAAGATCGACAAGTGGATCAAAGACATAAAGGAGGAGAGGTTAGAGTTAAAAGATTAGAGTTAAAATTTAAAAGATAAAGGTGCTTTTTAAATAATAGGGTACATGTAGGCGCAGCCGGTATATGCGCGGAGGTAATGATATGAATATAATAGGTATAACAGGAACATTGGGTGCGGGGAAAGGCACCATCGTTGAGTATCTGATTGGAAAGAAAGGCTACGTGCATTATTCGGTGCGTGCCTTCATCGCGGAAGAGATAAAACGCCGCGGGTTGGAGGTAAACCGTGATACGTTGACTTTGACAGCCAATGATTTACGCGCGAAACACTCGCCGAGTTATATCGTAGAACAACTGTACGACCGCGCATATTCGGCCGGCAAGGACGCTGTCATCGAGAGCGTGCGCACACCTGGCGAGATAACGGCACTCCGCGCCAAGGGCAACTTCCACCTCTTCGCCGTCGATGCCGACCGCAGGACACGTTACGAGCGCATCACTGAACGCAAGTCGGAGACAGACTCGGTGAGCTTCGAGACATTCGTCGCCAACGAGGAACGCGAGATGACATCCGACGACCCGAACAAACAGAACCTCGCCGAATGCATCCGCCAGGCCGACTATGTCCTGCAGAACAACGGCAGTATAGAAGACCTCGGCCATGAGGTGGAGAAGGTGCTTCAGGATATAGATAGCAGAAAATACAAGCGTCCGTCGTGGGACGAGTATTTCATGAACATGGCCGACACCGTCGCCGAACGTGCCACATGCGACCGCGGACGCAGCGGATGCGTCATCGTGAAAGACCGTCAGATTCTTGTCACAGGATACGTCGGCTCGCCCACAGGACTGCCGCATTGCGATGAGGTCGGGCATCTGTTCAGAAAGATGATACATGAAGACGGACGCATCACCGAGCACTGCGTGCGCACTGTCCACGCCGAGCAGAACGCCATCGCGCAGGCGGCCCGTCGCGGCATAGCCCTCGAAGGCAGCACGCTCTATTGCAGGATGACACCGTGCCGCACATGCGCCATGCTCATCATCAACTGCGGGATAGTGCGCGTGGTGTGCCAACGCAAATACCACGACGGAGCCGAGTCGGAGGAGATGCTTCGCACCGCCGGCGTCAAGCTCGAATATTTCTCCGAAGAGGTGCAGAAGTACGAGAGACAGTGATTCTTTGTTAAAAGAGTAAAGAGTAAAGTTAAAAGAGGAACGGTTGGAGATTGGAGAGTAAACCTTTTCTAATCACCGGGTTCAAGGCGTGGTATTCGATTTGCCAGCCGTGCTTGTTGTTCTTTAAAACTGCGGGAAGATAGTTTAATGACATTTTTTTTCTCCTTTTTCGTCCGTTCCGCCTGAAAAACTTTGCAAAAACATCGTTAATGTTCAAACACAAAATTTGCGCCGGTTTTTCAAAAAAACCCGACGCAAATTATTGATTATCAGTGTTTGTGGAGGTTACCGGACTCGAACCGGCCACCTTAAGATTGCGAACCTTACGCTCTACCAGATGAGCTAAACCCCCGCTTTTTTCACGCGGCAAAAATACAAAATTTTTGATAATGCCAAACATTTTTTTTATTAAAATTATTAGTATTTTTGCACGCTAAATTTTAAGGAGATGGAAATAGAACTTTATATCTTGAGAAGAGTCAACGCCTTGCTGCATGCAACAGACGCCAAAATCGTGAAACGCCTCGAAGGTGGAATGAGTAATTATACGTATGTCGTTGAATGTCAGGGTGAAAAATATACATACCGCGTGCCTGGCAAGTTCGCCGAGAAATTCGTGAACCGCGATGAGGAATATGCAAACATCCGCGAAGTGGAACGCCTCGGACTTAACAACGAGACGGTTTATATCGAAATCCAGTCGGGCGAGAAGCTCGCGAAATACGTCGATGGCACGATAATGTCAACGACCGATGTCGTTTCTTACAACGAGATGTCGGTGAAGGCGCTGAAGAAACTTCATGGCAGCGACCTGAAATTCTCCGACTACAACGCTTTCGGCCGCCTCGACGACGACGAGCGTTTCTGCCGCGAGAACGGCTTCACGCATCCGCAGGAATATCTCGACCTCCGTCACAAACTCGACGAGATGCACAAGGAATATAAAAAGGTGAAAATGGTGCCGTGCCACTGCGATTACCAGCCGACGAACCTTGTCATCGGGAAAGACAGATTCTATGTTCTCGACTGGGAGTTTGCCGGAATGAACGACCCGTTCTACGACATCGCCTGCTACGGCAACGCCGGCTTCGACAAGGCCCTCTCGTTATTGGAGGCTTACGTCGGACACAAGCCGACAGAAGACGAGCTCCGCCGTCTCTGCTTCCACCGCGCCTTCCAGTGCCTGCAATGGTATAACGTCGCGATTTTCAAAGACAGAGTCGGACTCAGCAAAGACCTCAACCTCGACTTCAACGCCATCGCCTTGATGTTCCTCGGAATGGCCAAGGACTTGCTGGAGAAATAGTTAAGAGAGTAGAGAGGAAAGTTAAGAGTTAAGAGGGCGCGAGGCGACGTGTGCAGAACTACGTCGCTTCGCGCCCTTTATAACTTTCCACTTTATAACTTTCTACTAATCAGTACATCAAGTCTCCGATGCCGAAGCCGTCGTCGAGGCCGAGTTCTTCCTTCACTTCATCGGAGAGGTTTCTCGGATCCCATGCCGGCTCGAATGTCATCTCAATCTCGCACGACTTCACGCCCATGACCGCCCCGACCTTCTCCTTGACATAAAGCGGCATCTGGTCGGCGACAGGGCAGTTCGGCGCCGTCACCGTCATCACGATCTTCACGTTGCCGTCGTCGTCGATGTTTATTTCATAAATGAGTCCCAACCTGTAGATGTCAACCGGAATCTCAGGGTCGTAGATGCCGCTCAAAACGGCAATGACGCGCTCGCGTAATATGTTTTTCTCTTCTGTCGTCATGATATTTTGTTATAAAATTTAAAGTTTATAAAGTTTTAAAGTACCAGAGTCATAAAGTTTTAAAGTGAGTAAGTCGTGTTTCGCTTTGCGCCTTTCAACCTATCAACTTTTATCTTTCAACCTTCATGTTTTCTGCGTATATTAGCATTTGTTTTATCATCGAGAGCAGACCGTTGGAGCGGGTGGGGGAGAGGTGTTCCTTCAGACCGATTTCGTCGAGGAAGCTCATGTCGGCGGCGAGGATGTCGGACGGCGTCTGTCCCGAAAACACCTTTATCAATAAATAAATGATGCCTTTGGTGATGACGGCATCGCTGTCGGCGGTGAAGTAAATCTTCCCGTCTTTCAGTTCGGCGTGCAGCCAAACCCTTGATTGACAGCCGTTTATGAGGTGTTCGTCGTTTCTGTATTGCGTGTCGATCATCGGGCATTCCTTGCCCATCTCAATCAACATCGAGTAACGGTCCATCCAGTCGTCAAGCATCGAAAAATCTTCGACTATCGAATCTTGTATTTCTTTTATTGTCATATTTAGGTGTTTAAGGAGTTTGAGGTGTTTTAGGTAGTTAGTAATTAATATCCTGTTGATTTTGTCTTAAAATAAAAACTTGTCATCTCAGCATTATCGCGGCTTTTTCAACGGCTTTGATGAAAATGTCTATTTCTTCTTTTGTGTTATACATTGCAAATGAGGCTCTTACGGTTCCTGGAATGCCGAAGAACGTCATCACCGGCTCGGCGCAATGATGCCCCGTCCTGACCGCCACGCCCATCTTGTCGATGATCGTCCCGAGGTCGTAGGGATGGATGCCGTCAATTAAAAACGAGACCAGTCCGTTGCGTCTCGGCGCCTGCCCGACGAAACGGATTCCGTCGATGTCCTTGAGACGCTCCGTCGCATAATTCAGAAGCATGTCCTCGTGTCTTTCAACTTCTTGTCTGTCAAAGCTTTGGATGAATTTCACCGCAGCTTCGAGACCCAAGGCGGCTCCGACATTCGGCGTGCCAGCCTCAAACTTGAACGGCACTTTGTTGAACGTCGTCTTCTCAAAGCTGACTTTGTCAACCATCTCGCCGCCGAACTGATACGGCGGCATCTTCTCAAGCCATTCCGTCTTGCCGTATAGTCCGCCGATGCCCATCGGGGCGTACATCTTATGTCCGGAAAAGACGTAGAAGTCGCAGTCAAGGTCTTGTACGTCAATAACTTGGTGCGCCATCGACTGCGCTCCGTCAACGATGACGGGGATGTCGTGTTCGTGTGCCATCCTGATCATCTCCTTGACGGGATTGACTGTCGCCAAAGTGTTGGAAATGTGTGCGATAGATACTACTTTCGGTCTCTGTTTGAGAAGTTCGGCGTAATGATTCAGGTCGAGGATGCCGTTCTCGTCCATCTTGATGACGAGCAGCTCGCCGCCTTCGCGGATGAGCATCTGCTGCCACGGCACCATGTTCGAGTGGTGCTCCATCGCGCTGACCACGACTTTGTCACCTTTATTAATGAGCAGGTGTCCGAGCGATGTGGCGAGGAGGTTCAGCGACTCCGTCGTGCCTCTCGTGAACACGATTTCCTCTGATTTTCTGGCGTTTATGAAGGCGGCCACTGTCTTCCTCGCGTTCTCGTACGCCTCCGTCGCCATCTGGCTGAGGTAATGCACGCCGCGGTGTATGTTGCAGTTCTCGTTCAGGTAGTAGTCGCGTTCGCGTTCGATGACGCAAAGCGGCTTCTGCGTCGTGGCGGCGTTGTCGAAATAAACGAGCTGCCTCCCATAGACCTTCTGCCCCAAAACCGGAAACTGCTTCCTGACTTCCTCTATGTCGAACCGTTTCATCTCTTTTAACTTTTAATTAAAAACTAAAACACTTCACTCTTCACTCTCAACACTCCACACTGATTTAAATTTTGCTCAAATCGAGTTTGAAGTCGTATTCTTTCTGTCCGCACTGGAACGCGCAGGTGTCGCAGCTCGACAGTTCGCCTTTCAGGCGGCGTTGTATCATGTCGTCGATTCTCTCGCGCAACGCACTGATGTTCACGTGGTTGCTGATTTCGGCGGCGAAGGCGTACATCAGCAGCATCCTCGCGTCTTCTTTCTTGATGCCGCGCTGGCGCATGTAAAACATCGCTTCTTGGTCGAGCTGGCCTGTCGAGGTGCCGTGCGAACATTTCACGTCGTCGGCATAGATCTCGAGGAACGGCATCGTGTTCACCTTGGCCTTGTCGGTAAGAATTATGTTGCTGTTGTTCTGATATGCGTTGGTTTTCTGTGCGTTAGGTGCGACGAGGACGTGCCCGTTGAAGACGGCGGTCGCCTCGTTGTCCAAGATGCCCTTGAATTTCTCGTTGCTCGTGCAGTTCGGCACGTTGTGGTTTATCTTAAGCTGATTATCAACGTGTTGTTGTTTGTCCATCAGATAGAGGCCGTAGATTTGAAGGTCTGCGCCTTCGCCGTCAAGGTCAACGTGGATATTGTTGCGGATCCTGCCGCCGTTGAAACTGATGATGCACGACTGCAACGTGCTGTTGCCCAACTGTTTGGTTATGTTTGTGTTGAGCAGTGTCGTGCTGTCGTTGAGGTTCTGCATTTTGTAGCTTTCGAGATGTGCGTTATCGCCGAGAATCATCTCCGTGTAGGAATTTATCATGCTCGCCTGATGGCATTTCGTGTCGTCGCAGTCAACGATGGTGAGCTGTGAGTTCTCTTCAAGGATGATGATGTTGCGTGTCTGAATGAACGGATTCTCTTTATTATCAATGAGTTTTATAATCTGAATGGGTTTCTTCTCGACGACGTTTTTTGGTACGAAGATGAAGAATCCGTCCTGCCAGAGTGCCGTGTTGATGTCGTAGAAGCCATTGGTCTCATCGGGTTTGCAGGTGCCGAAATATTTGTCAAAGATTTCGGGATATTTCTGCATCGCCGCCATGGTGCTTCCGATGATGACGCCGCTTTCCAAGGTCCTGAGGCTCTCGTCTTCATCAAAGACGCCGTTTTTCATCTTGATGACTTCCGTGTCGAAATCCTTGATGACGCAGCTGAAGTCGTGGCACGACTTGCATGTTGACACTTTTCCGATGCTGAAGTTATATTCTTGGTTTTCAACGATTTTTGAATTGCGCCAATGCTCCATCTTACGTGTCGGGAAGCCTGACTCGGCGAAGCGTTTCAGGGCTTCGGCACGCATCGCGGCGACCTTCGCGGTGTCGTGGGCGGAGATGTTTCTCATCTCGGCATCGGCGTAGTCCAAAAGCATTTTTTTCATTGTCTCCATGATAGAAAGGCTTAAATTGCTAAATCCTTGACCCATTCGTAACCTTTGTCCTCAAGTTCGAGCGCGAGTTTCTTGTCGCCCGACTTGACGATTCTTCCGTCGTACATCACGTGAACGAAGTCGGGGACGATATAGTCGAGAAGTCGTTGATAATGAGTGATTACGATGAAGGCGTTGTCTTCGTTGTGAAGCTGGTTCACGCCGTTGGCGACGATTCTCAAGGCGTCGATGTCGAGGCCGGAGTCGGTCTCGTCGAGGATTGCGAGCTGAGGCTCGAGCATCGCCATCTGGAAAATCTCGTTTTTCTTCTTCTCGCCGCCTGAATAGCCGACGTTGACGTAGCGGTTCTGAAGTTTTTCGGTAATCTCAACCATCGCCTGTTTCTGCTTCATGAGTTTGTTGAACTCAAGCACCGACATCGGCGCAAGTCCTTGATACTCACGCTTTGAGTTGAGAGCCGTCCTCATGAAGTTCTGTATGCTGACACCAGGAATCTCGACCGGATACTGGAAGCTGAGGAAGATGCCCATGTTGGCGCGTTCCTCCGCTGGAAGCCCGACGATGTTCTTGCCTTTGTACCAGATCTCACCTTCGGTTATCTCATAGCCTTCGCGTCCGGTGATGGCAGCCGCCAAGGTGCTTTTGCCTGTTCCGTTAGGCCCCATGATGGCGTGAACCTCACCCGCGTTCACTCCGAGGTTGAATCCTTTTAATATCTCCTTGCCTCCTATTGAGACGTGTAAATTCTTGATATTGAATAACATATTTTATTTTTCTTTTACCTGATTACCTAATTACCTAATTACCTAAAAACCTAATTCCCTAATCATCCTACACTTCCTTCCAGCGTTATCGAAAGCAGTTTCTGCGCCTCCACTGCAAATTCCATCGGCAGTTTGTTCAAGACGTCTTTCGCATAGCCGTTGACAATCAGTCCGATGGCTTTTTCCGTCGGGATGCCGCGTTGGTTGCAGTAGAACAGCTGGTCTTCTGAAATCTTCGATGTTGTGGCCTCGTGCTCCAGGATGCTGCTGTCGTTGCCGCATTCGACGTAAGGCCACGTGTGTGCACCGCATTGACTGCCAAGGAGTAACGAGTCGCACTGCGAGAAGTTGCGGCAGTTTGTGGCGGCCGGCACCACCTTCACCAGTCCGCGGTAGCCGTTCTGGCTGTGGCCGGCGGAGATGCCTTTCGAGATGATTGTGCTGCGGCTGTTCTTCCCGACGTGGATCATCTTGGTGCCGGTGTCGGCCTGTTGGTAGTTGTTCGTGACCGCCACGGAATAGAACTCCGCCACGGAGTCGTCACCTTTTAATATACAGCTCGGATATTTCCATGTTATCGCGGAGCCGGTCTCTACCTGCGTCCACGAGATCTTGGCGCGTTCGCCACGGCAGATGCCGCGTTTCGTCACGAAGTTGTAGATGCCGCCCTTGCCGTCCTTGTCGCCCGGATACCAGTTCTGAACCGTCGAATATTTCACTTCGGCGTCTTTTTCAGAAATGATTTCAACGATTGCTGCATGTAACTGATTCTCATCACGTTGCGGTGCAGTGCAGCCTTCCATGTAACTCACGTAAGCGCCTTCGTCGGCGACTATCAGCGTGCGCTCGAACTGCCCTGTGTTAGCCGCGTTGATGCGGAAATACGTCGATAGCTCGATGGGGCAGCGGACGCCTTTCGGGATGTAACAGAACGAGCCGTCGCTGAAGACGGCGGAGTTCAACGCCGCAAAGAAGTTGTCGGTATAAGGCACGACGCTCCCGAGATATTTCCTCACGAGGTCGGGATGCTGCTTCACCGCCTCGCTGAATGACATGAAGATGATGCCGTGCTTCGTCAGCGTGTCCTGAAACGTCGTCTTCACCGAGGTCGAGTCCATGACGGCATCGACAGCCACGCCGGAGAGTTTCTTCTGCTCGTCGAGCGAGATGCCGAGCTTGTCGAACGTCGCCAAAAGCTCAGGGTCAACCTCGTCGAGACTCTGCTTCGCCTGACGTTTCTTCGGTGCTGCGTAATATATAATGTCTTGATAGTCAATAGGTGGAATGTCGAGGTGAACCCATGTCGGCTGCTTCAGCGTAAGCCAATGACGGAAAGCCTTCAGACGGAACTCCAACAGCCATTCCGGTTCCTCTTTCTTCCTGGAAATCAGTCGGATGATGTCTTCGTCCAGCCCCTTCGGAATGAAATCGGTCTCGATGTCGGTCACAAAACCAAACTCGTAGTCCTTTTTCGTCACCTCTTCAATGATGTTTTCTTTCTGATTCGACTCCATTTTTTTCTTATTAAGAATGATTTTAAATAAGGCTGCAAAATTACTAAATTTTATCATATAAACAGCATAAATGGTCAAATTGTTTGGAAATTTTCCACGGCAGAAATTTGCAAAAAAAATGTTATCTTTGCAACTTGCAAAAATAAGTGTATGGCTGAAAGAAAGTTTTTTCAAAAGATAATACAAAATCCTGTATATCTTGCAATTACAGGTGTCATTGGAGCGGTTTTGCTCTTCTTTTTGGTACTTTATCTCGCGGTTCCGTCGTATCGCTTCGATGAGTCGGAGCCTTTTCACGGCGAGTTTGTCTTCAATCCTTACCAGAATGTTGATTCATCGCAGTTCAAGAATCCGTCTTATATTGATTTTCGTTCTGATTCAATTGAAAATCATGGAGTTAGTGCGTATGAATACGGATTTGCGATGACAGGCACTCGTTTTCTTTGCTTAGGTTACAGAGAGGTTCGGAAAATGGATTATCCTTTTCTGCAAAGCGTTCATTATAAGCAATATAACCTTGACAAACTTAATAAAACCGCTCGTTTGGTTGGTCCTGCGCATCCTTCGAAAGGATTTAAGAAAGGCGAGTTTGCAAATCTTGACCATTATCGTGTGATTGAGGCTTTGAGCGAAAATGACAACTCGTTGTATTACTGGGATATAGCTCTGTCAAACGGGCATCGCGCAAATATAATCGCTAATGGTGAAAAAGCTGGTTTTACAACGGCTTGCCTGTCGGATGATGACCCTGAAAATATTTACAAATCTCTTGAAACAGGAAATTCGTATGGCGTTTGTTTTAAGGGAAAGTTGAATGAAATGCCTGTGTTAGAATATGTTACATTGAAAAATGACACGATTTCGGTTTCTGTTTCCGGCAAGGCAAAGGAAATACGCTTTATCGGGCAGAATGCGGTGACAAAAGAAACGGTGGAAAACTCCAATCAGGCGTTTTATTTTATTAAAAATGATGATTCATATATCAGGACTGAGATTGAGTTTGAAAATGGTAACACGTTGTATCTCAATCCGATAGTGCGTCATCAGTATCAATATTTCTTCGACCCTGACCACGCTTTTGTGATGAAAGGCCGCACTTATCTGATGTGGGCGGTTTACATTATCGTGGTCGTCGCTTATATCCGTTTTTTGGTCGTCAAAATTAAGTGTAAAAATAAAAAATCTTATTAATCCAGTCTAACACAACATTATGTCAATAACCGAAAATAAAATTCCGAAATACATCACTTATCTGTTGATTATCAGTGCGATAATACGCGGATTTCTTGCTGCTTTCATCGAATTTGGCAACGATGAAGTCTATTATTGGACTTACGCTCTTTATCCCGACTGGAGTCACTTTGACCATCCTGGCATGGTGGGTTGGATAATGCAGTTTTTCAGCCTTAACTTGTTGTTTGACAGTGAGTTCGCATTGCGGTTATCATCGGTGATATTCATGACAATTGACACATATATTATATACAGGCTCGGTTGTGAGATAAAAAACCGACTTGCCGGATTTTACGCGGCATTGCTTTACACCGCTTCGATATATTCCTTCGTGATTACGGGAATCTTCATAATGCCAGATACTCCATTGAGTATCTTTGTGTTACTGTCAATTTATTGCTTCGTAAAATATTTCAAGGACGAGAAGCAACCATCGAAATATTTGGTGCTTGCAGGACTTTTTGCCGGACTTGCTTTGCTTTCCAAGTATTCCGCTGTTTTCATCTGGGTCGGTGCCGGACTTTATATCCTGATTTTTGACCGTAAGCATCTGAAAAACAAATATTTATATCTGTCCGCTTTGATATCTGTCGTATGTATGTTGCCCGTTTTAATTTGGAATATGCAGAATGATTTCATCAGTTTCACGTTCCACGGCGACAGGGTCAGTCTCTTTGGGAAACTTGAGCCGATGGATTTTGTTACTGAGATTGTTGGGGAGCTTGCGTATAACAACCCCGTCAATTATGTGCTGATAATCATTGCGATAGTTGCAGTTTTCAAAGGAAACAAATATCTTGCGGAGATGCCGCGGCGTTTCTTGCTCTGTTTCGGGTTGCCTTTTGTCGCATTGTTTTGGCTGTTCTCGCTCACGCGTCCGATCCTGCCTCATTGGTCGGCCCCCGCGTTTTCGTTGATGCTGCTTTTCCCGGCAGCTCATTTGTCTGAAAAACAATTAGTTAAAGATGGTGAAACAATGATTCCTAAATCAATTGTTGCTTCAATATGCGTGATGGTTGTAGTGATGATTTTGGGTGTCGTCGAGATAAAAACAGGTGTCGTGCCGTTGAGGTTCACCGAAAAATCAAGTTCGCTGCGACATTGGAACGAAGGTGATTTCACTTCAACGATTTACGGCTGGAGGAAAATCAAGCCGGAGTTTGAGAAAATTCGCCAAGATAAAGTGAATCAAGGACTTATGAAAGAAACGGACGGAATGGTCAATCTGTTTTGGTATCCACTTGCGAATCTTGATTATTATGTTGCTAATCCGTTAGGAATCAGTATGTTTGGAATTGGTGACATGCAGAGCCTTCATAAATATTCGTGGATTAATAAGTGTCGCGGCGGCCTTCAGAAAGGCTCGGATTATTGGTTTCTGACCGAGAGTTCCGACTATTACGAGCCAAAAAGGTATCTTGTTGACTGTTTTGAAGAGATAATTCCGTGCGACACTATTGTTGTTGACCGCTGCGGGACACCGGCAAAATACGTCTTCGTATATATGTGCCGCGATTTCAAGCACGAATAAAGTTAACTTTTTTTACATTTTTTTTTCACAAAAGTGAAAATTGTGTTAAAAAAGTGTAAAAATTGAAAAATTCTCGCCATTTTACTTGACACGACTGAAATCTTATAGGTAATTTTGTGGCATAAATTACCTTGATATGAAAGAAGATTTTTTATACTATCTTTGGGGAAATAGGCTTTTGGACAAAGACATTGTCACCTCTGACGGTGACGAGATACAGGTTGTCAGTGTCGGGATGCGCAACCACGACTCGGGGCCTGATTTCCTTGACGCGAAAATCAGGATTGGCGACACTCTGTGGGCGGGACATGTGGAGATGCACGTCAATGCCAGCGACTGGTTCAAACACGGTCATCAGAGTGATGAAGCGTATGAAAATGTGATACTTCATGTTGTATATGTCAATGATTGTGAGTTGTTTGGCGTTTCCACGCTCGAAGTGATGGGACGCTTTGACGAGTCGATTTACAGTAAGTACAAGGCGTTCATGAACTCGCAGCAGTGGGTGTCGTGCGGCAGACTGATTTCGGCGATCCAGCAGTTCACGTGGCTTTCGTGGCTTGAACGCGTGATAATAGAACGCCTTGAGGAGGAGGTCGCCGATGTCAACAAGAAACTTGCCGCAAACAATCATGACTGGGAGGAGACTGTCTATCAGCGCATTATGCGTAGCCTTGGGCTTAAGGTCAACAATGATGCGTTCGAGTGGCTGTCACGACTGCTGCCTTTGAGGATTCTCCGTAAGCATCTCGACAATCCTTTGCAGGTGGAGGCGATGTTCTTTGGCTGCGCCGGATTCTTGGAGCAGGAGTTTACAGATGAGTACCCGCTTCTGCTCCAGCGGGAGTTCAAGGTACTAAAATCGAAGTTTGACCTGATGACAATGCCGGCTTCGTATTGGAAATTCCTGCGGCTGAGGCCGCCGAATTTCCCGACGATACGTCTCGCGCAGATGGCAGCCATAGTGCTGTCATGCGACAATCTCCTGTCGAAGATGTTGTCAATGAACGACATAAACGAAATCAGGAGTTTCTTCGATGTCGAGATAAATGATTATTGGACGACACATTTCCTTTTCGACAAGCTGTCGAAAAGGCAGAAGAAGTCGCTCGGCTCGACCGCGGTTGATGTCGTGCTGATTAATGCCATAGTACCGGTGCTGTTTTGCTACGGCGCATGTCATGACAATCAGACGATTAAGGACAGAAGCCTTGCTTTCCTTGAGGAGCTGAAGCCGGAAGACAACCTGATAATCAGGAATTTCACGGAACTCGGTGTCAGTGTGCGCAATGCCCAGCAGTCGCAGGCGCTGATACATCTGTACACCCGCTACTGCCGTCGGCGACGATGCTTGGAATGCCGTGTCTTTAATGCGATAATCAAAGGCTATTGAACGGCTTGTAGGAATGGTTTTTGAATGTTTGAAAAAAAATAAAAAAAATGATGCGTTGTGAGATAATTATGTTTATCTTTGTGCCAAAATTCTAAAGCGAAACTGTTAACGTAAAATGGCTGATTTAAGTGTAAGACTTTCGGAAATCGAATTGAAACTAAGAAAGCTGATTGCAATTAAAAGTCAGTTGGTTGAAGAGAACAGTGAACTTGTTCGAAAGAATGGGGAACTGATGGAGACCATCGACACGCTCCAGTCTGAGAACACGGAATTGAAGGACAAAATAAATAAAATTACAATTGTTAACGCACTCGGAAACGAGAACGAAATCGAAGAAAGCAGGCAGTTGATAAAAACATTGGTTAAGGAAATAGACCAGTGTGTGTCGATATTGAATGCTGAACAGTAATATTAAGCGGGTATGAGCGAGAGTAATGATGTAAAGGTGAATGCTGTCATAGCTGGTCGCAGCTACCGCTTGAATGTTGACAAGACTGAAGAGGACAATGTGCGGAGAGCTGTTGGGATGATAAACGAGCGAGTGGAGGAATACAAGCGGGTATATTCAGATAAGGATTATCTGTCGTTGGTTTCTATGGTATGCATACAACTCGCGACGACCGTTGTCAAAAACGAAAACGATTCCGCATACAAGGAACAGTATCTTGACAAACAGCTTGACACCATCAATGCACTGCTGACTGAAAACATAGATCTGTCTGTTTGACGCATGATTCGTAACCTATACAACTAAAACAAAATATTTCGGTTGACTCATGGGTACAAAAACAGGCCTCAGCCCCGCGAGGGGAGCTTATACGCCAGTGGAAGTTTGCGTATCGTGGCAGCCATAAGCGTGATTTACAAGGGTTTACGATCCCTTTGAACAGGCAGGTCTTTTTATTTCTCGTCGAAGAGTAAAATTATTAAAAAAATGGTTTTACTATTAGCAACAACAAACATTCTTATCACAGCGGGAGCCGTCGTCGTGGGCGGTGGCATCGGTGTGCTGCTCGCCACGACAGTCATGCGTGCCGCACTAACAAGAAAAAGCAACCAACTGCTTGAAGAAGCAAAGGAAAAAGGTGAGGTAATCAAGAAAGACAAGATCTTGCAGGCGAAGGAGAAGTTCCTCCAGATGAAGCAGGATTACGACAAGGAAACTAACGAGAAGAAACGTGAGTTCCAGAAGGTCGAGGCGAAGATTCAGCAGATGCAACAGCAGGCAAACCAACGCGCGGAAGAACTTCAACACAAGGCAAATGACCTTAAGAATCAGCAGGATAAGATCTCGGCGCAGCAGGAAAGCCTCGCAAAACGTCAGGCCGAGCTCGACAAGATGCACGAGGACCAGAAGAAAATCCTTGAGACCATCTCCGGCATGACCGTCTCTGAAGCGAAGGAACAACTCAAAGAAGCCGTCAAAGACGAGGCTAAAGCAGAAGCCATGGTCCTCGCGAAGGAAATCATCGAAGAGGCGAAGATGTCGGCCAACCAGGATGCCAAGAAGGTCATCCTTGAGACAATCCAGAGAACAGCTGCTGAACACGCAATCGAAAACACAGTGTCGGTGTTCAACATTGAGAATGACGAGATTAAGGGCCGCATCATCGGACGTGAAGGCCGCAACATCCGCGCCCTTGAGTCACTCACAGGCGTCGAGATCATCATCGACGACAGCCCTGACGCGATACTTCTCTCTGGCTTCGACCCGATCCGCCGTGAGATCGCACGACTCTCACTTCAGAAACTCGTTACGGATGGACGTATTCATCCGGCACGTATCGAGGAAGTGGTGAAGAAAGTCGAGAAACAGGTTGAACAGGAAATTATCGAGACCGGTAAACGCACCGTCATCGACCTCGGCATCCACAACCTCGCTCCGGAACTCATCAGAATGATAGGCAGAATGAAATACCGCTCGTCATACGGACAGAACCTGCTGCAGCACTCAATCGAAGTGGCGCGGCTCAGCTCCACTATGGCTGCTGAACTCGGTCTCAACCCGAAAGTGGCTAAACGCGCCGGTCTCCTTCACGATATAGGCAAGGTCGCCGAGAACGAGGAGGAGCTTCCGCACGCTATCCTTGGCATGAAGACCGCTGAGAAATACAAGGAGAAAGCCGATGTGTGCAACGCTATCGGCGCTCACCATGACGAGATAGAGATGGAATCGCTCATCGCGCCTATCGTCCAGGTCTGCGACGCCATTTCCGGCGCACGTCCGGGCGCACGCCGTGAGGTCGTCGAGGCTTACATCCAGCGTCTGAACAAGCTCGAGGAAATGGCAATGTCATATTCGGGTGTCGTGAAGACATACGCAATCCAGGCGGGCCGCGAGCTCCGCGTCATCGTCGGTGCCGACAAGGTGAGCGATCAGGAAGCCGACAGCATCGCATACGACCTCTCGCGTCAGATCCAGACCGAGATGACGTATCCGGGTCAGATAAAGATCACCGTCATCAGAGAGACGAGGTCGGTGCAGTTCGCGAAATAATGTTTTTTTCAAATATCGAGGCCCGGCTCTTGGTAGTCGGGCTTTTTTTGTATGTTAAAAGTCCTCAATGCAAGATGAACGCATATTTTATTCAAGGTTCAAATCCATCTGTCTCCGCTGGGAAACACCGCGGAAGTGTCAAGGCACATCGTGGCACTTTCTCATTTCGGTTTTAATATGATTATTGCGCAAAAAATCATGTGAAAAAATGTCGGTTGCTCGAAAAAAATGTTATTTTTGCAAACTCGGTGAAAAAGATGTAAGTAATGAAATCATCTGTCGTAAATATTTGATTATCAGATTGTATGATTATGGTGATTTGATGTTACAAGCGGTGTCACCAGTTGAACCGGCCGATAGGTAGAACTGAATAATTGAATTGACTACGGACAGTCTGCAGACCTCGGCAGGTGAGATTTTGAAAGTGGCAGGAAAGGGATAGAATGTGTAGTGTGCTAAAGAAAAAACATACTTTCAGCGATTTGTTCGCGGGAGCGTGGATGATGTGAATTTGATAAGAGGAATTTAGAATAAATAAGTCCTCAAAGAAAACAACAAAATACGGAAACAATGAACGAACCGGCGTTTGTAAATAGAGATGGAATGGTTGCCAATAAGGATTATGTGGCGTGGCTGTCGGATGTGAAGACACGCTTCCGCACAGCGCAGGCCAAGGCGATGGTGCGGGTCAATACCGCTATGCTTGAGTTCTATTGGAGCATAGGAAGAGACCTCACCGAGATGCACCCTGAAGAAAATTGGGGCAAGGGCATCGTCAAGCAATTCGCCTTGGATATGAGAAATGAATTTCCCGAAGAGTCGGGGTTCTCGTGGTCTAACGTCAAAGATATGAAGCGTTGGTATTTGTTTTATTTCGAACACATTGGAAAAAGCCAACAATCTGCTGGCTTTTCTGAAAATGATGGTGTGGACAAAAAAAGCCAACAACCTGTCGGCTTTTTAGAGATGCCTGAATCTTTCGGATTGGTACCGTGGGGACATCATATCCACATCGTATCAAAATCCAATTCTCTTGACGAAGCGTTGTTCTATGTCAACAAAACCATTGAAGGCAATTGGAGCCGCAATACGCTCGACGACAACATCCGGCACGACCTCTATTCTCACTCCGCCAAAGCCATCACCAATTTTACTGACAAACTTCCTGTTGTGCAAGGGCAGTTGGCACAGGAGATGCTGAAGGACCCCTATTCGTTTGACTTTCTGACAATGAAGAGCGGGTATGACGAAAAAGAGCTGGAAGATGCTTTGATTGCCAACATAACAAGGTTCCTTTTGGAGTTGGGGGAAGGATTTGCGTTTGTCGGTCGCCAGAAGGAGCTGCGTATGCCCGACGGAACTTCGTTTTTCCCGGATTTGATATTCTACCATATTCCGCAGAAACGCTATGTGGTCATCGATTTGAAAGCAGTCAGGTTTGTGCCTGAGTTTGCGGGAAAGATAAATTTCTATGTTACGGCAGCCGACAAATTGCTCAAACGTGACGACGACAATCCTTCGGTTGGGCTTATTATCTGCAAGGCATACGACAAAACCATAGTGGAATGGTCGCTTAAGGACATTGACAAGCCTCTCGGAGTGGCCGCGTATCAGTTGCGGGAAGTGGTGGAACGGACAGTCAATGAACTTGAACTGCAAAAGAAAAACGAATTACGGATTGAAAATTGAAATAGTTATGAAAAATAAAAAATATACATTCATCGATTTGTTCGTAAGAATGTGCTAAAGAAAAATGATGACGCAAGAATAATAATTGAAAAATAAAAATGATCTCCCTCCCCGAAGAACACCTGCCGAACAAGCAGTTTTTAGAGTGGCATAGGGAAAGAGTGTTTGAAAAGTAAAAAGATAACTTATGGATTTTGAATTATTAGTAAATGAGTTGAAAAAACTCAATTCGCAAATAGGTTCATACGCTTATTATATTTTGGGCTTAAAATATGCTCAAGAATTAAATGATGTCAATATTGCACAACTTATTAAAACGGCAGGACTAACGGAAAGCATGTCTAAAGAAATAGGCAAAGCTAAAAAAGTTGCGGAATTAATTCAATCAGGGAAATATGGAATCTGTTTTGAAAGTTCTTCAGATGGCAATGTGGTACTCATTAAGAATAAGAAAGAAAATGATGTCCAGTACTCAAAAGAACAAATAGTTAAAATCTTAGCTGATTTATATGATTCAGACATAGAAAAATCAGCAGTTGGGGGGATTTTTATTTTCAAATATGGCAAGCATGTTGTGGATAAATATACACCAACCGAATTAATGAGAGAAGCTCATTTATTAAATCCTAATGTCAAGGAACGCTATGCGGCAGAATTGAATGGTGCTTTTTTGATGTACCGATATTTTCAGAACAATCCAACTGAATTTGATGCTTCTTGTGGTCAAAATATACAGAATATTCCCGAACTCTTTGCAACTTATCTCAAAAACGAAGGAAAATCAGAAGCGACAGTTGACAGGTATGTAAAGCAAGTTCCTCAAAATGGTGAAGTGCAGAATATTGTACAATCTATTGCAGGCACAACTGTGCTGTTTGATGTGGTGGATGTGGCTAAATTGCTTGAAATCAGTCAAAAAGTTGCTGCACAAGATTTTGACAAAAAAGGTGGCAAGATGTATTCTGCTGGGATTAATGCTTTTGCGCATTTTGTAAGCAATCTAAATCTTTTTCAAAGACATATTGAAAAAGGACACGAAAACAAACAACTAGTCTGGCCAAAACACTCTGTCAATCTCCCTCCCCAAACCATCTTCTACGGCGCTCCCGGCACAGGGAAAAGCTACAAAGTAAAAAGCGAGAAATTGGCAGGCGTGCCCGAGGAAAACATCTTCCGCACCACATTCCATCCGGATTACGATTATGCAAGTTTCGTGGGGTGCTACAAACCGACGAAAGAGAAAACACCTTTGTTGGAATATTCTCAACTTTTAAATGTTTTTGATACTATTTCAGAACCTCATAAATTGTGTAAGATTGGGTTCCTGTATTGGGAATCTTTTGATAAAATTAATAAGACCCAGTTTTTAAAAGATTGCGGGAAAGAGACCCAGTCTCCAGAGCTAAATGCAGGAATTGATATGGGTAAAAATTTTCAACAAAATAATTCTTCTATCACTTACTCCTTCATCCCCCAAGTCTTCACCAAAGCATACATCAAGGCATGGGAGGAAATGAAACAAGAGAATCCACAGCCCGTTTACCTGGTCATTGAGGAAATCAACCGTGGCAACTGCGCCCAGATTTTCGGCGATATCTTCCAACTGCTCGACCGTAACGATGCCGGTTTCTCCACTTATCCCATTGTGCCGGATGCGGATATTACAAGAGAGTTGAAGACGGTATTTGCCAGTTTGGATTTGTCGTCAGTGGAGAATTACATCAATGGCATTTTCTCGGAAAATTATTCTGGTGGCATCGTTGACAAAATAAAGAGCGGAGAGTTGCTCGTTCTTCCCTGCAACCTCAACCTCCTCGCCACGATGAACACCTCCGACCAGTCGCTCTTCCCGATGGACAGCGCCTTCAAGCGCCGCTGGGATTGGGAGTTCGTGCCCATTCGCTATTCAGCAGCTGAAGCGAAAGACGATAAAGACAATTTCCACACGTTCGAAATTGAAATAGGAGATAAGAAATATAAATGGACTGATTTTCTGGAAAAAGTCAACGCGAAGATTCTGTCAGTCACCGATTCCGAAGACAAGCAGATGGGCGAATACTTCATCAAGAAGAGCGTTGACGAAAAGACGTTCATCAACAAGGTGATGTACTACCTCTGGAGCGAAGTGGGAAAAGATATGTACAATACCACAAACGCGCTGTTTACGCTTCCGGAAGGTAACGACAAGAAGGAGTTTTCCTTCAACGAACTGTTCAAGGGAAACACAACAGATCTGTTGCAGGGCTTTATGAAGAAACTGGAAGTGAAGAGCGAAGAAGAGAAAGAATAACAGTTCGTTAATTCATTTAAAGATGAAAAAGCCATGACGAAAAAACAGGAAATCCAACTTTTTGAAGAGAAGAAAGTCCGCACAGTTTGGGATTCTGAAACCGAACAATGGTACTTTTGTGTGGTAGATGTTGTGGAAGCCCTCACGGATAGTGTGAACCCAAGCGATTACATTAAAAAGATGAAGAAACGTGACCCTTCCCTCGCAGAAGGGTGGGGACAAATTGTCACCCCCCTTTCTGTGCAGACCCAAGGAGGCAAACAAAGGGTTAACTGTGCTTCACCACAAGGTCTTTTCCGCCTTATCCAGTCCATTCCGTCACCCAAGGCAGAACCGTTCAAAATCTGGATGGCGCAGGTGGCCTCACAACGTCTCGATCAGATGCAAGACCCGGAATTGAATATAAATCAAGCTATTGCCGATTATAAACGATTGGGGTATAGCGACAAATGGATAAACAACCGCATCAAAGGCATCGAGGTCAGGAAAGAACTGACTGACGAATGGGAACGCGCCGGCGTGCAATCAGGGCAGCAGTTCGCTTCTCTTACCGACATTATCACTAAGGAATGGAGCGGTATGACCACTCGTCAATACAAACAGCACAAAGGTCTGAAAAAAGAGAATCTCCGCGACAATATGAGCAATGTGGAACTTGCCTTGAACATGTTGGCGGAGGCTTCGACAACAGAAATATCCAAACAGAAAAATCCACAAGGTTTTCTTGAAAGTGCGAAAGTTGCCAAAGAAGGCGGAAACGTGGCAAAGGTCGCGCGTAAGCAACTGGAAAAAACGACAGGCAAGTCGGCCATTTCAGCATCGAAGGCAAGCGATTATTTGTTGCCTGCTGAAAAAAGTTCAGACAAAAAATAGCCGTTATGATTCTCCTCTTTGAAGAATACCAATATGCAAATGCCGAAAACATTGCGCTGGTAAAGCAGTGCGTGGATCAGGCCTATCTCACGGAAACCGCCAGCGGCGTGAAGGTGGGCTGCGTGGGCTATTTCTACTGCACGAATCCGGAAGTGAATGACGTGGTTTTCGTGCTGCCCAAGGTTTTCATCAAAGAAGACGGCACGGCTTTCGGGAAATACAAGCCGGAAGAAATCATCAAACTTGATTCTTTTTCAGACAAGAGTCTTAATGACGAAAAGGAAACCGTTTTCGAGCTCTCCGCCTGGCTGTATCAGGCCATCGCGCACTTCGTGGAACGCAATCCCGAAACGGAAATCGTCAAGATGTCGGACGTGCAGGAGGTGGCTTCTTCCAAAGGCGAGAAATGCGAGACCTACCTCGACATCATCCTCCAGCTTCAGAAATTCCAGAAAGAACACCGTCACCTGTTTACTTTCATCTCCATCGTCAACCGCAGCGGCACGCACAAAATCAATTGGAACAAAACCGTGCGCAAAGTGCAGCCGTTTCTGCAAGACGGCACGCCCGTATATATGGATTTCTACAACAAGACCAAATCCATCAATTTCGACGAGGAACTGATTGTGCTGTTCTATTCCACGCTTCGTTTCTTGCAGGAGAAAATGCGGTTCAAAACGGTGTGCGATTTGTGCTACGACCTCATTCCGATGCGGAAAATAGAATCGATGATTGCGCAAGGGCATGGCACCCGCCGCCTGCGTGCCATCCGCAAGAAATACTTCACCGACGAACTCGTCAAGCTGTGGAATCTGCTCTATGTTTTCTTTGATAAAGCAGAGAAAATCGCTTCCGGCAAATATCACGAAGAAAAGTTGCTGGCCGTCAAATTCAACATCATTTTCGAAGATATGATCGACCAGCTCATCGGCGGAAATGAGGGAAATGATGATTTGCTGAGGCTCAAGCACCAGAAAGACGGCAAGCGCCTTGACCATTTGTACAAAGAACCTTCGCTCATCAACAATGCCGGAGAAATCTATTTCATCGGCGACAGCAAATACTACAAGGAAAGCACCGACTTGGGTGAAACGGCTGTGTATAAACAGTTTACCTACGCCAAAAACATCATTCAGTATCATATTGATATTTTTAATAAAAACAAACAATATCCTGACGAACTTCAGTATCGCGATGAACTGACAGAAGGTTATAATATTACGCCCAATTTCTTTATCCGCGCAAGCGCGATTAAAAAAGACAATAGCTTGTATGGTTACACCGAAGATGGTTTGAAAAATGAATATGATGACGATGTGAAAGACAAGCAGAATAAGCTCGTCAATTATCATTTCCCCAACCGCCTTTTCGACCGCGACACTTTCGTTCTGCAAACTTATAACATCAACTTCCTGTACGTGTTGGCGCATTATGTGCAAGGCGCGGACAAAGGCATACAACAAAGTATTCGTGATAAGTTCAGAGAAGATTTAATTTCAAGGTTCAATAAGTTGTACGATTTTTGGATTATGGCTCCTAAGAGCAAGGACATCCAATCTGCCGTTGACAAACATTTCCGTAAAATTTTAGGAAAGGTTTTTCGTCCATATCAGAATGAGAATGACAATTTGCTGATTCTTGCTTTGGAAAAATTATCTGCAGAAGAATTAAAAGATGAAAGCAAGCGCGAAAAACACGATGTTGAGACAATAGAATTGCTAAAGGAATTGCAAGAGGATTTTATCGTCCGTCCACATCGTTTGGGAGAAGAACCAAGTATGTATCATCTACAATTTGTGCGACCGTATTCATTTGAAAATGAGAAAGAAAAATTCAACGAACTCTTTCAAGCGGCTGAATCTCCTGCGGTCTATGGCAAACAAAGGATTTATTTGGTGGGCTGCTATAAAAGCAAAGAACACTATAATTGGATAAAAAACAACAAGTTGTATAATGTCCGTCTTGGCGAACGTCGTGGGGCTGTTAATGAAAATGATTCGTTTGTCGTTTGTGCCACACATTTAGTGTTGTATAACTTTGATAACCCCGAAGAATTTGAAGTTTGGCGTTTGAATGATGAACCTAAAGTCTCTGATAAGAAGAATATGGAGGTTTTGAACTATCCTACACCCAAAGGCGAGAAATATCTGCTTTACGGTTTGAAAGGCGATCCGGTAGAAATGGAAATTGATCTCCCCAGATTTCTGAAAGATAAAAAAGTGCAAAAAGGTTCTCAGCTTGAAGGCGCGCCGGTCTATGTCACGGGCGGGAGCCTGTTCTGAATGTCATCTGGTTGAGACAAAAAAAATCCCGCCGGGAATCGCTTCCTGACGGGAAAAATGAAAAAACATTTAAAAACTATCTGATGACGATTTTGTTCGATTTTTCTGTCTTGCCGTTGATGACGAGGCTGTAGAAGTAAACGCCTTCGCTGAGGTCGCCGACGTTCATGCTGAGCTTGCCGCTCACGCCGTTGAGGTCGTTTCTCATCACTTCCTGACCTGCCATGTTATAGACGACAACCGCCGCGCTGTTCACGCTGCCGCTGAGGTCGTAGTCGAAGTTGACGACATCGGTGGCCGGTGTCGGATATGCGCTGATGACGTTCTGGGCCATGACTTCCGCCACGCCGGTGAGTGAATATTTGAAGATTACGTTGATGACGAATTTCTCATCCGGGTTGGCTGCGTTCCAAATCTCGTATGTCATGCTCTGTTCCTGACCGAGGACTGTGGTGTAGTCATCTGAAGCCATGTAGTGGCTGCTGAAAAGCAATGGGTCCACGTCGTTGGGTGATACGGGAATCGGATCTGTCTCGTAGGTTTCAGGAAGCAGGCACTGTCCGAAGCAGATGTAGTTCATTGTGCCCTCAATGACATTGTTTTCAATCTTCCTGCAGATGACCCTCATGTCTTCGTTTGCCACGAGGTCGAATTCAAGCATAAGTTCGCCGCCAGGATAGCCCCATGATTCCGAGCCGTCACCATAGACGACATAGCTTGCTCCGTTTTCAACGATGTTTTCTGTCCCTTTTTCTTTTAATGTGAAATTTTGTGCTGATGCCGCGAACATCGCAAGCACCATTGTCAATGAAAGTAATAATTTCTTCATACACGTTTGAATTTAAAAATTGTTGTTCTGTCTTAATTGTTTCGGGATTGACAGGATTGACGATTTTTTAACACAAGTCGCACAAGTTTATGACACAAGTTGCACGAGTTTTAAATTTGTAACTATTTTGTCAATCCTGCTAATCCTGTTTTAATTGATTAAATTTATTTTACGATTTCTGCAATCATCTCATCACTTGCGATGTTCGGCATTGTGACCTTGAGTCTCGGCTCGACCTCCATGGCGCGTCTGATGGCGAACATGGCCGGTTCGTTGCGTGCCCAGCTTCTTCTCGCGATGCCGTTGTTGACGTCCCAGTGAAGCATGCAGTGCAGCCGTCTGTCGGCCTCCGGTGTGCCGTCGAGGACCATGCCGAAGCCTCCGTTGATGACTTCGCCCCAGCCCACGCCGCCGCCGTTGTGGATGCTGACCCATGTGGCGCCGCGGAATCCGTCGCCGATGACGTTCTGTATCGCCATGTCGGCTGTGAAGCTCGAACCATCGTAGATGTTCGATGTCTCACGGAACGGCGAGTCGGTGCCCGACACGTCGTGGTGGTCGCGGCCCAGCACCACCGGCGCGCTCAGCCTGCCGTCGGCGATGGCCTTGTTGAACTCAGCCGCGATCTTCGTGCGCCCTTCGCAGTCGGCGTAGAGGATGCGTGCCTGCGAGCCGACGACCAAATGGTTGGCCTGTGCACCCTTGATCCACTGTATGTTGTCGTGCATCTGCTGCCGAATCTCCTTCGGCGACGACTTCGCGATGTCTTCGAGGACCTTGCACGCTATCTCGTCGGTGACGGCGAGGTCTTCCGGCTTGCCCGACGTGCAGACCCATCTGAACGGGCCGAAGCCGTAGTCGAAATACATCGGCCCCATGATGTCCTGGACGTATGACGGATAACGGAACTTGCCGTCTTTCATGATGTCGGCGCCGGCGCGGCTGCTCTCAAGCAGGAACGCGTTGCCGTAGTCGAAGAAGTACATGCCTCTCGCGGTGAGCTTGTTGACCGCCGCCACGTGACGGCGCAGCGACGCATAGACCGCCTCCTTGAACCTCTCCGGCTCCTCGGCCATCATGCGTTTCGACTCCTCGAATGAATATCCGACAGGGTAGTAGCCGCCCGCGAACGGGTTGTGCAACGAGGTCTGGTCGGAGCCGAGATCGACGTGTATGCCTTTCGCCGCGGCGTATTCCCAGAGGTCAACGACGTTGCCCTGGTATGCGAACGAGCGTGCGATCTTCTTCTCGATGGCTTCGTTCACTTTCACGAACAGCTCGTCGAGGTTCTCGTGGATCTCATCGACCCAGCCTTGGTTGTAACGTTTCAACGCCGCCGACGGGTTGATCTCCGCCGTGATGGAGACTACACCGGCTATGTTGCCGGCCTTGGGCTGTGCGCCCGACATGCCGCCGAGGCCCGCCGTGATGAACAGCTTGCCCGCCGGTGTGCCGCCCTGCTTGCGCGAGGCGTTCAGCACCGTGATCGTGGTGCCGTGGACGATGCCCTGCGGCCCGATGTACATGTACGAGCCTGCCGTCATCTGTCCGTATTGCGTCACGCCGAGCGCGTTGAAACGCTCCCAGTCGTCTGGTTTCGAGTAATTCGGAATCATCATGCCGTTAGTCACGATGACGCGCGGCGCCTCCTTGTGCGACGGGAACAGCCCCATCGGATGACCTGAATACATGACGAGGGTCTGCTCGTCGGTCATGTTGGCGAGGTACTGCATCACGAGACGGTATTGCGCCCAGTTCTGGAAGATGGCGCCGTTGCCGCCGTAGATGATGAGTTCGTGCGGATGCTGCGCCACCGCCGGGTCTAAGTTATTCTGAATCATCAGCATGATGGCTGCGGCCTGACGGCATTTCGCCGGATATTCGTCAATCGGACGGGCGTACATCGCGTAGGAAGGACGGAAACGGTACATGTAGATGCGGCCATATTTCTCCAATTCCTCATAAAACTCCGGCGCGAGCTGCGCGTGAAGCCTCTCCGGGAAATAACGGAGCGCGTTCTTCAACGCCAACTTCTTCTGTTCCTTCGTCAAAATGTCCTTGCGTTTCGGCGCATGATTGATGTTCTTGTCGTATTCCTTCACTTCAGGCAGCTGTTCAGGAATGCCTGCAAGTATCTCTTTTTGAAAATCATTCATTTGCATATACTTTGTGATATTTTTTCAAATTTTTTTGACCTGCAAAGTTAATAATTTTCTAATTTTGCAGCCTTATTTATTTTAAAATGAAGAAAAATTTTTTCAAACTCGCTTTGGCTTTGTTGATAGCCATGTTTTCATTGGGGAAATCAAACGCCCAATCATTTGTCAATGAATTATATGCAAATAAAATCGGAAAGAATTTCATTGAATTGAAGACCGGTAAATCTGATGTTCAACTTGATGTTTTTCATGTCGAGAACGGCTCGGACGGCAATCCGGCGCTGTACATCTTCAACGTGGAAGGCGGCGGCTTCGTCATCGTCTCGGCTTCCAAGAACCTGAATCCCATCATGGCTTATTCGGATAAAAATTCATACGAGGGCGAGATTCCGGAGACGGCGAGATATTTCATCGACAACTACCGTCGGAATGTGGAATATTATAATAAGGTGAACCGTGCGGCTGACGACGATGTGGCTGTGATGTGGAAGTCGCTGGAAGACAGGGTGTTACCTGCTGCTAAAAACGTCAATGTCGTCGATCCTCTCATCCAGACGAGATGGAATCAGGACTGCTATTACAACGAGTTGGCGCCTTCGACGGGCGGCGGCTGGTGGGGCGGCGGCCCGTGCGGGCACTGCTATGCGGGCTGCGTGGCATGCGCGATGTCGCAGGTTATGAAATTCTGGAACCACCCGGCGCAGGGCAGAGGCTCGCACTCGTATGTCCACCACGAATACGGCACGCAGTCGGCGAACTTCGGCGCCACCACCTACGACTGGGACAACATGCCCAACGAGATATGGAACGACAACATCGCCATCGCGACGTTGATGTATCATTGCGGCGTGAGCGTCAACATGGACTTCGGCCCTGACGGCAGCGGGGCGCAGTCGCACGACGTAGAGACAGCAATGCGTAAATATTTCGGATATTGCTCGGCGACATACAAGGAACGTTCACAATACACTGAGGACGAATGGATCGCGATGCTGAAGGGCGACCTCGACAAAGGTCACCCGATGTATTTCTCCGGCTCGGGAGAACCTGGCGGGCACGCCATAGTGTGCGACGGCTACGACGACCGCGACTACTTCAGCTTCAACCTCGGATGGAGCGGCTCTGGAAACGGCTTCTACGACATCAACGACGTGGCGGGCTTCAACCAGAACGAGGCTGTCGTGATGAACATCGTCCCGTTGGCGATCAACGCCGACGCCAACGGCATCATCTACGTCTCCGCCGACGGCACCGGCGACGGCTCTTCATGGACGAACGCCACGAAACACCTCGAGTTCGCGTCGTCTGTCGCCACCGAAGTCTCAAGCCAGATCTGGGTGAAAAGCGGCACGTACTACGGCGACCTGGAGAACAACAACGGCGCGTTCACCATCTACGACAACAACAGGATCTACGGCGGTTTCACCGGCGACGAGCCGGCCGACTTCGACCTCGACGACCGTGACCTCGAAAAGAATCCCACCATCCTCGACGGCATGAACCAACGCCGCGTCGTGTTCCAGTCGGACCACTTCCAGAACGCCGCCTATTCCATCTGGGACGGATTCACCATACAGAACGGCAACTCCGGCGCGGGCGCGGGCGCGTATCTCTGCTCGAACAGCCGCTTCGTGAACTGTAAGTTCCAGAACAACACCGCCACGGGCTTCGGCGGCGGCGTCTATGTCATCTCGGCTTATTATGAAAACGCTTCGGTAAAATTCGAGAACTGCACTTTTGAAAACAACCACGGCTCCATGGGCGGCGGCATCTGCGACATGCTCGGCATCACACTGCTCAACTGCGACTTCCGCAACAACTCGGCGAATACCAAAGGCGGCGCGTTTTATGTCTATACCAACAAACAGCCGAAAATGACGAACTGCATCTTCGCGAAGAACTCCGCCAAGGAAGCCGGCGCAATCTACAACCGAGGCAAGTTCACAATGATCAACTGCGATGTCGTTGACAACGAGGCTGCTGAGACTTGCGGCGGATTGCATAACGACAACCATTACAGCAGAACTTACAACAGCATTTTCTGGGGCAACAAAGCTAACGATGCCGCCAACCAGATTGACGGCGACTCCAAATTCTACTATTGCGCCGTGCAGGGCGGCTTCGACGGCGAACACATGATTGCGGTTGACGACCCTTGCTTCACCGACGCCGAGAACGGCGACTACAGCCTCATGGCTAACTCACCTTTGATTAATAAAGGCGACAAGTCTGTCACCGGCGTCACCGGCCCTGACCTTATCGGCAACCAACGCATCGTCGGGGCGCAGATCGACCTCGGAGCCATCGAATATCAGGGACCAGCTGACGTTGATGAATTTGCTGAAAATCAAATCGTGTTGTTTCCCAATCCTGTCAATGATGTGATTAACATCAACCTTGGCGATGCGACGTCGGACGTGGTGATTTTCAACTGCCTCGGACAGGTGGTTAAACGCCTTGCCGGAATGACCGGCACCGTGCAGGTGAACGTCGCCGGCCTCGACGCAGGAGTGTATCTCGTCAGCGTCGGCAATAGGTTTGAGAAGGTGATTAAGAGATGAGAGTTTAGAGCTTAGAGCTTAGAGTTTAGAGTTTAGGGATTGTTGGGATAGTGGTTGTTAGTGGCTATCGCATTGGGTTACTGGTGATACAGTTCATAGTTTAGAGTTTTACCATCCATTTTTCAGTGGGTTCCCTTGCCTTGAGGGATGAAAACAAGTATAATGTCTTGAATTTAACAAAGAAGGAAAGAAATATAGTGAAAAGCAAAATATTGAAAAGTGCTGTTACAGTTTTGATAACGACATTAGTTTGCTTTGGTATTAGTTTCCTTTTTAAGCCTGAATATACATCAAAAACAACATTCATAAAAGACGGTAATTCCAATATTGGCGTGCTCTTAAAAAGTGATATTGTAGCAGACCAAGTTCTAGAAAGCATTACTGACCTAAAAAATTATCTAGAACCATCAGAAAAGACTCCTGCAGGTTATAGAACTGCTCTAAAAAAACGAATCAGCATAAAATCACCCACTTCTGCCGACACCCCAACAGTGCTGACAGTAAAATTATCCGATGCAGGAAAAGCTACCGAAGTTGCCAATACCTATCTTAAAAAAGCCATAGAATCAATGAAAAATCTGAAGCTGAATTCTTTTAACAATAAAAGTCTAAAAATAGAATCAAAGTATGTAAAAAAAATACAATTTACAGAAAATTCCAGAATTACCATTATAGATAAAGCCGAAATACCCGATAAACCATCACATCCCAAAAGACCACTATTTATTGTAATAGGTATGCTTCTTGGTGTGCTTATTGCATTACCCAAATTCCTTTTACAAAAAGACAATAATCAGGAACTAAACGATATTGAACAAAATCAAAAACAGGCTTAAAGAGTCTGCCAAAGCGAAAGGTCATATATGCAACGTAATGAATTGGAAAAAATATTAACCAGCTTTTCTGGTCGCAGCATAGCCGTTCTCGGTGACGTTATGCTAGACGAATTCTGCTGGGGTAAAGTAGATAGAATTTCTCCAGAGGCTCCTGTTCCTGTTGTTCAAGTAAAAAAAGAAACCTGGAGACCAGGTGGTGCAGCCAACGTTGCCACAAACCTTGTTGCTATGGGAGCCAAGGCCCACATATTTGGAATTATCGGTGACGACGGTTCTGGCCGCAGACTTACCGAAACCTTACAAAATGAAGGAATAAAAACAGACGGTCTGATTGTTGATTCAGGGCGCAGAACTTCTGTAAAAACAAGAATCATTGGTCAAAATCAGCAAATGCTCAGAGTTGACCGCGAACATACTGAACCTATTGATTATCAGTGCCAGAAATCCATTCTAACAGTTATGCTGGACATGATTGATGAACTTGATGGTGTCATCGTTTCTGACTATGCAAAGGGTGTAATAGTCGAAGAC
>CALBNV010000106.1 GCA_937896895.1 uncultured Bacteroidales bacterium | reverse complement strand
AGCCCTGACGGAAAGTACATCGTTTCTGCGTCTGATGACAAAACCGTGAGGATATGGAAAGCCCTTCCATCCCTTCAGGAAATGCTCGACATAACCCGTGAAAGATTCAGGTACAGGGAACTGACGCCCGAAGAACGCTACCAGTATTATTTGGAGTAAAATGAATTTATTACCAATGTGAAAACAAAATACGACTTTGGGTTTTACACGCTTTTAGGGATAGTGCCGGAATGAGTTTTGGCAACAACACTCCGCAACCTGTTGATGCCACGGACATAACTCTTTCCCAAGAACTCTATATTCTGGCGGAAGAGATTGCGGAAAATGTACACGAAGTTTGGTCAGCTGGACGAATGAGAGATGGCTTGCTATCTCCTCTTCCCGCAATTCGGGCAGAATAAGGCCTCATCCTGTAGCTCGTGGCCGCATCCTGAGCAGAAACGTGGCTGAGCGGAGGAAGTTGTGACATTGCCTCTTATTACCTCTTCGGCTATGTCAAGTGCCTTGTCGTCCAACTTTGATTGCTGGACAAGCCCCCATATCTGAGTGACCAAAACAGGCCATGCGACAAACCACATGATTAGCGTGGGGATGACCTGCTGTCCGAAAATGCCGACGCTCGCGTCAAAGACAATGCCGCCATTCTGCGGTTTGAGAGAAATCTTCAATGCGGTGCGCATGCCGAGGACGGCTTTGAAAACGCTCCCTTTGGAAATCGACACGTCTGCGCCGCCGTTTATTAATGGTTGGTTGTCAACGTTGTATCCTTCGGCTGAAAATGAAGACTCGAGTCTTGCAGCTATGGCAGGGATTAATGACGGATTTCCGTTTAACAGTTTTCGTGTGTTGAAAGTTCCCATATTACTTTATTGTTTGAAGTTCATAATAATGATAAGCGGAGTGGGGGATGACTACGCCGTTTCTGCCAGGTGAATGATTTGTGAATCATTTCAATCTATATCCGCAATATTGGCAGAAGTCCCAGTCTGCATTAACTGTTTTGCGGCAATTGGGACAACGCGCTTCCGAACAGGATGTCAGGAGTCCTGTCTTGAGACGATGATATTCTTCGGTCTTCTCCCATTTCAGAATCTCCCTGACGCGGACTGCCGCGAAAGGATGATTTTGTCCGGCGATGGCATAGACCTGTAGGGCTTTGTTCCAGCTGTTGCTGTTCCAGATCTCATCATATTTCTCCGCCTGCGCCGCCCATTCTTCCAGATTTAGCCTTCCTGTCAAATCTCTCGGTCCGGCGGATAATCTGGCCATTGTCCGGCTGACCACTTCCGCTGATGTGACAATGGCTGCGGCGCGGTCGCATGACAACTCGCTCTTGCGTTGCCAATAGAGGAATCCGAGTTGGATGGGAATAGTCAGTTTTCCCAGGATGCCTAAAGAATCAATGCCGGATAAGATATAGCGTGCTACGGAATGATATAGTACGTGGCGACATAGGATGTGTCCGCATTCGTGGGCGATTACCGCATCCAACTCTTCGTCATTCATCATCGACAGAAGTCCGCTGGTGACAGTGATGAATATCTTCGTGTCGCCGAAAGTCCATGCGTTGGGCATGGGATCCATCATTAAATAAAATTCATGTTCTGCGATGCCGAGTTTTGTGCAGATGGGAGGCAGATGTTTGTAAACTTCAGGCAGTTGCGTTTCAGATAATCGGACACACGATGCCATATTGATTCCGTACTGCAGTTTCTCCAATCCAAGGGCAAGAATGCTTTTGATGAACGACGGGAAACCTGGGATGCTCTCCAATTGTCTCAACGCTGCGGCATCTTCTGGGTGTATGAATTCTGCTTTTGTCTTTCTCGTATTTCTAAAAATTACTTCCGGCAAATATACGAATAAATTATATCTCAGTAAAGCTTTCAGAACTTTATTATTTTTCATATTTTTGCGCGGTAACCTTCAATATCAAAATAATGAACGGGAAAGTTGTCATCACATTTGTCATATTATTCATAGCCAACGTCTTACATTGTCAGGACACCATCAACGTGCTGTTTCTCGGGAACTCGTACACCAACGTCAACAACCTGCCGCAGCTGTGCGCGTCGCTCGCGGAGAGCAGCGGCAAGGTCATGAAGACGGCGGCCAACACGCCGGGAGGCCACCTGCTCACGCAACATGCCGTCAACACGCAGAGTCTCAAGCTCATACGCGACGGCGGATGGGACTATGTTGTGCTTCAGGAGCAGAGCCAGCTGCCGAGCATCGACTTCTACCGGCACGAGTTCATGCACGCCGGCTACCAGCAACTGCGCGACTCGGTGCTTCTCCACAACCCCGGCGCTCAGGTCGTCGGCTACATGACATGGGGACGGCGCCACGGCGGACAACAATGCGAGAACTACGGCCTCGGACTGTATTGCAGCGCCAACTTCCGCGACTTCGACCACATGCAGGACTCGCTGACGAGCGCTTACGACGAGTGCCGCGAGCTCTTCGGCGGACTGACCGCGCCCGTCGGAGAGGCGTGGAGGAAGGCCCTCGCCGAATCCGACATCGTGCTGCACAGCGGCGACGACAGCCACCCGACACCCGAAGGCAGCTACCTCGCCGCCTGCACGTTCCACGCACTGCTCTGGGACGAAAGCCCGCTCGGGCTGTGGCACCCCGACGGCATGAGCGGGAATACAGCTGCCTTCCTCCAAAAAACCGCGGCGGAGACGGTGCTGAAGCCCTCGGGATTGCACGAGACACCTGACAACCAAGACGATTTCCGTATTTTCCATTCCGACGGGAAAATCATAATAACATCAAAAAGAGAGACCAACGCCAGAGTGTCGGTGTACGACATCTGCGGAAATGAGATCGCCGAAGCCTGCTTCAACGGCTCAAACCGCTGTGAGACAGACGGCTGCGTAACCAGCAGGCCTGTCATCATCAGGATTGAGGGCGACGGCACAAATAAAGCGTCGCATCATAGATTGTTCTTCAAATAATTCGTACCTTTGCAAAAATTTTCAGGAAATGCCAGAAGAGAAAAACATCACCAACTTATCTGATCTCGGCGAGTTCGGGCTGATAGACCGGCTCGCATCGAAAATAAAGATTTACAACAATTCAACGGAGAAAGGCATCGGCGACGACGCGGCTGTCATCAACCACGGCGACGAGGAGACTCTGGTCTCCGTTGATATTTTATGCGAGGGCGTTCATTTCGACATGACTTACTGCCCGCTGAAGCACCTCGGCTACAAGGCCGCCGTGGTGAACTTCTCCGACATCTACGCCATGAACGGCACCCCGACGCAGATCGTGGTGGGCATGGGCATCAGCAGCAAATACTCCGTCGAGGCGATAGAAGAGATTTACCGTGGCATCCGTCTCGCCTGCGACCACTACCACGTTGACCTCGTGGGCGGCGACACAACGGCATCGAAGTCAGGGCTGTTCCTCTCCATCACCGTCATCGGCAAAGCCAAGAAGGAAGACATAGTGTATCGCAGGGGCGCGAAGCCCAACGACCTGCTGTGCGTCAGCGGCGACCTCGGCGCGGCATACACCGGACTGCTCATCCTCGAACGTGAGAAAGCCGCCTTCATGGAAGACCCGAACATGCAGCCGGAGTTCGCCGGATACGACTACATCCTCGAACGGCAGCTCAAACCCGAAGCCCGCTGGGACATCGTGAGACGCCTCAAGGACGCCGGCGTGAAACCCACATCCATGATTGACATCTCCGACGGACTCGCCTCGGAAGTGCTTCACCTCTGCAAGGAGTCGAAAGTCGGATGCAACGTCTATGAGGAACGCATCCCGATGAACCACAAGACGATACAGACCGCGAAAGACTTCAACATCGTGCCATGTGTGGCCGCGCTCAACGGCGGCGAGGACTATGAACTGCTCTTCACCGTGGCGCAGAGCGACTACGAGAAAGTCAAGGACATGGAAGACGTCCGCATCATCGGCTACATGACCGCCGACGAGGGGCAGGCCAACCTCATCACCAACGACAACTGTCAGGTGCCGATCGAGGCACAAGGTTTCAAGCATTTTTAAGGGAAAAGGGAAAAGGAAAAAGGGAAAAGGAGTTGATATGATTAGTAGATTTGAGGAAATTATTGCGTGGAAAAAGGCAATAAGTCTTGGGAAGGATATTTATTCCATGTTTGATGGTTCAAGGGATTATGGTTTTCTTGACCAAATACATAGGGCTGTTGTTTCAATTTCAAATAACATTGCAGAAGGTTTCGAAAGAAAAACAAACAATGAATTTAAGCAATTTCTTTACATCTCAAAGGGTTCGTGTGGAGAAGTCAGATCTATGATATATCTTGCAAAAGAATTGGAAATGATAAATGAAGAACAGATGACCGATGTCGTAAAAAGAACAGAAGAAATATCAAAAATGCTATCCGGTTTGATCAAAACATTATAATCAACCTTTCACCTTTCAACCTTTCACCTTTCACCCTTTCACCCTTTCACCTTTCACC
>CALBNV010000105.1 GCA_937896895.1 uncultured Bacteroidales bacterium | reverse complement strand
AGAGAGGAGCGTTAAGAGAGGAGCGTTAAGAGAGGAGCGTTAAGAGAGGAGCGTTAAGAGAGGAGCGTTAAGAGAGGAAAGTTAAAAGAGAAAAAGAGAAAAGAGAAAAGAGAACGGGAACTTGTGTTAAAGAAATGAGATCTGAAATTCTGAAATATCTCGGCCTGAAAGACGCCAACTCTGTCGATGAATACACCAATTCGTTGATTGACAAGGCTTTGCTTGAAGTTGAACAGCAGTCGTGTTTCAAATACATCTACGAGAAATTCGACGAGCCGCTGCCTTTCATGGAAGACGTTTCAGGTTATCACGATTATCTCGGCGGTTCATCTTTCCTGCTTTGCGCGACGACACTCGGCATTCAGATTGACAGATACTTACAACGTCTGCAACTGAAAGACATGGCATACGCCACGGTTTTTGACGCGGCGGCTTCGGTTTTTTTAGAGACAAAAGCCGATGAATTTGAAAAGAACTTGAAATTTGGAAATCTCGGTTTCCGCTTCTGCCCCGGATATTTCGGGACATCATTCATTGACAATCAAGAGATTGCGAGAATATTAAATGCAGAAAGAATAGGAATCACCTTTCTTGAATCAGGATTGATGGTGCCATTGAAATCGATGGTTGGAATTATTAAAATTGGAGAAAACGTGAAAAAATCCTGCGACGGCTGTGCCGCTGAGGGCGACTGCGGCTTCAGGAGAAACGGAACATATTGTTATGGAAATGCTTGAAAAATTAGGAAGACAGATAATGATTTTCGACGGCGGCTTCGGCACCGAACTCGAAAAACGCGGCATCATGACGAAATGCCCGGAGATGCTCAACATCACAAATCCGGACGATATCGCCGACATTCACAGAGATTATATTGAAGCCGGCTGCGACTTCATCACGACAAACACCTTCGGCGCAAACCGCTGCAAGATGCCGGATGAAGACCGTAAGTCGGTGATAGAGAAAGCGATAGAAAACGCAAAACGTCACCGCACGACACAATATGTGATGATGGACATCGGGCCGCTCGGGAAGATGCTCGCTCCGATAGGGGAACTTCCTTTCGATGACGCTTACGAGGCGTTCAAAGAAATGGTCGTCACAGCCCGCGACCACGTCGATGGCTTCATCCTCGAGACGTTCTCCGACTTGTATGAACTGAAATGCGCACTGCTCGCGGTCAAGGAAAACTCCGACAAACCGGTTTTCACCACGATGACGTTCGACAACACCGGCCACACTCTGACCGGCACGTCGCCGCGTATCATGGCGGAACTCATGTCGAACATGGGAGCCGATGCCGTCGGCGTGAACTGCTCGTTAGGTCCGAAAGAATTGAAACCGATTGTAAATGAATTTGTTAAGTATTGCGACAAACCGATAATAGTGCAGCCGAACCGAGGCATCCCGACGGTGCGTTGCGGGAAAGCGATGTATCAGCTTTCAGCCGAGGCGTTCGCGGATGTGATGAACGAGTTTTATCTACAAGGCATCGCGATTTTGGGCGGCTGCTGCGGCACAAACCCTGAGTTCATCAAGGCGATTGCCGTAAACAAAGACAAACCCGTCGTGAAACGCGAGGTCGTCAAAGAAACGATGATATGCTCTGCAACTCAATCAGTTACATTCGACAAAGTGCGTATATGCGGCGAGCGTATCAACCCGACGGGAAAGAAAAAACTCAAGGAAGCCATCATCAACGGCGACTTCGATTATATCCTGAAGGAAGCCATAAAACAAGAGGAAGCTCACGCCGACCTGCTTGACGTGAACCTCGGCGTCCCGAAAACCGACGATGTCGCCAACATGAAACGTGTCGTCATGAAACTCAATGAGATAACGAACCTTCCGCTTCAGATCGACTCGTCGAACGTCAAAGCCATCGAAGCCGGTTGCCGCTATTACAACGGTGTCTGCCTCATCAATTCCGTCAACGGAAACGAGAGCTGCATGGATGCCGTCTTCCCGATTGCTCAACGTTATGGTGCTGTTGTTCTTGGACTTACGATGAACGACAACGGAATACCGCAGACAGCGGAGGAACGTTTCGCCATCGCGGAGAGAATAATAAAAGGCGCTGAACGACACGGCATCGCGCGTCACCGCATGATGATCGACACGCTGACACTCACTTGCAGCGCACAGCAGCCGCTCGTCAAAGAGACGCTCCGCGCTTTGAGGATGGTGACCGAAAAACTCGGCGTCAAGACATCACTCGGCGTTTCAAACGTCAGCTTCGGGATGCCGAACCGCGAGGTCATCAACAGCACTTTCCTGACCATGGCACTCGAAAACGGACTCACCATGCCAATCATCAACCCGTGTAACGCAATGATGACCAATGCGATACTCGCATTCAACGCCTTGAGAGGCAACGCCGCCGACTTGGATAATTTCGTAAATAACGCAATTTCAGTTGAACCCTCAACACCTCAAATTCCTCAAACTCCTGACAACCTGAATACCTCAAACTCCTCGTCTCCTCTCCACGATGCGGTGCGCCGCGGTCTTCGCGAGCAGAGCGTCGAGATTACAAAGCAACTGCTTGAAAACCAATCTCCTATGAGTATCATCAATGAGATACTGATTCCTACGTTGAATGAAGTCGGGGCTGATTTTGAAAAACAAGTCATCTTCCTTCCGCAGTTGATTTCGGCATCGGAGGCGTGCAAAGATGCATTCGGCGTCATCAAAGAGAAATTCCAACAGGCTGACAGTCAGAAAGGTACTGTGATTTTGGCAACCGTCAAAGGCGACGTCCACGACATCGGGAAGAACATCGTGAAAGTGATTTTCGAGTCGTATGGTTACAAAGTCATCGACCTTGGGAAAGACACGCCGAAAGAAACGGTACTTGAGGCTTTCAGGAGATACAACCCCGACATCATCGGGTTGAGTGCGTTGATGACAACGACAGTGCTTTCCATGGAGGAAACCATTCATTATCTGAAAGATAACAACGTCAAAACCCCGATTTTCGTTGGCGGAGCGGTGCTGAACCAAAACCTCGCCGACGAAATCAAGGCTGATGGTTACACCAAAGACGCACTTGAATTTGTCGAAACAACAGGAAAATTATTGCAAAACAGACAATAATTATTGTAATATATTCAATTTTCCATTTTATTTTTGAAAAGCCTCTCGCACTTTCAAAAATATATGTACTTTTGCAAAGTTTAAAATTTTAGGACAATGGCAACAATAACATTAACTTACGACGGCAGGAGCAGTGTGGCGCGTAAAGCGATTGACAATTTGATGTCACTTGGGGTTTTCTCAATGGAGACCGATGGCGGCTTCAAAAAAAAGAAAAAAAACGAGGAAGAATCGCCCTACGACCCTGAATTTGTAAAGATGATCAAGGAGTCGGAGGCGCAGATTGAGAGAGGAGAATTTGTTGTGATAGATGACGTATCGCATTTATGGGATGTGATTAAATGATTGATTATGAGACTTGTTATTGACAACAAAGCCCAAGAAGACTTGAGATTTTGGTATGATTCCGGTCAAAGACAACGAAAAAAGATAGAAGATTTAATCAGAGACATCATGGAGCATCCCACTTGGGGAATCGGGAAACCAGAACAATTGAGACACGATTTGACCGGCAGATGGTCGCGAAGGATTGACCGCAAAAACCGGATAGTTTACAGAGTTAGTGACGACAACACCACAGTTTTTATCTTATCTTTAAGAGGACACTACGAGAAGTAGAGGTCATATCTTCTTCGCTATCAACGGCATCACAATAGTCGCAATCCACATCAAAATCGTCGTTGAAACTAAATTACCCCATTGTTTTCCAAGAAGAATTGTCAGTTCCGGCTTTAATAACTTATTGAAAACGAATACGATAAGAATTGCCGCAATCAGAAACCTCAAAATTTTTCTCCACCATTTCACATCGGTGCTGAACTTGATGAATCTTCTTTCAACAAACCAGCCAGTGACGATTCCGAAGATCGCGCCGCCGTAGAAAAAACTGTCGATTTTCATCTTTTCAGGATCAACGATGATGTTTCCAAGTTCATCATAATCAATAGGATAAGGCTTAAAAATGGTGTAAAGCATAAATAAGACGCAACCGGCAACACCTATTATCAAAATATAAACATCTTTTTCCGGATTTTTGTCTATCCATTTGAAAACGCGGTCGGTGACCCAGAGCATCAGCAGACCTTCGATCAGGCCGACTACAACGTCTTGCGGCGTGTGGACTCCGAGGTAATTCCTTGAAAATCCGACAAGTACAACGATTACTGCACATAATGCAACGACCCATTTGTGTCTTTTGAAAATCATTGCAATTGAGCCGTAAAACGAAGTCGCCAACTGTGTGTGACCGCTCGGAAACGAGTAGCCCGTGGCGGTGAGTTTGGAGTTCCCGTAAGGCATCACGGCTGCGTCGCGCACCCACGGACGATACACGCAGAACGTGTTTTTCAGGAAATTGTTCAAGATCCCCGCGCCGAAAAGGTTCGTGAGCATGAAATAACCCCAGCGTTTGTTGACGCACAGATAGATGAAAACCATCAGCAGAATGGTGAAATTGCCGATGACAAAGTTTGAGACACCCATGAGGAAAGGCGACAGAACGTCGTCCGTCGCCTCTCTAAATCTCTGTAAAGCAATGAGATAATCTATATCGAACATCACTTGTTCTCCATTAAGAATCTCTCGACTTCGATTCCGGCCATTGCGCCTGTGCCGGCTGCCACGATAGCCTGGCGGTATGTCCGGTCCTGGCAGTCGCCGGCGGCGAAGATGCCCGGGACGTTGGTCGCCGTCGATTTCGGTTTTGTGATGATGTAGCCTTGCTCATCGAGGTCGAGGATGCCTTTGAAGATGTCGGTTGCCGGGATGCGGCCTATCGCCTCGAAGAATCCGTCGATCATGATTTTGCGTTCCTCGCCGGTTTTGTTGTTATATACGATTGCGCCTTGGAGTGAGCTCATGAATCCGTTGACTTCGCCGAAGAGTTCTTTGGTGTTGGTGTTCCACAGGACTTCGATTTTCGGGTTTTCGAGAACGCGGTGCTGCATTGCTTTCGAGGCGCGTAGCACGTCGCGGCGCACTATGAGGTACACTTTGTTGCAGAGGTTGGCCAGATATGTCGCGTCTTCGCAGGCCGTGTCGCCGCCGCCGACTACCGCCACGTCCTTGCCGCGGTAGAAGTATCCGTCGCATGTGGCGCAGGCCGAGACGCCGCCGCCTTTGAACTGCTCTTCGCTTTCGAGGCCGAGATAACGTGCCGAGGCGCCTGTCGCCACCACGATGGTGTCGGCGAGAAGCTCATCGCCGAAGTCGGTCTTCACCCTGAAAGGGCGTTGTGTGGCATCGACTTCGATGACGCTGCCCGGACGCATCTCCGTGCCGAAACGTGCTGCCTGACGGCGGATGTCGTCCATCATCGTATTGGCATCGGTGCCGTCGGGATAGCCTGGAAAGTTCTCAATCTCAGTGGTCTGCGTGAGTTGCCCGCCTGTCAGCGGACCTTCGTATATTACAGTTTTGATGTCGGCGCGGCCTGTGTAGATCGCCGTCGTGTAGCCGGCGGGGCCGGAGCCGAGGATGAGGCATTGAATGTGTTCCATATAAGTTAAATTTTTCGTAAAAAAAGTCACTCGCAACCGAATGACTTTCAATACTTTGTCGGAGCAGCCCGACTCGAACGGGCGACCGCTTGCACCCCATGCAAGAATGCTAGCCAACTGCACCATGCCCCGATGCTCTAAAAGCGGTGCAAAAATACAAAAGATTTAGATACAAAATGTAAAAATTTAAATTTTAATGAAATATATTTTTCAGTCTTTCACCAGCACCTCACTCGCCTCGCGCCCGTTCCTTCTCACCTCGATGTGCGTCTTGATTCTGTCTTTCAGACTGTCAACATGGCTGATGATGCCGACTTTGCGCTTTCCGGCGGCGTTGAGATGCTCAAGCGCATCCATCACGGTGTTGAGATGCTCGCCGCTCAAAGTGCCGAAACCCTCGTCGATGAACAAAGTCTCCACCGAGAGCCCGTTTCTGTTAAGCCCCGAAAGCGCCAACGCCAACGCTAATGAGACAAGGAAACTCTCGCCGCCCGACAGCGTCCCGACCGGACGGATCGCCCCGTTTTCATAGTCGTCGATGACGGTGAGCGTCAGGTCGCAGCAGTCAAGATGATAACGGTTCGACAGCTGAACGAGGTGCTTGTTCGCGCCAACTAACAGATTCTTAAGCACATAACTCTGGACAATGCGCTGGAATTTCTTGCCGTCGCTGTCACCGAGTTTCTTGTTGAGACCGTCCCACTGCTTGAAATCGTCCTCAAGTTTTTTGCAGTCTTCAAGCTGTTCACCGATTTCAGCGCGGCGTTTTTCATCGTCGATGAGCCGCTGATTTTCCATGCCGATGGCTTCGTTTTTGACGGCAATAGTTTCGCTTAACTCTTTGATTCTCACATCTAAAACATCAATGGTTTCTCCTTCCGAAATATCCGGTTTTGTGTTCTGATGCTCCGACAAGTCGTTGTCGGCGTTGTCTCTTTCGCCTTTTTTGCGGTTGATGTCATCGTCAATTTTTCTAATCGCATCGCGTTTCAGTTTGATGGTGGAATCCGACATGGTGGTGAGTTCCGCAATCCGTTTCTCGTCAATGTCTTTGTGCTGTTCTAAGAAGTTGTTTATAAATACCTGACATTCAGCTGCTTCCGAATCGGATTCGGCAATTGTTTTCTTTGTCGTCACTGTCTCAGTGTATAGTTCGTTGAGTCTGGCGACGAGGTTTTTGTCGCCATTCGTCGCTTCGGCGGAAATGGTTTCCCATTCTTTTTGAATTTCAACAATTTTTCCAATTGTCTCTTTTGATAGATTTAAATCATTGATATTCAATTTGATATTTTTATCAAGCTCTGATTGCTCCGTCAATTTGCTTTGATATGTAAATGCATCGTTTTTCAGTTTCTCGATGAAAGACGACCTGTCGGCGTTCCATTCCGCTTCCCAATTCTGATAAGCGATTTGCTCTTTCGCCTTCGCGAATGCGCTCAAAGCAATGTCAGAGAAAACTTTCTGCTGCTCGCCGAAATTCTGAATCTTCGTCTTGCAGTCGGCGACGGAAATTTCGGCTTTTTTCAGTTCCTCAGAAGCCTTGTCAAGTTCTTTCTGCGTGATGTCGTTTTTCTCTTTTTGAATCTCTAACATACTTTGATTCAATGAGTTATAATCAAGAATCTTGTCGGATATTTCTTTTTTTCTGTTGTTTGTTTTTTCTAAGAGTTTTTTCAGCAGTTCGCCGACATTAGGCAGATTGCTGTCAATTTTACATTTTGAGCAGTTGATAATGAATGTGTTATGTTTTTCATTGTACGAGTTCTTCAGTCCGCTTAACTCATTTTCTTCTTTTTCGACAGCTATCGCGAGAGCCTTGACGGAAGTCTGTTTTTCATTTTTCGTTTTTTCCGCTTGTTTCTTTTTATCTTCCTTTTTAAGTAATTCATTTTCAAAAGGTTCAAGCATTTTCGCAAATTCTTCGTCTTTGATGATGTCATTGACTTTTTGGCCGCAGACCGGACAAATGTCGCCTTTTAACAAATTGTGCCTCAATGCTTTAACGCAATCATCAGTTGATTGTCTCAGCTTGTCAAGGCGAATTTTTGCCTCTTGATATTCGGTGTCGGCTTTTTCAAAATCCGATTGCAGATTTGTTAAGATTTGTTGTTCTGACGACAATTTTTTCTTTATATCAGCGATTGCATTTTCCTTTTTTGAAATGTCAGATTGTCTTTCATTCAGGTTGTCAAGTATGTTTAATGTGTTATTGAGGAGGTCTAATCCATTCTGAAGTCTTCTTCCTTCTGCATCTAAAGCGTTGATATCTATTGTGTTGAGAATTTTCTGCTTTTCATCAATGGCAGATTGTTTTTTCTGGTTTTCATCAAATGCGTTTTGATGTCTCTTTTTCGCCTTTGTCAGACTTTCTTGAAGTTGCGGCAGCTTAACATTCTCATTTTCAAGTGATTTAGCGTTTTTAATCGCCTCGGCTTCGTTGCTGATGAAACTGCGAAGATTGGAGATTATAGTCTGATGATTTTCAAACATTTTCGTCAAATGAGTTTGCTTTGCGAGAAACTCATCGATTTCCGTTTTCCGCGTTTTAATCTTGTCAACATTTGCCTTGAGCCACTCAAAATTACCGAGCAGAATCCTGTAATTTGTTTCGAGATTGTTTATTTTTTTTGAAGCGTTATCTCGTTTTGAAATGTTGAAAATCAATGATTTATATGTCTCACGAGCCTTTCCGGAAATGTCCCAGTCTTCAAGTGTCTTCTTGTCCGATTTGTAAGAATCCGACTCGGTAAATTTGGTCATTTCTGAAAGTTCGTTGATGATGTTTTTAAGTTTGTCTTCTTTTAACTTATTGTTTTTTAGCCAGTTAGATTTGTTTTCTGTTTCTTTTTTCTTTTTCAGATTTTGCTCAATTTCTTCTTTGAGAATGTTTATTTTTTCTTTTGAATCTGTAATGTCTTGATTGCTAAGAAGTTCTTTCGATTTGCTTTCAATAAGTTTGTTCAGGTCCTCGAAAATTTTCTTTTTTTTGCCGCAGGTTTCAAAAATTCGCTGGCCGATGAGTTTGAATTTCTCGGTTTTTGTAAGTTTTTCAAGGATGGCGGCTTTCTCGTCATCGGTGCTGAAAAGGAATTTCGTGAACTCTCCTTGGGCGAGCATTGTGGTGCGGCAGAATTGCTCGAAGGTCAGTCCGATGAGGTCAACGACATGTTTTTCAACGTCTTTTGTCTCGGTTTTCTCATTGATTGTCAATGAGTTCTGAACCTTGAGGTTGCCGTTTGTTTTCCCATACGCGCGGTTGCCTTCCCATCTCGCGACGCAGTTTTTCCCGTCATGGACGAAAGTTAGTTCAGCGAATGCCGAGGCGGTGTTGCGGCGCATGATCTGTTCGACTTTGTCGTACGCGCTGCCGGCAATCTCCACGGCGTCTTTCGTTGAGCGGCTTTTTGAAAAACGCGGTGTCTTGCCGTACAATGCAATGCAGATGGCGTCGAGAATCGTAGTCTTGCCGGCACCGGTGTCACCGCAGATGAGAAATAAGTCGCTGTCAGACAATGGCTTGCACGAAAAATCAATTGTCGCATCAGCGATTGAGGCGATGTTTTTTATGACTAATTTCTGAATTTTCATAATCCTATATATTATAAGGTGTCGTTTTCTTTTTCAATCTGCCCGATGATTTCGATGAGCATTTCCTGCTGATTTTCGTCCAAATCTTTGACCTGTTTGGCAATCTCAACTATTTGATTAGCAGTCATTTCTTTTATTTCGTCAAGCGAAAGACTTTGGCTTTCAATTGCTTGAGTGAAATCGTCATCTCTGATTGGATTTATCGAACAATACCTGCATTTATGGCAGTCTTTGTCGCCTAAAGCATTGATAATGCGTTCGTTGATTTCGGCGGCGTTGTCGTTTCTGCCCATTTTGATGTTCAATCTCAAATAAATATCATCATTTCTTACTTTTTCGAGAAGAGGCGTGATATTTTCAACGGTTTCGCCTTTTGGCTCGAAAGTGTCTTCTTCCGGCAAAGTGCGAACCGGTCTCAACTCATTGATTGGCAATATTTTAATATCAGGAATATCACTATGTTTGTCAATGTTAAGAATTGTGACGGAATGTTCGTATTCTTCGTTGAAGGTGATTGCCATCGGCGTGCCGCTGTAGCGTATGCGTTTACCGCCGCCGACGTATTGCGGATGATGAATGTGACCGAGCGCGATGTAATCGTAATAATCGCCGAGCTGATTGGCGTCGGAATACTCCAAACCGCCGATAATCTCTTGACCGTCAGAGCCTTTCTCAATTTTATGACCTCTCACGTTGCTGCCGAAGACTGCGAGATGAGCCGAAAGTATCACAGGCAGGTTTTCGGTGTTTAATTCCTTTGCTTTTTCTTGCAAGGCGTTGAAATACAATGCTTGACGGTCAGAACTATCGTCTTCCGAAAGCTGCGGGAAATTTCGTCCGGAAGAGTAGGGGACGGCTGCAATCCAGCCTTTGCCATTTATATTAATAAGGTGTTCCTCGACATTGCTCGAAACGTTACCTATTATATATATGTGGAGTTTGTCCCAAAGCTTTTTGTCGATTTCGAGCCGCGAATAGCTGTCGTGGTTGCCGGCTGTAACAACGATTGTCATTGTAGTGTATTGATTATGAATGTTTAACAATTCATCAACAAACATTGTCTGTGTTTCAATATTAGGGGTTGCGACGTGAAAAATATCGCCGCTGACAATCATCACATCGGGTTTTTCGGCAGAAACAATGTCGGCAATTTGACGCAAAAAGTGAATTTGTTCGTCTTTGCGGTCGAAATCGTATAGTTTTTGTCCGAGATGCCAGTCGCTTGTGTGAAGTATTTTCATGATTTTTTTAAAATGCAAAGGTACTATTAATATCGGGAATTTGGATTTTCATTGAAATAAAAATTTAAAAAAGACGTTATGCAAAAAATTATTGCGATGCGCATATTATCCATTGTTATCACTTTTTTGGTTATACTATTCAACTGGGTTTGTTGGCCGCAAACGATGCCTACGTTGTTGAAAAATCTTAAAAGGTAAGAAACGAACACAGGTGTGAGTTTGTGCCAAAATAATGCAAAATGGAGTTGTCGGCACAATTTCTTGATCCAAGATTTAATAAAAAAGCATTATTTTTTTTCATTTTTGGCGTGGAAAAGGCGTAATTTCCCGTCCGGGAAGTCGCAAAAAA
>CALBNV010000104.1 GCA_937896895.1 uncultured Bacteroidales bacterium | reverse complement strand
GCACCGTCAATTGAAAATATTAATCAAAAAGTTGCATTTATTACTTGAGTTCTGCAAATGATAATAAAAAAACCGTGAAACTTTTTGTTTAACACTGAGGCTCTGGTAAACCTAACTACAAAACAAGAAAGCTCACGGTAAAACCGCAAGCGTTTCAACTTCCTTGTGTAGTTATAATTGAAATTTACCAGATTTCAGTGTTACAAAGCAAAGCAAAAACGCCTTATTTATTTATGTCTTTATTTTTTAAAATTCTCTTTTTCTTAATTCAATTTTTCAAGTCGCAAATGTAGCAATATTTTTTAATAATCCACAAAGGAAATTTTCTAAATCAAATATATTTTATTTCCACCTGAAAGTTCCTCTTCCAGAACTTCATAATTGTAATCAGCACTTTGAATATACAAACCCGTTTCTGTGTCTATGATTTTCTTATAAGTTTCAGAGTTATATAGAATATTGAGGGCTTCCTGTATGGAAACATTCTTGTTTTCTATGATAAGATTCACAACGCCCGACAGCAATGTGTCAGTTATGAAAATTTGTTCTTTACTCATAACACTTGAAGTTTTGAGATTGCTTTTTCCGTGCCAAAGAAATACTGGTCATTCAAATCACGCCAGCGAAGTGCCTCAACCAATTGGTTCATACTAATTAGATTCATCTCGTACAAATCCAATTGCTGGACGACGCCGTCATCTGCTATTGGACCAATTACGATGTCGTAATCATGGTGAAAACCAGTCCTTGATGCCTTACGGTTTTTAAGGATAAATTCTGCCCATTCTGCACTTACTTCAGTAAACTGTTTAATCTTCAACTTATTGGATAACAATACGGAATTATCAAAATAGAATTCTGTTACAACAGGATTTGTTCCTAAATATTGTTTTGCCTTTCTCTTCGCCATCTCCTCTGCTTGACTTTTGACGGTTGTCAAGTAAAATCCCTTCCCAAAATCTTTGTTGATACGTCCTTTTGACAAATCGATTTTTTCAATCTTTATATTTGAACCGTGGTACAATTTAAGCATATTTCAACCCTCCTCCGTTGTTTTCACAAACTCTCGTCAGATCTTCTATGGCATCATCAAACGACAATGTGTGTTCCGCTTCATAGCAATCGTCAAGGAAAGAGATACCACCATATTTTTTCAAATATTGATAGGATTCTTTCCAAGCTATCGAATAATGCTCCGCAAACTTGCGAATTGTCATTATAATGTATGTCGTTTTAAAATTCATGTTTTTTTTTTGCAAAAGTAATAAAAATATCGCAGAACGTAATAATTTTGTTCTTTGTTCTTAAAATTCATTTGCGCCCAATATTAATCTGAAATTTTGACCTATAGGTCTTAAATAACGCATGTACTTCGGTCAAATTAAACATGAAATCAGTCATTAAAAATAAAAAAGGGGGCTGGCACAAAAAACCATCTTGCGCCAGCCCACCTTTTAACTTTATAACTTTATAAACTTTCTACTCTTTCACGAACTTCCTTGTGACAACCTGGCCGCCGATGAAACTGACCATATAGACACCTGAAGGAAGGTCTTCGATGTTGATTGTAGTCTCACCCTCGAACACGAAGTTGCGGACTTCCTGACCTTGCATGTTCAAGATGTGGCAGCATACGCGACCTTTGTCGTAATTCGTTGAAAGTCTTAATGTTGACTTTGCAGGATTTGGTCTGATGCCAACCTCAAACGGGTCGCTGTGGTCAATCAAGGAAAGGATATTGTTCACAACAGCGATGTCGTTACTGTAGCTGACAACGGCACCCGACAGTCTCAATATCGGGTTGTCGGCTGCCGAGCAGTTCGGACAGTTGTTCTGACCATTCACACAGTCAGGGTAGTTAGGATGGCACTGGTCGATGTATGTCGGGTCGAACTGATAGAAAATCCTTGCGTTTCCACTGCTTAAATATTCGCTGAGGTCGAAATCCCACACCATGCCCATTGAGCCGGGGCACCATCCCGAACGCTCGTACGTCCAAGTGCCGTTCTGCGGCTGGCATCCGTAAGGGTTAGGATTGCATGTCAACCAGTTGTGCTGGTCGTATTTCTTCGTACCATTGACATAAACGTGATGCGTGTTGTTGCTGAATTCAGCTGCGTTGTCGGTGTTATATGCGCCGTTTGTGCCGCTGCTCCAGTTATGACCTGTGGTGATGACCTTCAGGTTTGCCTTCTGTGCCACTTCCGAGAAGGTGTAATTGATTTCAGGAACCGGCTGCTGGTTGGCATAGTCACCGAAATCGTATATGCCAAACCACAACTCATTCATATCAACATACTTATACTCAGGCGTTCCTTTCGTATAGCTGAAAGTCGCGATAGGAGCATAGCCGTTGCCTGTCCATGTCTGGAAATAAAGCTCGAACTCAACGAGACCTTGAAGCACTGTGGTGTAATCTGCAACATCAAGGTCGGCTTCGCATTCCACGCCGAACGGGGCGACGTAACGGAAGAGTTCAACCCATTCGCCGCGGTAGTTCTTAACGCGGCAGTAGCCGACACGGTCGTACGGGTCGCAACCACCGACACACTGATGCTGATAATTCAATCTGATTTCGTTGAAAGCATTGACATGGCTCGGGAACACATAGTCCTTCGTATTGCTCTGCTGATCAGGTGTCACCACGAGGTCGCCGTTAAATGCCGTGACTTCAATATCGCTAAACTCGTTAGTCACTGTAAATGTGTTAGATACCGATGTTGTCTTTCCGCCGCTCTGTGTGATGGTGGCTGTCATGTCGAAGCTGCCGTACGATGTCGGGGTCCATGATGTGTACCAATAACCGTTTGACGGGTCATTAGGATATGCTGTTTCAAGTTCCATTTCATCACCGTTGATAGTACATGTCACATCTTCAAATTTGATGGCGTCGCCATGTTCGATGTATGCGCTGAGAACGAGGAGAATAGGATCATTGAGTGTCGGTGCATAGACCATTGTTCCGTCGTATGGACGACGAATTGTTATCTCTGGTGTATATGCGTCTGGGTCAACGACTTCAAAAGTACGTGTGACTGCCGGAGCTGGCTGCCAGTTTGAGTCGCCGTCCTGAACGGCTTTCACTTTCACCACGCCAGGAGCGCCAGTGAGTGTCAAGGTGTTGCCATTGATTGCGGCAGGACCTGATACGACTTCAAAGCTCACAGGAAGTCCTGATGAAGCGGTTGCGTTGAGCTGTATCGGGGCTGCCGAAACGAGCTGGTCTGGAATAGACTGGAAATCAATGAATTGTGAAGCAAGACCGGCTGGAATCGTGCGGAGTACGAAGTTGTCGTAGCCCGCATGGCTGCTGTTGAGGAAGAACACGCCGTCCCACATCGCCGGGTCGTAGCGGTCGCCTGAACCTGGCGTGAGTCCGCAGTTGACACCCTGAATCTCAGGAACCGGCTGGAACTCGCCTGAACATTCCGGATCAATGAACATCGAAACGCTGCCCTGACCGTTGTTGGCCTCAAGGTCAATCATCATCTTCCAGCGCATCCAACCTTCGTAATTATAATCATAATCAACAGCCAAAGTGTTGTTAGGCAACACAATACCATTGATAAAACGGTCATCGTTGGTGTTGTTGTACGTTGTAGTAAACCAGATGCCGCCGTCCTGTGTCGGGAGGTTCGGGTTTGGTTTTGTTGTCTCATAACTCATCGGAGGAAGCACCGAGCCGTCGCCGTCAGCGTCGTAGCCGACACCAAACACCGTACCCCAATAGTTGCGGTACATGTCGATTTCAATCTCGATGGTGCCGCCCTGGGAGAAATCGAAATTCCAGCCGTTTGTCGCTTTGTGTGTGGCAATCTCGCCGAAGTTGGTGTTGGCAGCATCGAAGAAGACGCCGAGTGTCTCGTCAGGCGTGGTGGTTCCGTCGCCGCCGACATATTCGATTTTCAGCACGCCGCCGCCGGCACTGTGTTTCACGGCTTTCCAACCGCCTTGGCCGTTGAAAGTGCCTTCACTGTAACTGTTGAAATCATCTGTAATCTCAACCTGCGCAAACACAACCAAGCTTGTGAGCGCAAAAATCATTGATAAAAGTAACTTTTTCATATTTTTGAAATTGTAAAATTATTTATTAAATTTTTTTTAACATTTACTTTTCCGTTATTCCATTCGCTTCTTTCCAGAGTTGTGAAAAAGTTTTTTCAGCGAATGAAGGTATCACACGTCTTATTCCCCATTTTTTCTTCATCAACTGCCTATATTCCATGTTGATAAACATATTCTGCTTGTCCATGTTCTTACGGTTTTCAACTCTCTTTTTCATGAATAAAAACATGTTTTTCTCATCTATCAGCGACCTGTTTTCCTTAACGACATCCATTCTGTTGCGAAGGATCAAGTCGCTGATTTTTATGTTCATCGGACAATAATCATCGCATTGATGGCAAGATGTGCAGAGTGTGGCGAAATGCGATGCTGACTCAGCGCCTTCAATTATTGGTTTTATCACCGTTCCGACAGGCCCTGGCAACGACATCTCATAGACATGACCGCCTATCGTGTTGAAAATCGGACAAATGCTGTGACAACCTCCACAATCCAAACAAGTCATAATCTGACGCTGATACTCTTTTTCAATGACAACCGAACGACCATTATCAACCAAAATAAGAAAATCAGGTTTGTTGGCGAAAATATAATTAGCTGATACTCTGTTTCTTGATACTTCATAAATTGACGACAGCGGCAAAAGCGTTGACATATCATCGAGCGTCGCCACAAGTCGGTCAATGCCTGTCAAAACCACATGTTTTCCGGCTGATGCGATGGATTTCATGACATTGCCTTCGTCTTCGGAGATGACGATGCCTCCAGTGTCAGAAACAAAGAAATTAGCGCCGGTTATAGCAATGTCAGCATTTATATAGCTGTTTTTTAATACTTTACGAACTATCGTCATCAGCTGATTAGGTTTCAGGTTAGGTTTTACCGAAAACTTATCCGTGAAACGCTCTGATATTTCATGCAAAGTGAGATGTGCCGCCGGATGTTGCGAATCTGACGGACGCTCATCATCGCAATAACAAATGAAATCGCCTGAATTTGTTTCACTTACATTCATTTTCTTCATCTTCAAAAATGAAAGTAATCCAATTTCTTCGGCAACAGTGTTTTTGGTCTTGATGATATTTTTCGCTTTTTCCCCGACTATGATGTCATAGACCATCTGTTTCGCTTCCTCGGCATCACGCGCCCATTTCACCGTGACACCGTTGCTGAGGCAATTCGTCTCAAAATCAACCAAGAGCTTGTCATAATTCCTGAAAGCCCTGTTGCGGATGTTGAAAGCCCTCGACTTCTCAAGCTCAAAATCGGAGTAATGACTCGCGCTGTTCATCACGACTTTCTTGAAAAAGTCGTAACGGGCGTTCATCTTGCCGCGAAATTCATCATCGGCAACTATCTTATCTACGTTTTGCTTGAAAAACGAACTTTCAGACATATTTACTTGACTTCAATTTTCTCAACACGGCGTGTGTGACGGCCACCTTCAAAATCAGTTGTAAGATAAGCCCTGACAATCTCCCAACCTGTTTCGTTGCTGATGAAACGACCCGGCAGAGCAAGGATGTTTGCATCGTTATGCTGACGCGCCAATTTTCCGAGTTCGACGTTCCAACAAAGAGCAGCACGCACATTGTGATGGTGATTCGCGGTCATCTGTGCGCCGTTGCCACTTCCGCAAAGAATAATCCCAAGTGGATATTTGCCGTCTTCTATATCTTTTGCCAACGGATGAATCATGTCAGGATAATCGACACTCTCCTCTGAATGACAACCATAATCTTTAACTTCGTAACCGCTATCTTTCAGTTTTTCAATGATATACTGCTTCATGGCAAATCCACCATGGTCTGATGCTATAGGAATTATTTTATTCATTACGCAAAAGTTGAAAAATTTTTACAAAAGTAGAAAAAAAATTAAAATGCCACAACCGCTTTTTTGCTTATTTTGAACAAGTTATAAAAATTGATTGTTTTTAGCTTTTTTATATATGTTTGTAAATCAATAATTAAAAGTTATTAACAAAATTTATGTTTAAAAGTTGATAAGTTTGTTTAAAAATAATGACAACTTCTTTTGTTTAAATTTTATTGACATTATTGTGAAGTTATTATTATTTTTTTACATCTGTTTAACATGGTTTTCAACATTAATTTTTAATATATAAAATTGATTATCAATTTATTAAATAGTTATCAACAATATCTTATTAATGTTAAAATTTTTTATTTATTCTTATTATAAAATCAAAAAAAACTCAAGTGTTCGAGAAGTATTTTGATGCCGATAAGGATGAGTATCACGCCGCCTGTTATTTCGGCAGTCTTTGAATAGCGTGAGCCGAAGAAGTTTCCGATGGCGACGCCGCCAAAACTGAAGATGAAGGTCGTCACACCTATTGTTAATATGGAGACCCAGATGTTTACTTGTAGGCAGGCGAACGACACGCCAACGGCCAAGGCGTCGATGCTGGTTGCGACGGCAAGCAGAAACATCGTCTTGAAGCCTGTTGTTGAGTCTGGCTTTTCTGACTCGTCATCGAAAAAGGCTTCGCGGATCATGTTGGCACCAATTAATAAAAGTAGTCCGAAAGCAATCCAATGATCTATTGCAACTATGAGATGCTCAAACTGCGTTCCCAAAAAATAACCGATGACAGGCATCAGGGCTTGAAAACCACCGAACCAGATTCCGCAGATGACAGCAGTTCTGAAAGAGAACTTCTTGGTAGCCAAACCTTTACAAATTGAAACCGAAAAAGCGTCCATCGAAAGTGCTACTCCAATTCCGAGAATAGTTATAAAATCCATATCATAAATTTAAAGCGCAAAATTATAATATTTTCATTTTGTTTAATATTATTTTTTAATTTGAAAATGCAATATGGTTTGTCATCTGGCAATATTTTTTTTATAAAAAGAAAATATTTGAAAAATTAGTTTTAATTTTGCGGCTTAATAGAATTTATGAAAAATAGGTGTTGATTAACTTTATGAATCAAAGTAGTAATATGATATATAAAGAATAAAACAAATGTATAATAAACCTATTTATTAAGGCGTAGTTTATTTAAAAAATTAAAATGAAAAAAATTTCAACATTTATTATAATTTTAATAATTGCATTGAATATCAATGCACAGTCGGGGTTTTCGCTTTCCGCATTTGGCGGTGTCAATGGCAGCGGCGTGGAAATCAAAGACGATGTTTTTAAAATGCAGGACTATACAGGAATGAAAACTGGTTTTTCGGCTGGTTTGAAGGTTCAGCATGAGTTTAAGAAACCATTTCTCGTTGAGTTGCAGTCGTTCTATAACAAATGCGGCTACAGCCTGACGGTTCCGGAAACGAATTTGATGGAAAGAATTGACTTCCATAATGATTTCATTTCCGTTTCGTTATTGTTAGGTTATAATTTCTATCTTGGTGAAAATGATAATTTCAGCATTTCGCCAAAGGTAGGTGTCGTTCCGAGTTTCTTTGTGAATACTTCCGCAGAATTCCAAGGAGAGAAGTACGATGCGAAGGTTGACAACAAAGTTGATTGGCGTTGCGTGCTCGAACTTGAATTAGCCTGGAAAATAAACAGCGTGATGAGCATTTTTGTGAACGTAAACGGAAGGGATGGATGGGACATCATTACGTATTCAAACATCGCGAATGTTGTTGAAGGTTATGAAATTCCCGGTATTCGCCAGTATGTGATTACCGGAAATGCCGGTGTGAAAATCAAGCTCACAAACCGAGATAAGGAAGTTTATGAATTTTATTAAAAAATGACAGTCAGAAATGAAGAGGTTAGTTATAATTTTACTTTTGGCGATAACAGTCGCTGATGTCAAAGCGCAGGAAGATTTTGTCATTCCTGCCTTGGGTGGCAATTTCAGTGGAATGGTTTTCGGAAACGACAACTACGATTTGAAAAGTCATTCGATGATGAAAGGCGGTTTCGTCGGCGGTGTCAGGTACCAGCATCAGTTCAAGAAGCCGTACATCATTGAGACTGCATTGACTTACAATGAGTCGGGTTATATTTTGAATAATCTTGAAGAACTTGAGTCGTTGCTTGAATATCCTTTGGATAAGATCAATTTCAAGTTCAATTATGTATCAGTGCCGTTGATGTTCGGCTACCGCTTTGGCAGAGTTGACAGGAAGTTTTCGGTTGCTCCGAAGATAGGCGTTCAGTTTGGTTATTTGGCGTCGTCGAAGATGAAATATGTTTACAATGGTGTGTCACACAAGGAGGAGTTTGACACCGAGAACAAATTTGACTTTGCTGAAGTGTGCGAGGTGGAGTTTAGTTGGGTTTGGGGAAGGCGAGTCCGTTCGTTTTTGAGTGTCGCCCAGCGTTATAGTTTCACGAATCTCAATTCAGGCGATGAGGATTTGATTGACATGGGTGGTGTGAAAATGCACAATATTCAGTTCAGTGTAAATGTCGGATTGAGGATAAAGGTTAATAAAATGAAGAAATCAATATTTGACTGATAGGATTTGTCAATAAATCTTAAAAACAAGCCTCCGCCGGATTTCCGGCGGAGGCTTTCTCTTAACTCTACTCTTTACTCTCTTAACTGATTAATCTCCGAGAGTTGCGACCATGACGGCCTTGATTGTGTGCATACGGTTTTCGGCTTCGTCGAACACGATAGAGTTCTTGCCTTCGAACACTTCTTCAGTTACTTCGATGCCGTCGAGACCGAACTGTTTGTTGACATCGCGTCCGACCTGTGTCTCGAGGTTGTGGTAAGCCGGCAGGCAGTGCATGAACTTGCAGTTCGGGTTGCCTGTCATCTCCATCATCTTCTTGTTGACCTGATAAGGACGGAGGAGGTTGATTCTCTGAGCCCACACTTCAGCCGGTTCGCCCATTGATACCCAGACGTCGGTGTAGATGAAGTCGCAGCCTTTGACGCCTTCTTCGACGTTGTCGGTCACTGTCACTGTTGCGCCAGTCTCCTTTGCAATTTCCTTGCAGGTGTCGATGAGGTCCTGTGCAGGCCACAGTTCTTTCGGGGCGACGATGCGGACGTCCATGCCCATCTTCGCGCCGCCGACCATGAGTGAGTTGCCCATGTTGAAGCGTGCGTCGCCGACGTAAGCGTAACTGACCTGGTTGAGAGGTTTGTCAACGTGTTCCTGCATTGTGAGGAAGTCGGCGAGGATCTGTGTCGGGTGGAACTCGTTTGTGAGGCCGTTCCATACCGGCACGCCTGCGTATTTGGCGAGTTCTTCGACTGTCTTCTGTGCGAAGCCGCGGTATTCGATGCCGTCATACATGCGACCGAGGACGCGTGCTGTGTCTTTCATCGACTCCTTGACGCCGATCTGTGAACCTGTCGGGCCGAGGTAGGTGACGTGTGCACCCTGGTCGTAGGCGGCTGTTTCGAAAGCGCAACGTGTACGTGTTGATGTCTTTTCGAAAATGAGAGCGATGTTCTTGCCCTTCAGAGTAGGCTGTTCCGTGCCTGTGTACTTGGCTGTCTTGAGGTCAGCAGCGAGTTTAAGGAAGAATTTGATTTCCTCTGGTGTGAAGTCTAAAAGCTTCAGAAAGTTTCTGTTTCTAAGGTTAAATGCCATGATTATGTACTTTAAATAGTTAGTGTCAAAAATTATCGTGCTGAATCAGCGTCTTTTATCTAAGTCTTTTACGAGGATATAGTTTGTATATCTGAAAAGTTCACGGTGCAGGCGTTTTTCGAGCCACATCAGAAATTTTTCCTTGAAATTCATGGTTGATTTCGATGGGTCGTAGGTGAAATCCCAGTCTTTCTTTTTGATAGTATCTTTCATGAAAACAGGGTGTTCACCTTTAAATTCGCACAGACGGTCAACATCATTATAATCGAAGTCAGCTTCTTTGAATTTTGCATCAAGTTCTTCATTATTATGCCAGAATCTTGCGAAAAACTTGGTTTTCTGCTGCATTAACTTCGGGTTTCTGCAATATGAATAATGATAAATCATGACCCCACAGTCGATGACTTTCAGTTTTTCACCTTTCTCGCCTGCGAGATAATTCTCGTACGATGAATATTTTCTGAAACCTTGTGAATCCTTGTATGAGAAGACATTACGGTTAGGTTTGAAGGCTCTTATTTCGTACGGATGGACTTTGCGTGTCGTACGGATGTGATTATAGTCGCCCCAAAAGTGGTAGTAATGGAAGAGCAGGCCGTCAATGTCATCGTATTTGTCGGCGATTTCCATATACTTTATTATCTGTTCCCTGGCCGACTCATGAAGAACCTCGTCAGCTTGGATGTGGAGCAGCCAGTCGCCCTTTGCTTCAAGAAGACCTATATTTGTCTGAATGGCGAAAATTTTCCCGTCTTTACGGAGGTCCATATCCCATACTGAGTCAATGATACGGATTTTTTCAGAGTTAATATTTTCAACAGCCTGACGTGTCCCGTCGGTCGAATCGCCCACAACCACAATCATTTCATCGACAATAGTAAGTGCCGATTTTATTGATTCGACGAATGGATATTGGTAATTAATACCATTTCTGACGTATGTAAAACCTGTTATTTTCATAAAAAATGAGCCTCAATGAGGTTGCAAAAGTACAAAAAAATGCTGAATATCAATAGGGATATAAAAAAATAAAAAAAAATGTTGCAGGTAAAGAAAAAAGCAGTACTTTTGCACCCGAAATCAAAGATGCATCCTTAGCTCAGTTGGTAGAGCAATTGACTCTTAATCAATGGGTCCAGGGTTCGAATC
>CALBNV010000103.1 GCA_937896895.1 uncultured Bacteroidales bacterium | reverse complement strand
GTTGAGAGTGGAGTTTTTTCAGTTAAAAGAGTAAAGAGTAAAGTTAAAAGAGTTTTAAGTTTGGAGAGTTGAGGGTGGAGTTTTGGTTTGGGTTTTGGTTAAAAAGGTTTGGGTACAAACAGGCAGCTGTCGCCGTAGCTCAGGAACCTGAAGTCGTGGTCGATGGCGTAGCGGTACGCATCTTTCCAGCGGTCGCCGATGAGTGCCGACACTAATAGCAGCAAGGTGCTTTTCGGCTGATGGAAGTTGGTAATCAATGCCTTGGTGATTCTTATCGGGCACGACGGCGCGATCATCAGGGCGGTCGTGGCATGAAGCGCGTCGAGGTGGTGAATGTCGAGATATTTCAAGATCGCGTCGAGCGACTCCTTCGCTGTCGGCAGAGTTTCTCTCTTCTGATACGGAAACCATTGGTTCACATGGATGCTGCGTTCCTCAAAGCCTTGTTCGATGAACATCACGCCGATCCAATAGACCGACTCGATGGTGCGCATTGATGTCGTGCCTACCGGAATGATTGTGCGGCCGATGTTGTCGCGCAGATGTTCGATGCATTGTCTTCTTACTATTATCGACTCGGAGTGCATCTCGTGTTCGCCTATGGTGTCGGTGGCGACGGGGCGGAAGGTGCCGGCTCCGACGTGGAGTGTCACCTCTTCGATGTCGTGGCCCTGTTCTTTCAGTTTGGCTATCAGCGGTTTGGTGAGATGCAACGATGCTGTGGGGGCGGCGACGGAGCCTTCATACTTCGCGAACACGGTCTGGTAGCGTTCGCGGTCGCCGGCCTCCGCCTCACGGTGAAGATACGGCGGGAGCGGAATCTCACCGGCCGTTTCAAGCACCTCCGCGAAGCTGACGTCAGCCGGATTCCATGAGAAACGTATCACAGAATAAGCGTCGGTCTTCTCCATGCGCTCGGCGACCAGAGTAACGTCTTTGTCTTTAATTTTCAGCGGCATCGTGAGCGGCCCGTCTTTCCAGCGGCGTGAGTTGCCGACGAGACAGCGCCACTCGACGGGCGAGCCGGCGGAGAACGCGAGCTGATAGTCGCCGTCGCCCGTTATCGGCTCCAGGCAGAACACCTCGATGGCGGCGCCGGAGTCTTTCACGAACTGAAGACGCGCACGCACCACCTTCGTCTCATTGAAGACCAAAACTGATTTTTCAGGAAGATACTTGCCGATGTTCCTGAAATGATCTTCATGTATCTCATTGTCTTTTAGCACCAAAAGTTTTGATGCATCTCTCTCGGCCAAAGGATATTTCGCAATTCTCCCGTCGGGAAGCGGATAGTCGTACTCCGCGATATTGATATTTTGAACGTCTGAAATCATCTGGCTAATTCTCCTTTTTCTCCAGTGCCGCCTTTATCGCGCGGCTGAGCTGGTCGGGGCACGACGTGGGTTTGAAGCCGCAGCGTATCCCTTCGAGGCGAGCGACAACATCTTCCGCTTTCATGCCCTCGACGAGGCGGGCTACACCCTGCGTGTTGCCGTTGCACCCGCCGTAAAACTGCACGTTCCTCAAGATGCCGTCTTCGATCTCAAACTCAATCGCCTGGCTGCATGTGCCTTCTGTCCTGTATTGGTATTTCATTTTTCCTTAATTAAAATTCATCTGCAAAGTCTTTCAATGATTTCTTCATATTGCGGGAACTCTTTCAACAGTTCCTCTTTCTTTCCGAGTTCGAAGTTCTCAAACTCAAACGCCGGTGCGACGGCGCAACCTACGAGGCAGAAGCCTTGTCGCGATGGTATTTCGGCGGCGAACCACTGCCCGGGTGTTATCACGACCTGCATCTCGCCGCCGGCGGAGAGATGATGCGTGGTCAGCTTCCCGTCAAGGCCGATGATATGGATGTCGAGCTGCGTCCCTGCGTGATGGTACCATATTTCCGTCATGCCGTGCAGGCGGTGGAACGCCGAGAAGTTCCCGCCGTTGAGCATGTAGTAAATCGTGGAGATATGTTTCTTGCCGTCAGCGTCGTTGCCGAAGACCTGACGGTACCAGCCGCCTTCGGGATGAGGCGCAAGGTCCAGTTTTTCAATTATTTCTTCAATATTATTCATTTGTTTTCAATATAATCTCGTCAATCTTCGCCTTTGAGCTTGTCGAGGATCCTGCGTTCTTTCTTCGTCGGGCGGCCCGTGCCTTTGTCGCGGAACTCGGTCTTGTAGGCGTGCATGAACTCGATGCGCTCGTATTCCTCCGCCGGCGTCCTGTCGGCATAGATGTTCGTCACGTCTTTCGGCGACACCCTGCTTTTGGGGATGCTCAGCACTTCGACAACCTTGTGAAGCTGTCCTTGCTGCACCGCGATGACCTCGCCGATCCTCACGTCGCGCGACGGTTTCACCGACACGTCGTTGACTTTCACCTTGCCGCCCTTGCAGGCGTCGGCCGCCAGGGTGCGCGTCTTGAACAATCGCGCACACCACAGCCATTTGTCTATCCTCAACTCGTCGTTTTCCATTATTTCTCCCTGAAAAACAGTTGTATCGGCACTCCGTGGAAGTCCCACAGACTCCTGATTTTGTTCTCAAGATAGCGCACATACGGTTCCTTGACGTCCTTCGGCAGGTTGCAGAAGAAGATGAACTGCGGTGTCGGGCTCTTGAGTTGCGTTATATACTTGATTTTCAGGAATCTGCCACGCGACGCTATCTGCGGAGGCTGCGAGTTGATGATCTCAAGCATAGTGTCGTTCAGCTCACGCACCGGCACTTTACGCTCACGGTTCTCATAGACATCATGCAGTGTCTCAAGCACCTTGAACGTCCTCTGCTTGTTGATAGCCGAGGTGAAGATTATCGGGTAATCGACAAACGGCGCTGTCTTCTCGCGGATGGCGTTCTCGAACTTGAGGTGAGTGTTGGAGTCTTTCTCTATCAGGTCCCATTTGTTGACGACCATGACGAGGCCTTTCTTGTTTTTCTCGATGAGACGCAGGATGTTCATGTCCTGTGACTCGAATCCCTGCGTCGCGTCGATCATCAGCACGGCGACGTCGCACTCCTCGATGGCGCGGATGGAACGCATCACCGAATAGAACTCGATGTTTTCATACACCTTCGATTTCTTGCGCAGTCCGGCGGTGTCAACGAGCATGAAGTCCATGCCGAAGGCGTTGAAACGCGTGTTGTTGGTGTCGCGTGTCGTGCCGGCGATGTCGGTCACGATATGTCGCTCCTGTCCGAGGAACGCGTTGATTATCGACGACTTGCCGACGTTTGGGCGTCCCACGACGGCGAACCTCGGAAGCCCGGAATAGTCTTCCGTCTCGTCCTGCGGCAGATATTTCATCACCTCATCGAGAAGCTCGCCGGTGCCTGTGCCGGTCATCGCCGAGAACGGGAAGATCTCGCCGAGGCCGAGGGCGTAGAACTCCGCCGCCTGCCCGAACTTGCTCGGTATGTCGGTCTTGTTGACCGCGAGGATCACGTGCTTCTTGCATCTGCGCAAGATGACTGCGACGTCTTCGTCGAGGACGTGGATGCCTTCCTGACCGTCAACGACGAAGATGATGACGTCAGCCTCGTCGATGGCGAGGTCAACCTGTTTCCTGATCTCCTCCTCAAAAATGTCTTCGGAACCGACGACATAGCCGCCGGTGTCAATCACCGTGAACGTCTTGCCGCACCAGTCGCTGTGGCCGTAATGACGGTCGCGCGTGACACCGCTCGTGGCTTCCACAATGGCCTGGCGCGACTGCACCAGACGGTTGAATAATGTCGATTTGCCTACATTCGGCCTTCCTACTATTGCTACTATATTGCTCATGTTTTTACGGATATGGAACCGCTATGCGGCTCGTTTTCAATTCATTTCTAATTTCTACGGATATGAAACCGCTACGCGGCTCTCTTATCTCTCCTCTTTTAACTCTTAACAAAATCACGCTTCGTACCCGAAATGTCTCAGCTCCTCCTCGTTGTCACGCCAGTCCTTGTCAACCTTCACGTTGAGGTCGAGGAACACCTTCTTCCCGACGAACTCCTCGATGTCGGCGCGTGACTGTATGCCGACTTTCTTTATCGCGCTGCCGCCCCTACCTATTATTATAGCCTTCTGCGAGTCGCGCGAGACGTAGATCGTGGCCTTGATGTTGATGAGGCTCTTGCTCTCCTCGTAGGCATCGACGGCGACCTCCACGCAGTAAGGTATCTCCTGCTGATAGTTCAGAAGGATTTTCTCGCGGATGATTTCGGTGATGAAGAAACGCATCGAGCGGTCGGTAAGCTCGTCTTTCGGGAAGTACGGCGGGCATTTCGGCAGTTTCTCGATGATGCTCTCGAACACGAATTTTATGTTCGCCTGATGCAATGCCGACACGGGGAACACCGTCGATTCCGGCAGTGCGCTCTGCCAGAATTCAACCGCTTTTGCCACCTCGTCCTGACTCGACAGGTCAATCTTGTTGAGCAAGACGAACACCGGGAGGTTCGTTTTCTTCACCCTTTCTATTGTCTCCTCATCGATTTTCTTGTCCGTAATATCTACGACGTAGAGTATCAAATCGGCGTCGATGAAAGCTACATTGATGAACTGATTCATTATTTCGTGCATCTTGTAGGCCGGTTTCTTGATGATTCCGGGGGTGTCGGAGAACACAATCTGGAAGTCGTCACCGTTCACGATGCCCAAAATGCGGTGACGTGTGGTCTGCGCCTTCGACGTTATGATGGAGATTTTCTCGCCCACCAAATCGTTCATAAGCGTTGATTTTCCGACATTTGGCTTGCCAATTATATTGACGTAACCTGCTTTATGATCCATATTAATTATAATATTTCCAAAATATTTTCAAAAAAATTAAAAAAACACTTGACACGAGCGGAAAATAGATGTAATTTTGCACTCGCATTTCAAACATGATGCGGGGTGGAGCAGTCCGGTAGCTCGTTGGGCTCATAACCCAAAGGTCGGTGGTTCAAATCCGCCCCCCGCTACAAGGCAAGGAGGTCCGAAGACCTCCTTTTTCATTTTATCTTCTTCTCTGCGGCCATATAGACTTCCTTACTGCTCTCGTCGGCAATGAATGCCACGATGTAGAACTCTTCGTCATAGTATTTCTCATCGACGTTGAATTTGAAATTCGTGATGAAGTTCATGCCGGCCTTCAGATCCTCACCGCCGAGATTTCTGCCCCATGTGATGCCGTCGGCTGTGCCGCGGAACACATGACGGTGCATGTAGGCGGTGTCAATGCCATTCGAGGTGACCTGTTTGCCCAAGATATTGTCTTCCATCATGCAGATTGTCAGATTCGACTTCGGCAGGTCGGTGAGAATCTTTGTGTGGATGCTGAGTTTCAGCTCTCTGTCCGCGTCATCGTATTCCGATTTGATGACCATTCTCGCCGGAGCTTCACCTGCCATCGCTTTTTCAACTTTTTCCGCCCACTTCGCCGAGCCGACCACTTCGCCGCGGTTGACAAGTCCGTTGGGGTATGCCCCGATATTGAAGGTGTTGTTCCACTCGTTGCCGTCGTCGGTCCTGAAATCAGGGAAGCCGCCGGCTGGATTCTGAAGGACTCCTTTCGGATGGACACCGAGCACGATGAGCTGATGTCCGTATTGCTGCTGAAGCTGAAGCGCAATCTCGCCAGCCGCCGGGCAGTTGTTGCATTTCACGCCGGTGTAGTCTTCGAGAAGCACCACAATCTTTCCGTCAAAGTTTATCGTGTCTTCTTTTGCCAAAGGGATGGTGTCACTCACGACAGGCTCTTTGAAATATGAGGTTTTCGATTTGTCGCATGACGACATGGCGAAAGCGACCGCCATGCCCGCAAGTATTAATGATAATTTCTTCATTTTATTCGTATTTTTTAGAATGAGGTCGTTATTGTCAATTGCACGCCGCCCACGCAGACGAGGCCTTCGCTCTGACACCCCCGCTACAAGGCAAGGAGGTCCGAAGACCTCCTTTTTCATTTTATCTTCTTCTCTGCGGCCATATAGACTTCCTTACTGCTCTCGTCGGCAATGAATGCCACGATGTAGAACTCTTCGTCATAGTATTTCTCATCGACGTTGAATTTGAAATTCGTGATGAAGTTCATGCCGGCCTTCAGATCCTCACCGCCGAGATTTCTGCCCCATGTGATGCCGTCGGCTGTGCCGCGGAACACATGACGGTGCATGTAGGCGGTGTCAATGCCATTCGAGGTGACCTGTTTGCCCAAGATATTGTCTTCCATCATGCAGATTGTCAGTCTCGACTTCGGCAGGTCGGTGAGAATCTTCGTGTGGACGCTGAGTTTCAGCTCTCTGTCAGCGTCGTCGTACTCTGATTTGATGACCATTCTCGCCGGAGCCGGGTTGTCGATGACGTCTCCCACAGCCGTCGCCCATTCCGCCGGCCCGACCACGCCGTTGCGGTTGACGAGTCCGTTCGGGAATGCACTAATGTTGAAAAAGCTCCTCCACTCTTCGCCATCGTCGGTTCTGAAATCAGGGCAGCCGCCGGAGGGATTCTGATTTGGGGTTCTCGGATGGACACCCAAAACGATAAGCTGGTGTTCGTATTGCTGCTGAAGCTGAAGCGCGATCTCGCCAGCCGCCGGGCAGTTGTTGCATTTCACGCCGGTATAGTCTTCGAGAAGCACCACAATCTTCCCGTCAAAGTTTATTGTATCTTCATTTGTCAAAGGAATGGTTTCACTCACGACAGGTTCGATGAAATATGGTTCATCAAGTTTGTCGCATGACGACATGGCGAAAGCGACCGCCATGCCTACAAGTATTAATGATAATTTTTTCATTTTATTCGTATTTTTTTAGAATGAGGTCGTTATTGTCAATTGCACGCCGCTCGATGCAGGCACTGCACGGCACACGCCGCCGACGCAGACGAGGCCTTCGCTCTGACGGCCGCCGCTGATGGCGATACGTGTCTGGTCTTTGATGAAGCCGAACGAGCCGGTGAAGTAATGGTCGCGGTTGTCGGCGATGGGGTTGCCGTAGTTGTATTTGTCGGCGACAGAGACGAACCATTTCGGCGCGATGGTGTATTCCAGGAGGAACGCCGCCCAGTTGCCGCGTTTCACGTAATATGCCTCGTGGCCTTCCTCGATCTCGTGATTCTTCCCGACGTTGTCCCACATGTGCTGCATCTCAAGACGCAGGCTGTGTTTGCTGTTGATCTTGTAAATCACCTCGCCGAAGGCGATGTTCGCCTTGACTACTTCTGCGCCCGGATGATTCTCAATGACTTCCATGTCGTAATACAGGTTGATGTACATCAGGGTGAGATTCCATTTCTTGCTTATCTTCTTGTCGATCTCGAAGTTGAAGTCACGGTAGAACATGCGGTCGCCGATGGCGAAGAAGTCTGATTTGTAGCCTTTTGTACCTGGCATATTCAGGACATTATTGCCGTTGAACGAGATGGAGTCGCGTTTGATGTCATTGACCTGGCTGTAGTTGAACGCGAGTTTTGTCCCGTATTTCCCGCCGAGGGCGGTCTTCTTTGGAATTATGTAGTTGATCTGGAACTGGATTCCCATCTCGCCGAGCGGCTGCGAGGCGTAAGAGAACATCGAGGGCAGGCTGTGCGTGTGCGTGTAGTTGAGCGGCGGCACGAAGCCGAGGTCGAGGTCGTTCTGCGTGGCGGAGTGGTCCGACTTGAAGCTCATGTTGTCAACGCGTTTCACCTGAAGCACGGCGCCGAGGCCTTTCTGCGTGTATGACAACGACGCCAGAAGTTCCTGTCCGTCGCGGTAGATCCAGTTGTTGAACGCCGACGGGTCGTTGATCTTGCGGGCGTATTCGGCGCCGAGGTTGAATCTCCAGAACCCGAGATTCGCGCGTCCGGCGTATGCCGCCACGTTCTGCGGGAGGTTGTAGATGACGCCGCCCACCTCGCGTGTCTTCTCGTTTTCGTATTTGTTCACGAAGCTCGCTCCGACGATGGCCCTCACATCCGCGTCGCTGATCGCCGCGATGCTCTGGTTGATGTCCCATTCGGCGTCGGCGCCGCGCACGAGGCCTCTTGTCGGCGCGTTGGTGTTTTCGTTGTAATACGGCTCCCAATAAAGCCGCTGCATTCCGTACAGGCCCTTGACTGTCACTCCGTTGACCGGACGATATACGGCGCGTACGCCACGGAGCGAGTTGTCGAAGCCGAGAGTCCATTCTTCGTAAGTCCTGAAAATCAAGCCGTTGCCGAACTGGTCGTAGATGTCACCGACGGTGAAGCCCACGGTGCCGTTGTCGTATGTGGCGAAGAAGTTAGCCACGCCCATGCCTTTGGTCCTCATGTCGAAGCCCGACATCGGTGTGTTCTGGTAAGCCTCGAAACGCATCCCGGCGGTGAAGTCGCCGAGGTTGTATTGCAGCTTCCCGAATCCGTAGGCGCCGAACTTCTCGCCGTTGATGTTCTCTTCGGTGATGCCGATGCCGCTGTCGGGCCAGTAGTAGTTACCGTCAACCTGGAAGCTGCCGCTCACGCGCGATCCGGAGAGGACAGATTGTCCGTATGTCATTGTGGAGCAAATGATTGCAGCCACGAGAATCAATATCTTCTTCATTTCTCTATGAGTTTCTTGATTTCGTTAAAGACATCTTCTTCGCCGCCTTCGAGGTAGCCTGTGTGCTGCCACACGACCTTGCCGTTGCCGTCAAAGAGGAAAGTGTGAGGCGGGTTCACGACGTTCATGGCGCGTGCGAGTTCCTTGTTCACGTCGAGGAGGATCTCGAAAGGCCAGCCCTTGCCTTCGACGAAAGGCTTGATGCGTGCCGAGGAGCGCGAGTCGTCGATGGAGACGGAGACGATCTTCACACCTGTCTCCTCAACCCAGTCGTCGTAAACGTCGGTCAGGGCGTTGTGTTCCTTCACGCACGGCCCGCACCATGTCGCCCAGAATGTCATCACGAACGGCTTGCCGTCGTTGCTGATTTCCGACACGTTGACGCTCTCGCCGTCAAGGTTCTTCAAAGTGATGTTCGGGAGGTCTGACTTCTCTTGAGCCATCATGCCGAAGCCCAGAAATCCCAAAAGGATGAATGATAATAACTTTTTCATTTTTTAAAACGTTTTAAAATTGTACAATTATTTATTTATCAATTATTTACAAAATATAACTCTCCAAAATCCTGCATTCGCCCTGAGCGTGAATCTCCACTTTGTTCACCGCGTTCGGAATCAAGATGCACTCACCGAAGCTGACGTTTTCTTCGCCGCCATCGTATCTCAGAGTGAAATTTCCGCCCACGCTCATCAGAATCACGAATGAGTCGAGTTCGGAGTAGTCCTTCGCCAATGTCGCGTCGAGGTTGATGAAGTTGGTTGTGAAATATGGGCAGCTCACCATCTCGACGGTTGCGTCTTTCTTCGTCCGGTCGTACTCTGTCCTGTAGCTGTCTTCTTTCTTGAAATCCAAGGTGTAAAGTGCCTGTGGCACATGTAGTTCGCGGTACATGCCGTATTGGTCGATGCGGTCCCAGTCATAGACGCGGTATGTCGTGTCGCTTGTCTGCTGGATCTCCGCCACCATGCAGCCCGGTCCGAGGGCGTGGATGCGCCTTGCCGGGATGAAGAACACGTCGCCTGCCTCAACCTTTTCATAATTAAGCACTTGCTCCACTTTCTTCTCATCAAGGAGACGTTTGAACTGTTCTTTCGTCACCTCTTCGCTGAATCCGGTGACGAGTTCGGCGTCTTTTTCGGCATTCAACACGTACCACATCTCGGTCTTGCCGTTTTCGAGGCCGATCTTCTGCGCAATCTCATCATCGGGATGGACCTGCACCGAAAGCCACGTCAGCGGGTCTATTATCTTGATTAACAACGGGAAAGTCTCACCGTATTTGTCGAATACATGTTCTCCGACGAGGTCGCCCATGAACGTCTCCACGAGGTCGTTGAGTTCATCGCCCTCGAAATTCCCGTTGCACACAACGCTGTTTTCGCCTTCGACGCCGGAGAGAAGCCACATCTCGCCGCAGTTCATCAAACTGCCGAAGTCCTTGTGCAGCAACGTCTTGACATTCTGGCCGCCCCAGACTTTCTCCTTGAACTTTGGCGTGAATTTCAGTGGATAAAGTATATTCATTACTGTTATTTCCTAATTTTCCAAAGCGCAAAAATACGAAAATTTTTTAAAGGAATAATAATTATTCACGAAAGATGTTTTTATGTAATTTTGCGGCGATTTTAAAAGAATCTTTCAACTTCACAAACTTTATAAACTTTCTAACTTTACAAACTTTCAACTCCAAACATCATGCAAGACATCATCAACTTGAGACATACGCTTCACGACAGTGCCGAGATTTCCGGCAAGGAAGTGAAAACCAATGAGATACTCAACGCTTTTCTTGAGAAATTAAACCCCGACGTTCACATCCGCAACATCGGCGGCAACGGCATCGCTGTCGTTTTCAAAGGCAAAAACAATGGCCGTCGTGTCATGGTGCGCGGCGACATCGACGCGCTGAACATCCCCGAGGGCGTACGCCGTTGCTCGCACCGCTGCGGTCACGACGGTCACGCCGCCATCATCGCGGGACTGGCGCAACGGCTCGCGGAGAGACGCCCCGACAACGGCGAGGTGGTGCTGCTCTTCCAGCCTGCCGAAGAGACCGGACAGGGTGCCAAGGCGGTTCTCGAAGACCCACAGTTTCAACAGATTAAGCCTGATGTGGCATTTGCGCTCCACAATCTTCCGGGGTATGAGAAAAACATGATTTTGATAAAGAACGGCTGTTTTGCGGCGGCTTCGTTGGGGCTGAAGCTCATCTTTGAAGGTGTCACCGCGCACGCCTCGCAGCCGGAGACGGGGCGCAGCCCGATGCACGTGATGGCGGCGTTGCTCGACATCTTCAAGAAGAAGGCCGACATGCTTTTAGACGAGGTGCCGCTGACGATGCTCACCGTCACGCACGCTGTCCTCGGTGAGGAGACGTTCGGCGTCGCGCCGGGTCACGCGGAGATCTGGATGACGCTGCGGTCGTACGACAACGACAAGCTGCAACACCTCACCGCCGACGTGGTGCAACTCTGCAAGATGGTCGCCGACAAGCATGGATTACGCTTCAACAGCAGCATACACGAGGCGTTTCCGGCCACGATGAACTCTGACAATGAAGTAGTTGCGATAAGAAATGCCGCCGAGAGCCTCGGCCTCGAATACCAATATCTCGACGAGCCGTTCCGCTGGTCGGAGGACTTCGGGCGTTTCGCGGGCGTGTGCCCGTGCGCGATGTTCGGACTCGGCTGCGGCACTGACCACCTGCCGCTCCACAACCCCGACTACGAGTTCGAGGACAGAATCATTGAAACGGGAGTTAAGGTCTTTGAAAGCATCGTCAGACCACTAATTGTATGAGCTTCACCACGAATTGCACGAATTAAACGAATAACGAGGCTGGTGTTATGCGCCAGCCTCTTTTAACTCTCCTC
>CALBNV010000102.1 GCA_937896895.1 uncultured Bacteroidales bacterium | reverse complement strand
TCACCAAGAATGTCACCAAGAATGTCACCAAGAATGTCACCAAGAATGTCACCAAGAATGTCACCAAGAATGTCACCAAGAATGTCACCAAGAATGTCACCAAAGATGTCACCAAGAATGTCACCAAAGCCAACAAAATTGACTCACTCATTGAAAAGCATATTTTGGACAGACCAAATATCACGACAGAGGAAATTGCGTCGCTATTAGGCGTGACCAAAAGAACGGTTTTGCGCCATATCGCGAAGATGACGAACATTCAATTTGTGGGTGGTAAAACAAACGGCCATTGGGAAGTTATTGGGAAATGAAGGGGCTGATGGAGCTTGCTAATTACCGCCAACTGGGTGAACGGAATTTGGCCAACTGGGTGAACGAAATCTGGCCAACTGGGTGAACGAAGTAAATAAAAATAATAAATTTGTTTACGTATGTCATTTATTTTCAGTACTTTTTTAACGATAAAACGGCTTGGAGTGTGATGCTGTTCTACATCGTCGCAATGGCTCATACTGACTTGTTGAAATCATAATATTCGGCGGATGTAATCGCCAAAAATTATAATTTTGCCTCGAAAATATCGGAATATTCATCATCTAACATTTCTCGTTGGATGACATTTTGTGCGTACTAATCGAGGCGGGCACCACGTCGTCAAAAATAATTTGTGCCATTCGTGAAATTCGTGGCCAGATGGTTTCACATTGAAATTTTTTGTACTTTTGCAGGTTTTTAAAAATGGTCCGGATGAAGCGGGAAATGACAGACGAGTTGCTTGATGTACTAAATGAATACAAGGCATTGCGCATTGCGGAGCAGATAGACTTCCAGAAGTTCTGTCTGTACTCGATCATTGCCAATTCCACAGCCATCGAAGGCTCGACGGTGACAGAAATCGAGGCGCAGCTTCTGTTCGACGAAGGCATAACCAGCGGCAAGAGAACCCTGGCGGAGCAGATGATGAATCTCGATCTGAAGGCGGCATACGAATACGGCATGGAATGGATCAAGCGCCATGCTCCAATCACTGTTGACAGTCTCATAATGCTCGCGTCAAAAGTCATGGCGCACACTGGCAGTGAATATCATGCGATGGGTGGCGACTTTTCAGCGGCAAAAGGAGAATTACGGAAATTGAATGTGACAGCTGGCATTGGAGGCGAGTCGTATATGTCATATCAGAAGGTGCTGGCAAAACTGGCTGCTTTTTGTGAAGAGCTTAACAAACGCCGCAGCGAAATAAATGCTTCTGACATCTGCGCTGTTTATGATCTGAGTTTTTGGGCGCATTATGAATTGGTAACCATTCATCCTTGGGCTGACGGCAATGGTCGTACAAGCCGGCTTCTGATGAATCTGCTTCAGATGGAGTATGACGCATTGCCGACAAAGGTTCTGAAAGAGGAAAGATCCGAATATATCCAGGCTCTCAAAGACTCTCGTGATGGCGAAGATGTTGATGTTTTTATTAATTGTATGTCAGGATTACATTTGAGGCATCTTAGGTCTGATATTAACCAATATGTTAAATCAACAACATATACAACTGTCGATAAAAAGGGTTTAAAGCAGGAAATGGTCGATAAATGGTCGATAAAACTATATTTGGCGGAGAAATTGGTCGATATTTTGGGTTTTGTGGCCGATAAAGATGAGATTACCACCGAAGAAATTATACGCCAGTTTGGATTTACTGCAACTACGGCTAAACGTTATTTGCGTCAATTGACGGAGTTTGGATATTTGACCGCACAAGGAGGGAATAAGAATCGTACTTATAAAAAGATAATCAAATAACAATTTAAAAATATAAAACCATGAAACAGTTAATTGAATGTGTTCCTAATATCAGCGAAGGCCGCGATATGAACATCATTAATCAGGTGACAGCCGAGATCGAGAAGGTCGAAGGCGTGAAATTGCTTGACGTTGACCCGGGTGCGACGACGAACCGCACCGTCATCACTTTCGTCGGCGAACCTAAGAACGTGTGCGAGGCCGCGTTCCGCGTGGTGAAGAAAGCCGCCGAGCTCATCGACATGCGCAACCATCACGGCGCACACCCGCGCCAGGGCGCGACTGACGTGTGCCCTCTCATCCCGGTGTCGAACATCGAGATGAGCGAGGTCGTCGAATACGCACGCGCACTCGGCAAACGCTTCGGCGAAGAACTCAACATTCCGATCTACTGCTACGAGAGCGCGGCGTTCCAGCCGAAACGCCAGAACCTCGCTTACTGCCGCACAGGTGAGTACGAGTCGCTGGCAAGCCGCCTCGGGACGGAAGAATGGAAGCCTGACTTCGGCCCTAACGAATGGAACGAGCACGTCGCACAGACAGGCGCCACACAGGTCGGCGCACGCGACTTCCTCATTGCAATCAACTACAACCTCAACACTACTTCTACACGCCGCGCCAACGCCATCGCGTTCGACGTCCGTGAGAAAGGCCGCCCGAAGAGAGTGGGCCCGAAGGTGACAGACAAGCCGATGAAGGACGAGAACGGCAACACCATCATGATTCCTGGCACTCTTAAAGGCACAAAGGCAATCGGTTGGTTCATCGACGCTTACGGTATCGCACAGGTCTCGATGAACATCACCAACATCAACGTGTCGCCGGTTCACGTGTGCTTCGATGAGGTATGCGCCAAGGCAGCGGCAAGAGGCGTCCGGGTGACAGGTGCCGAAATCGTCGGCCTGATTCCTAAGAAAGTCCTTATCGATGCCGGTAAGTATTACCTTGCGAAACAGCAGCGTTCACTCGGTATCAGCGAGGATGAGATCATGAAGATCGCCGTCAAGTCGATGGGCCTTGATGATCTGAAACCGTTCAATCCGAAAGAGAAAGTCATTGAATATCTTATCGAAGACAGCAGCGAGAAGAAACTCGTTGACATGACATGCACCGGTTTTGCGAATGAGACAGCGAGTGAAAGTCCGGCTCCGGGCGGCGGCTCGATCTCGGCTTATATGGGTGCTCTCGGCGCGGCTCTCGGCACTATGGTCGCTAACCTCTCGTCACACAAGCCGGGCTGGGACGACCGCTGGGAAGAGTTCTCGCAATGGGCTGAAAAAGGCCAGGCCATCAAGGACGAACTGCTCGCATTGGTTGACGAGGACACCAACGCCTTCAACAAGATCATGGCGGCGTTGCAGATGCCGAAGAAGACCGACGCCGACAAGGCCGCGAGGATGGAAGCCCTCGAACTCGCGTCACAGTACGCGACACAGGTGCCTTTCAAGACCATGAACGTGGCGTTCAAGGCGTTCGATGTCGTCGAGGCAATGGCGAAGGAAGGAAACCCTGCTTCAGTGTCAGACGCCGGCGTCGGCGCATTGTGCTGCAGAAGCGCTGTCATGGGAGCTTATCTCAATGTTAAAATCAACGCCGCGGGTCTTAAAGACAGAACATTTGCCGACAATATCGTTGCCGAAGGTGCTAAAATCGAGGCCGCCGCAATCGCAAAAGAAACCGAAATACTCGCTTTGGTCAATAAAATTATCAACAAAGAATAAGTTAATAAATTGATAATTAAGAAATTACAAGTATAAATAAAAGTTTAAAAAATTTTGAGTCAATTATTGTGAATATTATGAAAATATTTGTAATTTTGCACTCCGAATTTTGAAAGGAATAGAGATATGTCAAAGAAAGTTAAAGACGCACGCGTTCAGGTTATCCTTGAGTGCACAGAGCAGAAAGCCACCGGCATTCCGGGAACTTCTCGTTATGTAACAACGAAGAACAAGAAGAATACCCCAGAGAGATTGGAACTCAAGAAGTACAACCCAATCCTTAAGAGAGTCACAGTTCATAAAGAAATTAAATAGTTTTTAGATATGGCAAAGAAAGCAGTTGCATCATTGCACTTAACAGGTAAAGAGTTCACCAAGGTCATCAAGATGAAAAGGTCAGAGAAGACCGGCGCATACTACTTCGACGAGGCTGTTGTGCCGAATGACATGGTGCAGGAATACATCGCAAAGAAATAATTGAAAGTTCTTTGAATTGATACAGAATAGCTTTCCCGTTTCGGCGGGAGAGCTTTTGTGGTTTTGTATGTTTCCGCAAATATTTTAAGATAAGTCTTGTGTTTATTGCGGACGAAAGATTGAAAAATTGCTGTGTGCAAGCTGTTTTTTTGTTATCTTCGCGGGAAATTAAAAAAATTAAGATATGGGTCTTTTTTCATTTTTCAAGAAAAAGAAAGAAAATCAGGAACCGGTTGTAACTCCTGAAAATCAAAATGTTACAACGAACATTGAGGAAACTCCAAAAGAAGAAAAGGTGGAGGTCGCCGAGGCAGAACAGCCGGTGGGGACTGTCGTTGCAGAAGAACCTGAAGTCAAGGAGATTACCAAGGAAGAGGTTGAGCAGGCCAAGGAAGACCTCGACCACGGGTTGAAAGAGACGAAGAGAAGTTTTTTCGACCGCATCGCGAAAGCTATAGTCGGAAAGTCAACGGTCGATGACGATGTCCTCGACAACCTTGAGGAAATTCTCATCACCTCTGATGTTGGCGTTGACACAACCTTGAAAATCATAAAACGCGTCCAAGACAGAGTCGCTCGTGACAAATATCTCGGAACCAATGAGTTGAATAAGATTCTTCGTGAGGAAATCATGGCTTTGTTGCAGGAAAACAACTCCGGTGACGGCAGCACTTTCCGCATCCCTGAAGACAAGAAGCCATACGTCATCATGGTTGTCGGCGTCAACGGCGTGGGAAAGACTACCACAATCGGGAAACTTGCGTATAACTTCAAGCGTGCGGGCTTCAAGGTGATGCTTGGCGCATCCGACACGTTCCGCGCCGCAGCCGTTGACCAGCTTAAGATCTGGGCCGACCGCGTCGGCGTTCCTGTCGTCACGCAAGGCATGGGCGCAGACCCGGCGTCAGTGGCCTTCGACACCGTGAAATCGGCTGTGGCTCAAGACGTTGACGTTGTCCTCATCGATACCGCAGGACGTCTTCATAATAAAGTCAATCTGATGAACGAGCTTTCAAAAATCAAGAAAGTGTGCCAGAAAGTCGTCCCCGACGCACCGCATGAAGTGCTTCTCGTCCTCGACGCCTCGACGGGACAGAACGCCATCGAACAGGCAAAACAGTTCATGGCGGCGACCGACATCACGGCCATGGCTCTTACCAAACTCGACGGAACAGCCAAGGGCGGCGTCGTCATCGGCATCTCCGACCAGTTCAAGATTCCGGTGAAATACATCGGAGTGGGAGAGAAGATGGAAAACCTGCAAATATTTGACAGACAGGAGTTTGTGAACAGCTTGTTTAATTAGGTGTTTGAGGTGGTTAAGAAATGCAGAAACAAATTTTGAATATCGTGACGCTCGGCTGCTCGAAAAACAAAGTCGATTCCGAGCATCTCGCGGCACTTTTGAGTGAGAAATATAAAATCGTCCACGACAGCGACGGCAAGTGCGATGTCGTGATTATCAACACGTGCGGTTTCATCGGCGACGCGAAGGAAGAGTCAATCGACACGATTCTTGAATATGCGGAGTTACGTAAAGCGAATGAAATCAAGAAGTTATATGTGATGGGCTGCCTCTCGCAGCGTTACAGGAAAGAACTGAAGAACGAGATTCATGAGGTCGATGCGTTCTTCGGCGTCGAGCCGGTTCAACACGTTGCCGCAGAGATACTTAAGTCGGACTGCAACCCGAATTATTGCTGCGGGCGCGTGCTCTCGACGCCATCGCATTATGCGTATCTGAAGATTTCCGAGGGCTGCAACCGCCGCTGCGCTTTCTGCGCCATCCCGCTGATCCGCGGCGAGCATAAGTCGGTGCCGATGGAGAGTCTTCTCGAGGAAGCGCGGCTTCTCGCCAAGAAAGGTGTCAAGGAACTGATACTCATAGCGCAAGACCTCACTTACTACGGTTACGACCTCGACGGGAAATCGCATATCGTCGAGCTTGTGCGGAAAATCACCGAGATTGAAGGGATAGAGTGGGTGAGGCTGCATTACGGCTATCCGCTCGGTTTTCAGGACGAGCTTCTTGAGCTGATGCGCGACAATCCGAAAGTGTGCCATTATATCGACCTGCCGTTGCAGCATGTCAACACGCAGATCCTCAAGACGATGCGTCGTGGCGTTGACCGTGAGCAGACTATCAACTTCGTGAAAAAAGTCAGAAGCTATATCCCTGACATTGCCTTCAGAAGCACGTTCATCGTCGGTTTCCCCGGCGAGACGGAGGAGCAGTTTGATGAACTCATCGATTTTATAAAAGAGATGCGGTTCGAGCGCGCCGGCGTTTTCGCCTATTCCGCAGAGGAAGGCACTCCGGCTTACGAACTTGAAGACGATGTGCCGGAAGACGTGAAACAGGCCCGCGTGAGCAGGTTCATGGACGTGCAGCAGGATATTTCGTTGGAAATCAATTCAAAACGCTTGGGCAGAACCGAAAAGGTCCTCATCGACCGCACCGAAGGCGACTATTATGTCGGCCGCACCCAGTACGACTCGCCTGAAGTTGATGACGAGGTTCTTATCTCAAAGAAAGACAATAAGTTAGAACTCGGCACTTTCGTTACGGTGAAGATTGTCCAGGCCGACTATTTTGATTGCTATGGCGAGGTGATTAAGGATTAGAAGTCTTTCATCATCTCGTGGAAGTTTTTCTCGCCGCCGAGTTTCTCCATGATGCGCTGGCGGTGCCGCTTGAACGAGCGAATCTCAATCCCGCACAAAGCGGCGATTGTACTGTCGCTGAAACCATACCGGCTACAGCAACACGCCTCAATGTCGCTTTCAGTCAACAACGGATGTAACTCTTTGAGTTTCATCACGAAACCGTTGTGAACAATGTTTGTGATGATGACAAATTCCTTCCAGTCGTCGTCAGATAAGACAAGTGATCTGTCAGCCGAGCCGTTTTCCAATGCGGTGGCTTTTTTGTAAACTTTGTTGTTCGCGAGCCAGTTGTCCTGCACGTTTTGCTTTTGCTCCATCGCAAGCCGCAACGCCGACATTCGTTCCGACTCTTTCCGCTGCATGGTCTTTTGATATAAAGCTGTAAAAACCAGCGCGATGGCAACTAAAGAAACCGCAAAAACCATATACATTGCAACCTTGACTTTTTTCGCATAAAGCCGGTTCTCGTTTTCAGTTTCCTTGCGGTAATTCTCGAAGGCGACTACGGTTTCTTCTTTTTCCCTGCTTTTGTAAAATATTGAAATACATCGATTTGCGTATGTGGCGGCTTCCTTGTAATCGCCTTTTGCCATATATGCCTTGAAAAGCGTGCGGTAAATGTTTCGTAAAATATCGTCGTATGAATCTTTATCATTATATGCCTGCAAAGCGCGGCCTGTGTAATAAAGTGCTGAATCATAATCTTTTAACTCGTAAGATAATTGACCTATTTCGGCATCGTATTTTCGCCGGATATTGTTCTTGTAGGCGATTTCATTGGACTCTTTATAGATTTCAAGAGCCTTTTTGGGGGCGTTTTTTCTGAAACACATTCCATAAAAGAACATTGAGTTGGAAATAAGGTCGTAATCATCTGTTTGCAGGCTGAGGTCAAGTGCTTTTTTGCAATAATAGGCGCAGCTGTCGTTGTTGTTCAGGAAATGGCAGATGCCAATCTGATTGTAGCAAAATGCCGGTACGTCGATGCCGTGTTTCTCAAAAAAATCCACCGCCTCGGTAGTCACGCTCAACACATCGTCGTAACGCCCGACGCTTCGGTAGGAATTGGCAAGCCCGAGCAAAATCCATTGTTTCAGATACCCGATGATGACTTCATCATCAGCATTGGGAATTTTGCTGTATCTGACAATCCGGCTGTCAACTTTCTTAGCCTTGTTGATGGCCTTTAGGCTCTTCAGGAGCAGATTCGTGTTGTCAGGGTCAATGTAACTGTTTTTCTTATCGTAATCGTAATGGTACATTTCGTAATAGACCATGGCTTTCATGTAGTGGTTTCTACTGTTTCTGTAATAATCCAATGCAATCTGAATCAAAGTGTCAGAGTCGGGTTCTTCATATTTGTCCATCATCAAGTAAGCGTGGATTTTCAGGAAGCTGCAATGTGCCGATTGCTCTTCGTTCAGTTTGAGACGGCTTATCGAATCGAGTGTCGTCAATGTTTTTTCATCAGGTTTCCCCCATCCTTGAATCTGGAAAAGAAGGTCGTCAATCTGCTCGCTGTTTTCATTTTTACAAGAAAAAAATGCCGTCGAAGCAAAAATTGCGATGGCGAAAATATTCAGGAATTTTCTCATTTGAATTTTGATTTTAGAATGCAAAAATAAAGAAAATTTTTAAGAACAAGGTGCGACAATTTTATTTTCATTCAAAATTAAAATATTGAAAATCAGAATGATGAAATGCGACAGGTGCGACAAATGCCATTACGTGGGCTGACTTTACTTTTTTTAGTAAATTTTGTATAATTTTGCGAAAAAATAGTTTAACAACAATATTCAAAATCATGAAGAAACAACTTGCAAATCAGATGAAAAAAGTCTGTGCGCTGTTGGCATTCGCATTCATTTTCGTGATGGAGTGCGGGGCGCAGACTCCTTGGGACGGCACCATTGCCGGCTCGTACGACGGTGGCGACGGCACAATGGAAAACCCTTATCAGATAGCGACGGCGGAACAGCTGGCGTTGTTCGCATACGATATTAATAATGGTGAGAACAGCGAGGCGCATTTCGTCCTCACCAAAGACATCAACCTTAACGGCTCTGGCGGGCAGATGTGGACGGCTGTCGGAACTGTGAAGGTGACATGGCTTAACCAGATAAACTATGTCGTGGAGCCGGCCTTTCCTTTCATGGGTGTTTTCGACGGCGACGGCCACGTGATAAGCGACATGCATGTTGACAACGCCGATGTCATAGGTCTGTTCGGATGCACATATTCCGCCGAGGTGAGAAACCTCATAATCGAAAACGCCAGCGTGACGCAGGGGGCGAGTGCGGGCATTGTCGTCGGCGAGGCGTTCAACACCGACATCGAAGGCTGCACCGTGAGCGGCGAGGTGAGGGCTTACGGAAACAAGGTCGGTGGCATCGCCGGACGTTATATTGCGGATGACAATGGCAACGACACCGTTTCCATAAGAAATTGCGTCAACAACGCATACGTCACCGGTGGCGTAATGTTTCTTGGCGGTATTGCCGGATATACGGAAATGAACGACGGCATCTTCGTCATCGAGCATTGCGTGAACAACGGCGAGGTCGGCGACATGTGGAACACCAACGCGGCGGGCGGCATCATCGGCCAAGGCTCGTTCATCATACGCCATTGCGACAACTACGGCAAGGTCTCGGGAGAAACTACCGCCGGCGGGATGGTCGGGCAGGGTGGCTCTTTCGGACTGATAGAATACTGTTTCAACCATCCTGCGGGTGAGGTGACAGGCGGCTGCAACGCAGGAGGTATCATCGGGACGCCTATTTTCACCACTATCCGCATGAGCGGCAACATGGCCACAGTCACTGGTGACGCATTTTACGACATGATTTTAGTGGGCGGCATTGCGGGCAGCGACGGCTCCATCTCCAACTGTTTCAACACGGGAAACCTTATCGGAATTATGGATGTCCCCGATCCTTCAACTGCACAGATGGGCGGCATAACAGGCTCTCCGACAAGCGGCTTCGTGTATAATGTGTATAACGCTGGACAAATCATAAAACCCACTAATCCGAATCTGACAAACCAGATTTACGGTCGTATCATTCCGGCTTTTCATAATGAAAATGACATACGTAACTGCTACTATTACGGCAACGAAGACATCCCTGCTTATGTCTATAATATCGGAAGTTCGAGTTATACTTATCTGCCTGAATCGAGCGCGTTTGATGAAGGCGGTTCGGCGACTTCATGGGTTCTTGACGAGGCGCAGTACGGCACCACCGACCTTCTTGAGGCCTTGAACGCCGGTGCCATGGGCGAATGCGTCTGGGTCGAGGACGAGGAAGGCATCAACGGCGGCTTCCCGCTCCCGCAGCCGAGACCGTATGACGCGGTCGCGGAAATTGTCTCGGACCAGGTTCAAGTCGATGTCTATCCGAACCCCGGAAACAATGCCTTCAACATCCGCACCGCATTGCCTGACTCGCACGTGGAGCTTTACGACATGACGGGAAGGCTCGTCTGCAAACGTGAAATTTCTGATGCTGTCACAACAATCAATACTGAATGTCTGCCTTCCGGAATTTACCTCTGGAAAGTTGTTTCCGGCGTAAGCGAGGCCGGGAGCGGGAAGTGGGTGAGGGAATGAATATTCCCGTTTGTCCGGCGAGAGATGATTTAATAAAATAATGACAATCAAATATTTAATAAAAAACAAACAAAATGAAAGCAATTACAAAAACAAAAGTCATTCTGCTTCTGTTGCTGGCAGGAGGAATGACAATGCAAGCGCAAGATTACATTCCTGTGGTTCAGAAAGGAAACGAGTGGCATGCATTCAATGTGGGGGCACATAATTCTATTGGGAACTACGACATTTGGTTTACGGAAGACACTGTTGTAGATGGTCTCAAATATACTAAACTCATGGCCGAAGCAAAGACTTTGGATAATAATTATCATTTCTCTGGTCTGTGGTTCTTGTTTAGAGAAGAGAATGAAAAAGTCTGGAAACGGCAATTGAATAATCCAGATGAAATACTTCTTTATGACTTCACGGCCAACGTTGGCGACACCTTAACCATTGGCGATTTCGGCCAAAGACTGATTGTCGATTCCATCGGCACGGTTCAGATTGGAAACGCCGACAGGAAAAAGTTTTGGTTAAGGTTGCAATCCAACAACCCTGGAGGATATCAATTCACCGAAACATGGGTCGAAGGCATTGGCAGCGATTATGGGCTGCTTTGGAGCGGATACCTTTCCATACCTGACGGCTGGCATTGCCTGTTATGCTTCCATCAAAATGGAGAACTCGTTTGGGAGAATCCAGAATATGGTTTTTGTACCTATACGGCTGTTGAGGAAACCAAAGATTCTAGAATATCCGTTTATCCGAATCCGGCAAAAGACAGGGTTGTTATCGAAGGCCTTGAGGCCTGCAGTGTGCAAGTCTATAACGCGCTTGGCCAGTTGGTGAAGCAAGTGCAAGACACGAATGAAATCAGCGTGGCGGGTCTGCCTGAAGGCGTTTACCTGCTGAAGGTGACGGAAGCCGATGGCACAAACCGTATTTGCCGCGTGGTGGCAGGCCGGTAGAGACGTTTTCCGAAACGTCTCTGCGCAAACCACATGTGAAATCGAATCGGGGAAATGGGTGAGGGAATGAGATTGCATTATTGTTTCAGACACCTTTCTTGAATTACAATAAATTATTTAAAACTTTTCCGGCATTTGGCTGTAATCTGATCCGGCATTTGGCTGTAATTCGTTCCGGCATTTGGCTGTAATTCGTTCCGGCATTTGGCGCTTGTTTGTCACAAAAATTCTGAATGTCCGCTTTCTGGAATTTGCTTTTAGAAAGTGATTTCCGGCGGGAATAAAACTGAAAGCGGAAGCGACGCCGAAAAATGAAAAGTTTAATGGTTTAAATTGCATTTGCCGCAAAGGAAATTTTTGTATTTTTGCGGCAAAATTTTATTTTAAAATAAGTAACAACCAGAATAAAGTATGAAAAGACATCTGTTCGTCCTCACCCTAATGCTCTCATTAGGAATGTTTTTCAGCGCACAGGCGCAAAACAGCATCAATCTAAACGGCGCGAAATCGGCGCAGCAATGCAATGATGTGACCGAAAACGGCTTCACCGCCACGTTCTCTTTCGGCAGCATCGAAGCCCGCGCCGTCAACACCGAAAAAGGCGTTTTCTCGGAAATCGCAATGAGCAACACCTTCAACTGTGGCAATACAGGCGAGCCGTCGCTGCCCGCCGCGCATCAGCTCGTCGCCGTTCCTTTTGGCGCGAAGGATATCAGCGTCGAGGTAAAGAATTACAGCACAACCATCTATAATCTTTCTGATTACGGCATCAACGCCGTCGCGCCGCAGCAGCCTTCGGTGAGGAAAGACCAGACGGAAGTCGCTTTCCATTACAACGCCGAGGCCTACGCAAGACGCGGCTTTGCCGAGCGTCCGTTGGCCGAGATCGAACTTCAAGGCACGATGCGCGGCATTCAGGTCGGCTCGTTGGTCATCAATCCAGTGCAATATGATGCTGCCAGCAATTCTTTGAAGGTCTTCAACGACATCGAGGTTGAGGTCAGCTACGGCGAATACGACAAGGCGGCTGCCTACGACGAGTTCGCGAGGACGGCGAGCGTGTATTTCGCGCCGCTATACCGTCAGATGTTCAACTGGCGCAACGACGTTTATGCGCAGCACCCCGACCTCTGGCAGGCTCCTGTCAAGATGCTGGTCATCACCGACAGGATGTTTGAAAACGCAATCCAGGAGTGGGTTGACTGGAAAACAAAGAAGGGCTTTTACATGGATGTGAACTACACCGACCAGATCGGCACGTCGGCATCGGCGATACAATCGTTCATCCAGACAAAATATTCGCAGACGGCTCCGACATTCGTCATCATCATTGGCGACAAGAACCAGGTCCCGGCGAGTGCTACCGGCAGCGCAACACAATGTGTCACAGACCTTTACTACCAGACTGTCGATAACGACTATTATCCTGAAATGCTTCACAGCCGCATGCCGGTCGAGACCGTCGAGCAGCTCAACAACCTTTTGGAGAAGAGCCTTCAGTATGAGCAATACACCATGCCTGACCCGAGTTATCTGAACAACGTGCTTCTCATCGCCGGCTGGGACGAGGCGTGGAACCCGAAGGCGGGCGTGCCTACCATCCAATATGCCGTCAATAATTATTATAACGAGGAACACGGCTTTGAAAATGTATATGATTATTATACACTCAACGGTTACACAGGCTGTTACGACAACCTGAACACCGGAGTGGGCTTTGTCAACTACACCGCCCATGGATCCAACGTCCATTGGGAAAATCCGCAATTCGAGGTCGATGACGTCAACAATCTGACAAATACAAACAAGTATTTCCTCGCTATGGGCAACTGCTGTCTGGCCGCCGACTGGGGCATTTCCGGGACATGCTTCGGCGAGGCCATGGTGCGTGCGCCACGGAAAGGCGCATTCGCATACATCGGAAGCTGCCCTTCAACGTATTGGTATGAAGACTATTACTTCGGCGTCGGCGCGACGAATGTCTTCTACAGGATGCCAAGCCGAAGCGAAACGACAACCGGCGTTTATGACGGCGTGTGGATGGACGACAGCTACAACACCATTCAGTCGATGGTGTTCTTGGGCAACCTGTCGGTCACATACGCGCATGTCAACAGCGGCTACACTGTTTCCTCCGACTCATCGCCGTTGTATTATTGGCAGTGCTATCACACTCTCGGCGACGGTTCCATCATGCCTTATCATGTGCAACCAGCTGAAAACCATGTGTTTCATGCTGCGATTGTCCCGATTGGCGCAAATACATACGAGGTCAGCGCTGACCCGGGTTCATACGTGGCACTTACAAGAAACGGAGTCATCTTGGGCACCGGCTTGGTTGACGAGACCGGCACTGTCGTCTTCAGCATCGACCCTGTCACAACCAGCGGCGATGTCACATTGTGCGTGACACATCCGCAGCGCGTGCCTTATCTTGAGGAGATTCCGGCGGCGAACATCAACGGCGCATTCATCATCGTTGACGGCTACACTCCGAGTGACGCACATATCGGCGCGGAAAACGCCCTGGCAATCACTTTCAAGAATGCCGGCACTGCATCGACCGACGGAACAACTTCAGTCTCATTGACTTGCGATGACCCGAATGTCACTATCATCAACGGGTCGGGCGGCTTCAACGCCTTGGCGCAAAACGCGACCGTCGAAGTGGACGGCTTCAGATACAGCATCAACGAAAATGTCGCCGACGGCAGCCGTTTCCACATCGTGGCGACGGCGACATGCGGGTCGGAGACGTGGGAAGGCGTGGTCAACATCGTGGCGAACAAAGCCGTCATGGAGTTTGCCGGCGCACAGTGCCCGGGCGGATTTTCCGCTGGCGAGACGCTTCAGGTCGCAGCCTCTTTTGAGAATGTCGGTCATCATGTCGCGACAAACGCAAGCATAACAATCTCATCAACAAGCCAATATGTCACTTTCGGTGAAGAGAGTGTCGCTGTCGGCAGCATCGCGCCAGACGGCATCGCCACCGTTGCTTTCGATGTCACCATTGCTTCAGGTTGCCCTGAATCGGAACAGATCCCGCTCACATTCAACATCTTGGCTGACGACAATGTCGTTGCCGGAGGGACGGCGACTTTGCAGAACACATGTCTTGTCGTCTTCGACCTCTCCGACAAATGGAACGACGGCTGGGATAACTCGAGGCTTCATGTCGAATACAGCGACGGCACGCCAGCCGACGACATGTATGTCTCTCACGAGCAAGGCGCCTTTGCCACCTACGAACGCTGGCTTCATAACGGCTCGCACGTCACGCTCACGTGGCACAGCGGCGGCAACTGGGACAGCGAATGCTCGTATGTCGTTCATTATGAAGACGGCAGCGTCATCCTCAGCAACGGGCCTCAGGGCGGCAGCTTCGACGTGAACTGCGGGTCGGGCGAGTATTTCGCCCCGGTCTGGGACCTCAGCGCCACCGTCGATGGAAACAATGTCACGCTGTCGTGGGCGGCTCCTTCGGGCGCAAACCGCTACCGCGTCGCACGCAACGGCGTCACTCTGGGCGAGACGACAGCCACGAGTTACAACGATCAGGTCCAGGAAGATATGACATATACCTACAGCGTCACGGCCATTTATTACAACGGCGAGTCGATGCCTGTGAACGTGTTGGTCGATGTCATAACCGCTGTGGATGAAAATGAAATCCATTTCAGCATCTATCCGAACCCCGCCGACGATGTCGTTTATATCAATGTCGGCGATGTCGAGTACGACTATTTCATTTACAATAATTTAGGTCAGCAGGTCTTTGGCGGAACGGCAGACGGCCCGCAGCGTGTTGACGTCAGCGGCTTGTCTGAAGGCCTGTATGTCATCAAGATTTGTGAAAGCGGAAATGTGGCGGCAAGGAGGATTGTCGTGAGGTGATTTGTTTTTTGCAGAGAACTCTTGGATGTTTACGATTTGAATAGATTTCCAAGAGTTCTCTCAAGACTTGTGTGAGAATCGTCAATGTAGAAGTATGACTGTGGAGCGTGTTGTATTCCAATATTTGACAGCGGTTCGGGTTTCCCTAATTTTCGGACATTTTTAAATTTAATAGCGTTTGCCTTTTCTTTTCCTCTAAAATAGGACATGAAAAAGTCTTTTGTGACACCCGAATATTTGCTTGTTTGTTTCCAAATAGATTCAGGTGTATCTGAAATCACCTTGTCCACTTCAATGACAGCGACAATTTTTTTTATTGGACTAGTTGCATATACAACAATGTTTTGAATATCTGAAGGGACAATTTTCCGATACTCGTATAATTTTTCACCTGAGAATATTTTTTCAATGTGGCAGGGATGAATGGATAATATGATGGTTTTACTTTTCATTGATTGCAGTATATTGTTCGTTGCTTATTTTTCTGATACTTTGTATGTTTCCCTTAATCCCGACTGACTGGATTTTCCTCCATGAAATTTCATGGTCAAGTGGAATGAATCTGAATAATATGATTAAGGTTTCCTGACCAAGAATTTCTTCCAAATCAGAATGGGTGTAAACCGTTCTCTTGGCAATTATCGGAAATACTTCTTCAACTTTGTCGGATACAAATGCGTCTTCTACAATGCCTATACATTGAATGGACTTTCTGTCTGAACTTCTGTAGAATAGCACGACATCACCTTTCTTTAACGATTTTGTGTTGGAATGACACAGATATGCTTTTTTTATAGTATTCCCTTGACATGAATATAGATTCTGATCGCTTTCAAACAATGATCCTTTCATACTGCTGAAATCGGGGAACAAATCTTCGTGATATTTGGGTTGAATAGGAATGATGAATTTCTGAACAGTATCATTATCTTGAAAGAAAGGATAGTACCTTATTAAGGATTCCAAACTGTCAAGGTTTGTTTGTTCCAATTTCATTGGTTTAATGTACACATCGTCTTTCTTGTATTTCCCAAGAAAATAAAAACCATACTCTTCACACAAACCCACCAGTGTTTTTTGTTCTTCTCCATAGGTGTGAAGATACACCCAATCAATGTCATTTTTGACACAATAGTCAAATGCAATGAACAAAAGACGTTCTCCTAGTTTCTTGCCACGGGCAGCCGCGTCCACCTTGAAAGTGCACAATTTTAGAATTTTTCCCTCTGGTTTTTCTCCATTATCTGTAAGTCTCTCATCTTGTTCATGTTTGTAAATGCAAATGGCTACAATTTTTTTATTCTCGTCTTCGATACACCAGCATTTTCGCTGCTTCTCTGCACTTCGTTGATACCAATCATCAAATCCATTGTAGGACTGACGTAAAGAATCAAAGAAACTTTGACTTTTATCTATTTCGTATAGAAAACGTTCCTTAACACCAGTGTATGTATGCTCTATCGGTTTGTTGCAATAACGTTTTAAAAAAAGCAGCATTTGATCCAATCGATACACTTTATCTTTAATACCGATATGCGATGCTTTTTTATGAATGCCTTCATCATTTGTGACAAGTACATTGACAGCACCCCGATACAATGCGAATAAGATATTGTTGTCAACCTTATCATTATCGTTAGATTCCTTTAATCCCAATCGTTCTCGTTCTTCGTCAGACAAAAATGGAGCATTCTCTATTTTTGAATACTGTTTGAGACGTGACAACACAATATCCTTTCTTTCCCTGTTCTTGTCTCGATTTATGTCATCAAATTGCAAAGGATGAACATATAGACAATGTTGCTGTTCTGCGGCCAATTTCCGCAGATCAGCAAAAGAGGTATCCAGTATTCTGCCGGTGTCCTCCAATGGAATGATAATATTGGTGTCTAAGAGGATGTTCATAGTGTTATGTATACCAATGAGAATTTATAAATTTATTACTGGATTTTTGTATCTAACAGCTCCGTTAGCTTCCAGGCAAATAAATTCGGCATAACCGACAACAACGTCGTCTCTCTTAATTGATTTCGCAAATTCTTGCATATATTCCATATTCGGTTTAATGTTGACCAATTTCAGTAATTCTTTTCCTGGTGTGGTAAAACTTCGTATTTCAAAAGAAATTTTTTTGGCATTAGCCTTTTGATTGACCAAAACAACGAGGTTGCCATAGATGATACCACAGATATGATCAGTTGTTTTATTTGAAAAATAATTTTGGGTCACAAAATCACCTGATTGTAATAAACCGATTTCGACAAGTTTTGCGATAGAAGAATACGGAATCCCCAATTTATCTAAAACGTCATTTGAAGAATAAAGGAATGCATCCCCTTGCAACAATGCAAATTGAGCTACTTTTTGAAATATTTCCGCTTCATCCTTAGTCATATTCCGTAGAATCTCCAATGTCCGTAATGAATATGATTGGGGGTGCTTGATTTCACCAGCAAGAATTTGCCCCCATAAGCATTGCATTTCATTATCAGACACATCTTGGGCGATATCAAAAAAGCGTGTGGTCCAATCTGGACTTACTGGTTCATTAGAAACATCATTTTCCGCTTCTAAAATTCTCCCTGCTGTTGAAACCACTTCCTCTATGTTTTTTTGCCGTTTTGTCTCTTTATTTACCAACCTGTTGTTTATTCTATCAAGATATTCTGCCTTTTCTGTATCACCCTCGATAATCGCATTTGTCTTAGCTTGTTCGATTGCCCTAATAGATTCTGCTTTTGCTTCCGCTTTTGCCTTTCTGACAATCTGACGAGGTTCATATATAGTTCCGATTGCTTTCGAAACTACATCTATCAGTTTTTCAATGGGCTTACCTTCAAATATTTTTATTAAACTATTCATAATGTTTATTTCCCTCCTTTCTCAACCTCCCTCTCCACCATCATCTTGGCCTCGTCCAACAGCCGTTTGCTTTCCGCTTTCAGGGCGAAACTTTCCTGAATCTTTGCGGAAATGGTTTCTTGGATTGGCTTTGGCAGTTTGGGTATGATTACTTGTTCTATTTCCGATGGTTTCCAATGCTGAATGATGGCACCATTGGAATCACGCTCGGCTTGCATTTGCACCACCTTTGAATTTAAAACCAATGTCAGATAATCAGAATTGTATTCTTTGTTGAAGACCGACAAATGAAGCAATGCGCCCGATGTGATGCAATCCGTGTCTTCTTCCACTTTGTAAGCAATGCCGACACTACCGTCTTTTGACAAGAGAATGGTATCTTTCTTGGGTCGCAGTTCTGCCAAATCGAAATCTTTGGGCGATAGGAAAACATTAGGCTCAGAAATGCCGAATTTCGTCACATCCGAGACCCTGACAAACGGGATGCCACTCTCTTGATAAGCTTCACTTCCTGGCTCTACTGATTTTTTAATGTTTGCAATGTCTTTGATTGTGTCACATTCAAATTGTGACAATCTGAAAAACAGCTCATCGTACTTTGGCTGGTAATACTCCGCATCCAAACGGCCTGCCGTTTTGCAGACCGAATAGTTCTTGATAGAGTAGTTCGCTGTGGTGTTTGTAGTCCATTTTTCGGCATACAATTCCTGCAGCAGTGTCCATTCTGCCAAGCGATAGTAATATGTGCTTTCCTCAATCATTTGATTGTATTTTATAACTAATTGATTCTCAGTCAAATGGGGGGGGGGTAAAATAGCATCCTCTACTTGAAGTTTCGCATTTTCAAGCAGTTGCTTTGCCTCATTGCGTAGAGAAATGCTCTTTTGAACATATTCCGCAATCTCTTTCTGAACCTCGTTTCTGATTTTGGGCATTACAATATTTTGCAGTTCATTGCGACCTATGGCCGTTAGGATTGTTCCCGAACAACCTTGTCTCGACAAATTTTGCATTGGTTCCGATTTGAACAACACCAACAAGGTTTCAGGGTTTATAGTCTCGGATTTGACAACATAAAAACCCGTTGAACAAATGGCTTTGTCGTATTCGGCTGTTACCAATGCCACACTTTGCAGCGAGCCTTCAATGGAAGAAACAATAACATCATTTGTATGGACAAGTCGCCTTGCCCTTGACGGCAATTCTGCACCAATTGAGGTGGTGTAACCCGTGATTTCTCCCGAATTACCAATATTGCTCAATTCTATGTACCTATATTCCGTGTTATCTAAAGGATTGAAATTCTTTTCGTTCAATGAGCAAACATTGCCCAAGATGTCAAAACCATGCTTGTATTTCCTAATAAACCCAGCATAATCCTCATACTTCGTCTGATAATACTCCGCATCCAATCTGCCGCTTGTCAAAAATGATTCTTTCAGTTGCTTGATGTTGACTGGTGCATTGTTGGGTTGCCAATCTTTTAAACCAAGTTCGGATAAAAGTATGTCTTCCGCTTCCGAATATAAACGTTTTGATTTGACTTGTTTATCTGAATATTCTTGATACAATGACAGGCACTTATCCTTCAAGCTCTCATTTGGTAAGAAAATATCAAAGTTTTTTACGAGTGTAATTGTAAGATGCGGTTGAGCACATTGGGAACTAGAACGTATGAGTTGCTTAAAAGAGAAACCTGTTGATAAATAGAGGTATAGAAAAACTCTTTCCCGTTCTTCAAGTTGGGAAGAATTAATGAACATTAAATCTCTACTTGCATAAGCTTTTTTTGTAACATAGCCAACAAATCCTATTGAGCCGCCCTTTGTAATTACAATATCACCTGGATTTACAAATTTTAGTGTGTCATAATCAGACGATAATATTGGCAATGTTACACAGTTATCATATTCGATTTCTTCTTTAACATTTTGGACACGAATTAATGGAATATTCCCAGTTCCATATAAAGGCTCAACACCTGGATAAAAAGCACTACAATCAATGCCAACATTCCAATTTGAGAACTTAGAGAAATTTTCTATATTATTCTTTACAAAGTTTTCAATCCTCTCGTATTCTTTAGCGTGGTATTCTGCATCAAGTCTGAAAGTTTCAACGCCATTTAAGACATCGCTCAACATCACCTCGCTAATTTCCAACCCTTCCAACAATCGCTTATATTTAGCCTCGTTGAAAGGGCTACTTAAAAAAAACTTAGTCCTTCTTTTTTGGCAAACTCGGCGAAGGCTTCGGCTATACCGTCACGGGTCAAGCCGTCGTGGTTGAAAAGGTCGTGCTTCACAATTAAATGGCCGTGAGAGTCCAAAAGGTACTCGTTGTTTTCCTTTGGCGTTACTTCGTAATGCGCAACGACATCGGAAACCATCCATTCGTTTTGCCCATCGGCTGGTTTTGCAGCCCGTGGATAATCGCCTTTCTTTACAAAAATCTTTTCTCCGCTGTTGTCCTTGCTCGGTTCCTGCATCGTGGCAAAGAAAATCGGATAATCCTCTTTCTTGGGGCAAAGCACATCGTCCCATTTCTGAACAAAAAGGACACTTGTCTTGGTGCCGGTATGCGGCTTGAAAACATTGCCATGCAAGCCAACCACCGCCAAAATACGGCAACGCTCGGCAATGTAATCGCGGATATATTTGTCGCTGCTGTTGTTGAAACGGCCTTGAGGCAACACAATGGCCATACGTCCGCCTGGCTTCAGGAAGTCCAAATTACGCTCAATGAAAAGGATGTCGCGCCCCACTTTGCTTGCCATCTTTCCGGCTGCGTTTTTGCTCAATTCATATTTCGAGAGAATCCGGCTTTCCTTTATATCACCCGCAAACGGCGGATTCGCCATCAGAATATCAAACTGGAAATCGCGGTTGGAAGATTTGTTTGTGCGCATTTTCTTCAACTTATTCCAACCATTGAAATAGGTTTCCTGCCAGTTTTCATCCTTCAGGTTCTCATCCCAACGCTCGTAATCCAATGTGTTGAGGTGCAATACATTCGTCTGTCCGTCGCCGGCAATCAAATTCAAAGTTCTTGCCACGCGAACAGCCTTTTCGTCAAAATCGATGGCGAAAACTTTACTTTGCACATAATCCGTACATTCCTGCGGTTTCTGTTCCAAAGTAAAAAGATGGCTTTTTTTCAAGCCCTTGCTTTCCAAAATCTTTTGCCAAACATAAAAAATGGTATGCACTGGGAAACCACAACTGCCTGCCGCCGTGTCAATCATGGTTTCATTAGCCGACGGATTGAGCATTCGCACGCACATGTCAATCACATAACGCGGCGTGAAATACTGTCCTTTTTCACCCTTGCTGCTCTTGTTTATCAGATATTCAAAGGCCTCATCCACCACATCAAGGTTGGAATTAAACAATTTCACATCCTGCAGCGAACTCACACAAACCGACAAATGCGAAGGCGTCAGCATCAGTTTTGCATCCTCGGTGAAAACGCCCGCCCACTTTTCTTTGGCTTCGTTGAAAAGATGTTGGAGCTTCTCTTTCAGTTCGGTTTCCGTATCACCATAATTGCGGAATTCAAGATGGCGGTCTTTCTTTCGACCGCTTTCCATTTCATCGTATAGCTTTGTGAAAATCAACTTAAAGACTTCCTCAAAGACATCCACACCCGCATTGGCAAGCACTTCGTCTTCCATTTCCAGAATCAGGTCTTTCAACGATTTGCGTTCGTTGACCAGTTTGTCTTTTGCTATCAAGTCGTCAATCGTCCAACGCTCACTTAAAATGTCGGAAAGTTTTTCGTTTGCATTGGGGATTGTCGGAATATCCTCAAAGAAATTCGGATCCTTGCGATGATAATATGAAATGCTTTCGCCATTCGTCCAAATGCCAATCGGCGCACCCGTACCATTGCAATAGCTTTTCAACTGCTCTTTTCCGTCCTTCAGTTTCGGACTTTTCAGTTCTACAATGATATAAGGTGAATAGGTTTGGTCTTTATCGAAAATGACAATATCGGCACGTTTCTTTTCCCTTCCGAAAGTCACCACATATTCCAATTCCATCCGTGAAACAGGATAATGGAAATCATCAATCAGAACCATCAGATAAAGCTGGCGGACGATTTCTTCAGGAGTCAACTTGATGGATTTGTTCCTGACAAGGCAATTGATGTAAGGCGTTGGCTTACCTTTAACATCCTTTTCTTCTATCTGTGATTCAAGTTGAATGATTTTTTCCTTGCTGAACTGCGACAGGCTGTAGTCGCTGCCTTTAAGTATTTCAGAAATGGTGATCATATTCAAATAGTTACTATAAATTCTTTAATGATTAGATTTGTGTGTTATTTTTATATTTCCAATATATGTCTAACGTTCATCATTCAAAGATTATTTTAAGAGCGTCAATATCAGTGTTTCTTACTGATTTAATGACAGTTTTCAGAATGTCATTGAACTGCTTGTTGGCAATGAAACTTGTCCATTGACCATCTTCTTCATTGGCAATGTTATAGGCAGGTTTGCCTTCGCGGATTGTGATTATATCGGAATATTTTGTTGCCATATCTTCTTTATTTCTAATTCCTTTTGTTTTTCGTTTATTTTATAGGCTTTACTTGCCAGTGTCCGTGTGTCTTGCCTCCAACCCTTTCTATAAGACCTTTCTTTTTTAAGTACGCAATATGTTTTTTGATTGCTGTGTCTGAAATTTTACGTTTTTCAGATAGTTCCTTGATTGTGAGCCGGGGATTTTCGGCAATCGCATCATACGTCCTGCGGACGGATTCAGAAATTTCTATAGGAACTTCTTTGGCAACCTCTTTGGCAACTTCTTTGGGAATCCTTTGGGAATCCTTTGGGAAGTCGGCTGTTCCCATAGCACCATTCAAGTACTCGTCGGATGTCTTGAAAGTAACACATATTTCTTCGGTTTGCACATTGTATTCAGGCAATGGGATGCCGTGCATGGAACACGACTTGCATATCTTGTCAATGCCACGTCCCCAGCTTTCCACATGTCCCGAAAGATAAAACACATGGGCAATGTTGGGGTTGTAAGGTTCGCTTTTATGACTTTGTTTCAGTGTTTTGTCTGTCCAGTAATCAGAAAGCCGACAGTCGTTGAAAATCATGATTTTGTCGGCATACACGCGAATCTGTATGGGAATTTGGCGGGCATAATCCTTGTGCACAATGGCGTTGAGTACAGCCTCACGCAGGGCATCTTCGGGGAAAGGATAACGCTCAACACGATGGATGCCGTCGTAGGAAATACGGGCTTTCAGATATTTCTTCATGATGACATCGAGGGTTTCGTCGGCTTGTTGCAACAGGGGACCATGCACTTCGTCCATATAAAGAATGTCGGCGTCGTTTTCGAAAAAGGCGATTTTCACATACGAACCGCCAATGTATCGTTCAGGATTCTCGGTGAAGAGAAGGGCTGCCGCAGTTGTCCAGAAGCCGTTTTTGTACAAGTTTAGCTTTTTGAGCAGTTGCTCGGTTTCTTCGGAGGCGATGTCGCTGTCAATCCTGCCTTTCTTAGTGGCCAGACGCACGAAGTATCTTACAGCAAGTCCGTCAATATCGGAAAATTGCAGTTGTGTTACGGGAATGCTGTCCCATGTGATGCCTTGTTTCCTAAGGATAAAGGCATCAAGAGCCTGCCCATTCAGCAACTGGTTTGTCGCGCCCGAACGCATATAATACCTACCACCATAACTTACTGGAAATGGATATGGAGAAACGGCTATCTCGATGTATTCCAATCCGTCTTTTTCCAGCAGACTGACATGTGGTACGATGGCGAGTGCGTTTTTCACCTTGTTGGGAATATCTTCTATGAGGCGTTTAGCATCGCTAACACCGCAGACAGTGCCATCATCATTCACACCAATAAGGATTTTTCCACCATCAGCATTAGCGAAGCCGCAAATCCATTTGAGGTATTCATCGCGCCACGTCTGTTTGAATTCTGTTTGCTGGCTCTCTTTCATGTCAATCTGCATAGGTGCAATCATTTAATTGGTCAGTATTTCCAAGGCCGAAAGTGCATTCAGGTCTTCTCGTAGTGATATGTGGTCTAAGCCCATATTAAGTTCGGCGGTAAGCACGCGGTTGTTCTCGGAATTCAGTGAGCGCAAGGCTTTTTCCAAATCAGCCTTGCTGATGCCGAACTCACGATAAGGGCCGCCCTTGCAGTCCTCATTGTACAAGTCGCTTACACGGAAAGATTTTATCCCTTGGTTTTCGGCAAATTTGTAGAGGGAGTAGGCAATGGCTTCACGAGAGAGGTCGGAATATGCGTCTCGTTTATATTCATTTTTATTGAAATCGAGTTTTTGGTTAATAACACCACCTATTGGCGTTGATGATAAAAAATTGAACAATGCTCCTACAGCATATTCAAATGTTGTTTGACCTTCGGTATATTCGTTTTCATAAAATTCTTGCAGAACTTGTTTCGAATACACTGTATTGATTTCAACTTTTTCAACGAACCATTTTATGAGTGCGGAGTTCGTAGCAAGGTTTATCCATATAATTTCCCACACTAATAGTGGATTATCAATATATGTATCTGTCAATAATTTGCCTAAGTTTGTGATATTCCCTTTTGCATCAACAATGTCGGCATCTTTGAGCCAAGTTTTGAATGATGGAACTTGCTTTTTGCCTAATGAGTTGTTTTCCCAATAAGTATCTTGTGCAATGAAATACTCGGAAAGCCATTCTTCTCTTAATCCAAATGTTCCATAACCGCTAATACCAGTTAGTTTTGTTTTCTCTGTTTGTGCCATATTTAATGAATCTGCTGTAATACATCCTTTAGCATGAAAATCAATACATTTGTAACAATGAATGCACTTGGATGAATCAATGTTTATTTTAGGGTAAATAGATAACGCACCAGTAGGACATTCAACTTCACATGCCTCACACTGTATGCAATATGTTGATTTATAAATAATCCTTTTTATATCGCCAATGATTAGAATATCATTGATGTTTTGAAACGAAAAATCAAAACCATTCTTTTCGTTTTGAATAATTTCAAATGTGTATGTTTTTTCCTTTGTCTTGATTTCACCTTTTAATACTTTGTCTTGTTTTTCGAGATAACAATGACCTAGTATAGGAAGCCACAGCTCAATATTTGTCGCTGAGTTCTCTGTATATCCGACCAAATGACCCTTGTCTTGCGTAAAAACCACTTTCTTGTTGGAATTCATAAACTTACCGCTTGCTCTTAATTTCCAACTATGATTTTGTACATATTCATTTAGATTGGGAATCTCTCGGTCTTTTGCAATATTTTCTATTCTTGTTAGAAAAGGCTTCAAATTCTCGTGGTAGCATGTGTTGACAATCATATCATCCCATTCTGAAGAGAAAGGGCAAATCAAACAGCCAACACGTGGTTTTCCCACCCTATAGGCATTATTTATTGGAATATCATATTTCAAAAGATAGAGAAAAACCTCTGTCGTATTCCAATAAATCAGTGGTCTTGCGTTAATAACGCTATTGTGTTTCACTCCTTTTCCTATTCGCTCATAATTGGAACGGCGTGAACTTTCTTCTCCTCGCGTACCTTCAAACGCCAGCACTTTTGCCTGCTTATTTGTTCCATCCACTTTGAGCATTCTGTAAAGAGGCGCGGTTTTCATTACAGAGCAGCACCAACGGTGGGTGTCGGACGGTGTGCCGATTTTATCCCAATAGTTCAGCACACTTTCGTGGTTGCGGGCAATGCGGAACGAAAGTTCGGGATATAGCGTTTGGTAATGTTTCTTTACTTCCTCATAAAGTTCCAATGAAGGCGGCAGTTCGTAGCCAGTATCACTATAAATTACTTCAAACGCTTGTGGCGGGATGGCTCTCGTGCATAGGTCAAGCACGACCTGGCTGTCTTTTCCTCCTGAAAAAGAGGCCAAAAACTTATCAATCTTTGTTGTGACGTAGGTGCGCTTACCTGCATTTTTTGCCTCTTCAAGCGGCATGATGTCGAAACTGTCGCAATCCTGCTTGACAATGGCCATCTGCTTTTTCTGATCTTTTGAAACCCGGTTGACAAGTGTTTCAAAATCCACTTGATTAGCCTTTATCGTATCTACTTTTTTGCTGGCATCGACATATTGCAAATATGTATCACGAATAAACTCTATGGCTTCAGTCTCAAGCAAGAACATTTCGTTTTTGCAGCGTTCAAGCATTCTTTTTACATCAATGGGAACAAGTTCTACAGTCTCTTTCCCATCCTGAAAGACTACCGTTGCGGGATCATAGACATTCGCGCCTTTGGCCTCAAACATCAATTCGCCGCGATAAAAGTATTGTTTGTTGCATGCCCACAATAATGGTTCCTGACAATGTGGGTATTCCCAGCCGAGTTTGTCAAGTTTCAACAAATCCAATTCTTCAAAGAAAACAGGGCGAGGAGACACTCCAAGCGTGTCGGGCTCAATTTTGCTCGACAGACGCACACCTCCGGTTTCTTTATCCCAACTTATCTTGAACATTGTTAATTACTGGCAATTTTACTCAAAAACACACTGATTTCGCTATAATCCACAGAATAAATATCCAACAACATACGACATGAAGCCAACATTGATTTAGCACTCAAATTGGCTTCGGCAAACACACCTTCAACAATTTCCAAAGGGCTTCTATACAAATCAGAAGTCCTGGAAAACCACGGCTTTTCTTTTACATCCATGGACATAAAAGACTCTAATGGCTTTGTGTTATGCTCACACAAAACCTTTGCAACAGCGCACAAAGCATCGCGCCATGATTTAATGTTGTGCCTTTCACCACAAACCTCAATTGCGTAAGGTCGGCAAAATTCAAAATTATATGTAATCGGGAAAGCCTTATCAGGTTCCGGGTTGTCAATAGAAACGGTGGAACCTGTTGTTGGCATTTTCTCTCTCGTCTTAGTCTCTTTTGAATGTATCTCAAAGGACTTCAATTCCCGTTCAAGCAAAGCATTTTGCACAGAAGTATCCCATTTGTCAAATTCGGGAAAATCCGCATGAAGCTTTTGCAAAGCTTTTCCTTTTGCAATTTCTTCAGCAGTTGGAGCAAAGCTTTTCTCAATAAAACGCATAAAAGAATTTATTTTCCCATCAATTTGTTCGCGTTTTTGTTCAAACGTCTCGTTGAACTCATTGATTTTACGCCTGTCTTCTTCGTTGAAATAGTCAAGTTTTGCTTGAAACAAATCACGAATTACATCCAGTTCTGAAGTGGCATTTTGCAAATCACGAAGTATGTTTTTTATTTGTTCATTCATTTTGCTGACGAATTGGTCAATTTATCAAAAATGTTTTGAGGTCATTCATGTAACCCTAAAATGAAGTTGCAAAAGTAGCAAAAATTTGCATATCAATTGTGGCATTTTAAAAAATTAAACTATTAGGAATCAATAGTGCTTGACGTTGTTGTTTCAGATAAACAGCAAGAGCCGCACTGTCTTTTCCGCCTGATATTCCCAGTATATGTCTAACGTTCGTCATTCCAGGATTTTTTTTAGGTCGTCAATATCCGGCAATGCTTTCCTTAAGTTTTCCGGAACATCGGCAGAGGTGGAATATGTTGCAACACCCATAGGTTTGTTATAGTCGCGAATCACAAATTCCACATACTCGCGTTTCGCCGATTTGCAAAGAACAATTCCTATTGTTGGATTTTCATGCGATTTCTTCACTTTGGCATCAAGAATGCTCAAATAACTCATCAGTTGTCCCAAGTAAGAAGGTTTGAATTCTCCTGTTTTTAACTCAACGACCACCATGGCATTCAGCTCCCGATTGAAAAATAGCAAGTCGGGAAAATGTTCAATGCCATAAACTTCCAGATGGTATTGATTGCCGATGAATGCGAAATCATGACCAAAGGTCATAATGAAATTTTTTATGTTTTGAACGATTTGTTGTTCTATAACCCGTTCGTCAACATCCGCCATGTCTCGTTCTCCTATCTGCTCTGTATTTATGAAATCTAAAAAATAAGAATCCTTAAACATCGTTACAGCTTTCCGCATCGTGACAGTACTGTGTATGGTCTGTTGGAAATTGGAAGGAATATTTGTCTGATGGCTGTAAACATCTTCTTTTATCAGTTTTTTAAGAATATCCACAGACAAATGTTCTTCTGCTGTGCGCCGGATATAGTAGTAGCGGGCGGAAATATCATTGAGTTTATTGATTTCAATGTGATGGGTAAAAGGTACACGGAAAAATCATCAATGGGGAAATCCTTGGTGGCTGGGATATGTAAAGTGTGATAGACATCAATCTTTGTAAATTCATCAGTTGCAACTGATGAATTTACAATTAGTTGATTGTCAATATATTTTGTTTTGGTATTTGTATTCTTCGAGTTTTCATCAGTCATAACTGATGAATTTGAATCAAGCATTTGCCATGATTCATAAAACAGACGCATGTTTCTCAAATTTGTTGCCGAATATCCTCGCAGTCCCGGTAATTCCTTATGCAAATGTTCACTGATGGATTCCAGAATGTTAGTCCCCCAACCACCTTTACGAGTATGGTTGGAGATATACTTGCCTATGCTGAAATATATAGTAAGCTGGATGCGATTCACATCTTTTGATGCTTCATATTGCCCTTGTAAAATGGCGGTTTTTATAATCTCAACCGCTTCTCTTATTTCTGATGCTTCAATGTTCATTCTCTGTTCATTTTCTTGTTTGATATTTCCAGAAGCGTGCAAATGTCCACATTGTCATTTCCCGACAGTATTTGGTTGATCTTCTGCTCCAACTCGGAAACACGCTTCTTGTCCTTTTCAGGCAAAACGTAGGTCTGTGTCCTGACATTTGCTCCAGTGTTCGACACCAAGCCCTGTTTTGTGAGAGATTTTTTCCTTCTCGTGGAAAATAAAGTCCCTTTTGCCTATAAATCATATCCCTTCTTCAACCATAAGGTTTTGCAAGGAAACGACTCGTGCCCGGAAAAGGTGAATTTTGTATCCATCAGTCAGTGAGTTTTCAAATACCAATTAAAGGTGCAAAGATAATCAATTATTGAATGTTATGATTTGTTTTTATAAGATGCCAGCTGAAAAAATCCGGCGATGTGTTCATGGAGGCATAATATAGTCAATGTATGTCTTGGCATCCTTGTTCTGGCCGATGCAAAGACAGATGTCTCTCAATGATTCACAGGGAGTTAGCTGCCCGAACAGCATATACTGCAATTGGTTTGTGCAATTGAACTCTCTGACTCTATAATCTACTTTGAACTTCTCTACGAGGCGGAGGAAGATTTGGTGCGGGATGAAGCTGGTGACTTGAGTGAGGATGTACTTTCCTTCGTTCATAACCTGTGGAATTAGCCCACAAAATTACGGACTCATTTCAAATCGAAGTTGTCAAAGAACTGTTATAATATATTGTTTTTTAATGTTTTACAGCCGCAGATGCATTGGCTAACGCATCACTAGTATCTTTGCACAGCAAAATAACACAAAGGGCTGAATTTCCAAACAGAAACCAGCCCTTATTTTTCGCCCTAAAAAAGTTTTATCGGACAGTAATAATTTAGAATACTAATTATTCTGTCTTGAATCAGGCTTATTTGTTGCCTTTCTCCTCTTTTTCGAGGTTCTCTTTCAGAGCTGCGAGGACATCGAGGTCACCGAGAGTGGTTTTCTCGACGCTGTCGTTGATCTGTTTCACGGCACGTTTCGTGTTCTTCTGTGCCTTCTCTTTCTCGGCTGCTTCAGCTTCTTCTGCGACTGCCTTTGTCTCTTCCCAGATGCGTGAGTGTGAGAGGATGATCTTCTTGTTTTCCTTCGAGAACTCAATCACCTTGAAGTCGAGAGTCTCATCGTTCTTGGCTGTCGTGCCGTCTTCTTTCTTGAGGTGACGGTTCGGGCAGAAGCCTTCAACGCCGTAAGGCAATGAGACGACGACGCCCTTTTCGTTTGTGCTGATGATCGTGCCCTGCTGGATCGAGCCGACTGTGAAGATGCTTTCGAAGACATCCCACGGGTTCTCTTCAAGCTGCTTGTGACCGAGGCTCAGACGGCGGTTCTCTTCGTCAACATCGAGGACGATGACATCGATGGTGTCGCCGATCTTCGTGAACTCTGCCGGGTGTTTGATCTTCTTCGACCAGCTGAGGTCTGAGATGTGGATGAGACCGTCAACGCCTTCTTCAAGCTCCACGAAGATGCCGAAGTTGGTGAAGTTGCGGACTGTTGCAGTGTGCTTTGAACCCTTTGGATAACGTTCTGAGATGTTTGCCCATGGATCCGGGATGAGTTGCTTCATGCCGAGGCTCATCTTGCGCTCTTCGCGGTCGAGTGTGAGGACCTTCGCTTCGACTTCGTCGCCGAGGTGCAGGAAGTCCTGAGCTGTGCGGAGATGCTGTGACCATGACATTTCTGAGACGTGGATGAGGCCTTCAACGCCCGGGGCGATCTCGATGAACGCACCGTAGTCGGCGATGACGACGACTTTGCCCTTCACTGTGTCACCGACCTTGATGTTCGGGTCGAGGGCATCCCACGGATGTGGCGTGAGCTGCTTCAGGCCGAGAGCAATACGCTTCTTGCTGTCGTCGAAGTCGAGGATGACAACCTTGATCTGCTGGTCGAGCTGGACGATTTCCTTAGGATCGTTGATGCGGCCCCACGAAAGGTCTGTGATGTGGATGAGACCGTCAACACCGCCGAGGTCGATGAACACGCCGTAGTTGGTGATGTTCTTGACGACGCCTTCGAGAACCTGGCCTTTCTCAAGCTTGCTGATGATTTCGCTCTTCTGCTGCTCGATCTCGTCTTCGATGAGAGCCTTGTGTGAAACGACGACATTCTTGTACTCGTGGTTGATCTTCACGACCTTGAACTCCATCGTGCTGTTGACATACACGTCGTAGTCGCGGATAGGCTTCACGTCAATCTGTGAACCTGGGAGGAATGCCTCGATGCCGAACACATCGACGATCAAGCCGCCTTTTGTACGGCTCTTCACGAAGCCGCGGACGATCTCCTGGCTGTCGAATGCTGCATTGACGCGGTCCCATGACTTCAGCAGGCGCGCCTTCTTGTGTGAAAGGACGAGCTGGCCGTTGACACCTTCCTGATTCTCAACATAAACCTCGATGACATCACCGACCTTGAGGTCCGGGTTGTGACGGAACTCTGAAATCGGAATAACACCGTCTGACTTGAAGCCGATGTTGACGACCACTTCGCGTGCGGTCTTCGCTACGACTGTTCCGTCGATGACCTCGTGGTCGCCGATCTGACTCATTGTCTTCTCGTACATCGCGGCCATTCTCTCGCGGTCAGCGTCGCTGTAGCTGTCGTGCTTTTTTGTGCTGCTGCTCCAGTCGAAATCCTCTGCCGGAACCGGTTTCACTCTTTTTGTTTCTTTTTCCTCAACGTTCTGAACTTCTTCGTTGACGATGTTTTCGTTTTCGCTCATTTTATTTTTTGTAAAATTGTACCCGATATTCCTCCCAAATCAAAATACCGAGGATTGTTTAACTTTAATCTTTTAATTCAAATCATTGATTTTCAATTTGAAAAATCAATTTTGGGATAAGATTTGAATGAGGTGCAAAAATACAAAAAGTTTTGATATACAATAACTTTTTCTTGAAAAAAATATTCATGGATGCATTTTCGCGACTTGTGGGAAAACAAATTCATTTTCGCGACTTTTTTGTAATTTTGCCGAAAAATTTAAAATGAGAAAACATAAAGTGCTTTTCGTCTGCCACGGGAACATCTGTCGCAGTCCGATGGCGGAATATATTTTGAAGGACATGGTGGAGAAGGCCGGCGTGGCTGACGAGTTTGAGATTGCGTCGGCGGCTACTTCAACCGAGGAGATCGGCAACGACATCTATCCTCCGGCGCAACGGATTCTGTCACAGAAAGGTGTGAAATACGACAGTCGCATGGCCCGACAGATTACGCGCCGCGACTATGAATACTATGATTTCATCATTGCGATGGATGAAAACAACCTGCGGAATTTGAGGAGGCTCCTCGGCGAGGACACCGATGGCAAGATTTCGCTGATGATGTCGCATGCCGGCAAGCGCCGCGATGTCGCCGACCCTTGGTACACCGGCGATTTTGAGAAGACTTACAACGACATAGTTGAAGGATGTGAGGGGTTTCTGCACAAGTGTGACGGTCTATTATAAAATGCTTGCAAATTTGTAGGGAGGCAAAAAATAAAATTCTTTATTTTTCAGATGCAGCTCATTTCAAATTTTCTTTGTAATTTTGGGGCGGATTTTTAGGATTATAAAAACGACGTATGTCACAGAAAAAAGAATTTATATCAACTCGTAATGGTGTAACATATCTTGACTTGTTTGCAGGAGCAGGCGGTTTCAGCGAGGGATTCTTGCAGGCATATACAGATGATAAATATTTCGATTTTCGTTTGGCGAGCGATATTAATGAGAACTGTGAATTAACTCACAAGGTTAGATACAACAAGATGCTTGGCCTTGACACAAAGTTTATTTGCCAAGATATTATGGATGACACATTCCTTTCTAATCTGCTTAAAGAACTTGGCAATCAAAGAATTGATGTCGTTACTGGTGGCCCTTGTTGTCAATCGTTCAGTCTTGCAGGCAGAAGGAAAAAACTTGACAAACGTGACGATTTGTTTTATCACTATCTTAAGGTAATCAAAATATTGCGTCCGAAATATTTTGTGATGGAGAATGTTAAAGGTATTCTCACCAAAGACGAAGGACGGATTAAAGAAAGAATTTTAAGGGAGATCCGTTCTATGGTTGATGACATGAAGTTGAGTTTGCTTTACGTTTTTTTGGAGGAAAATGTAAAAAATAAAATTGATGAATCTCTTTATTCATGTTTGCTCTTGCGTTTGAGTATGGAATCGTCGGAGTCGGATTTGACGAAAATAAATGAACTTTTTTTTGACAATTTAGACCAACAATTTAGAAATCTGACAAGGAATTTGGAATATGGCGTGAGCAAGAGTGACGAATCGGTCAACACTATTCGGCACGGATTGCTCCTGCTACAGATGAAAAAGCAACGTGACGAGATACGAAAACAAGTCATACAGTTAAAGACAGTTGCACACATTGACAATGACACATTTGTAGATGGTTATAATTCTTTGATTGAGACCATTTCAGATGAGCAGATATTGGAGAAAACTATAGATGCAATTGACATTGTCGCAAACATGCGAGGTTGTTTTGAGGAGTCTGAAGTCATGAAGAAATCTCTGGAAATACTCACATTTTCATTTGATGAATGCATTGATTTCATAAAGGAAATATTTGCTGGAAATAGTAAACTTATCGATAGATTAGAATGCATATTGAAGGAAGTCCGACTTTACAACATAAATGAACCCATCGTGCTTCTTTCTTCTAATTTTGGCGTCCCGCAAACTCGTGAGCGTGTTGTTTTTATCGGTTGCCGCAATGATCAGGAAATGATCACGGATATTCCGCCTACAGTGTCAGAGTCGGAGAAAGTGAAAGTTTATGAAGCATTGTGGGATTTGGATATGGTTGGTAATGGTGAGACCGTCACGGAATATAGAAATGCGAATGTGATTCCAGCATACGAAAACGAAAAGAAACGCAGGACGGTGCAAGGCGGACTTGATGACAACGGACTTTTGTTTTCAGAATGGTCACGTGTCGGACGGCTCGGACACAGGTTTGATTTTGATGCTGAACCATTTTATGTGGCGAATCTTGGAGAACTCGAACAACCACATAAATATATTCAGATGAAATTGTTCAATCACCAGACAAGCCAGCAGAATGAGACCGTTCGCCAGCGTCTTAAAATTATTGCAAAGCATGGAGATTACGACAAATCAAAGTTTGAACTCAAAACAAATGGGTTGGAGTCACAAAAACGCAATTATGTTGTTCTTAATCCTCTTGGACAAAGCCCGACAGTTTGCACAATGCCAGATGATTTCATTCACTATTCGGCATGTCGTCCAATGACAGTGCGCGAGATGGCGCGACTTCAGAGTTTTGATGATTCTTTCGTTTTTCAAGGCAAAAGACAAACTGGAGGAAACAACCGTCAGAAAGAAATTCCGCAATATACTCTTGTCGGCAATGCGGTCCCGCCATTGATGGCACGTGCAATCGCAAATACGTTGTTAAAATACATAAAGTAAGGAGATGTTGTCATGGTGAACATGCGTCCATTCAATTCGTTTGAACAAAGAAACTTGAAATTCCTTGTAAACCACAATGTTAACTTCACACAAGTGGAAATTACAGCGACAGGCCTCGCCAAAAGCATCCTTGACTCAACAGCTCCAATGCGTGCTTTTTTTGTCGAAAACAAAATACATAACTACGAAAAACAACATCAAGGCACAGAAAACAAAGTCTATAAGGATGCAGTTATCCTTACAGATTCTTCGCAGTTTTCCACAAAAGCATCATTCTATCGCCCAAATACCAAAAAAGGCGATCCGAGAATGTGGATTTACGGTCTTGGTTCATATACGAAAAGTGAAGACATTCACGCTTTGTTTTGGTTCGACAAAAAACTCTTTAGCATAAACATTACCAAAATTGACATAGAAAAATGTTATAATTCTAAGATTATCACTCCTTTACAGGATGTTATAAAAACAATTTATGATAAAGGCAATTCTGTATCGGAGGAGTTGCTCGCAAAATTCAGAAGTGTAAAAGATAGATGGTTCATGTCTGAAGTCGCTGCTGACACTGGAATTGGCAGGACAATAGAATCTTTTCTTGGCATAAAAATGAACAGCGACAAAACTCCAGATTATAAGGGCATTGAATTGAAAAGTCATAGATTTAAAAGAAATAGTGCAAAAAATGTTCTTTTTACGCAAACTCCCGATTGGAAAAGCAGCACGCTGAAATCGGGACGTGAAATTGTTGACAAATACGGCTATCTCGCTGAAAATGGGAGGAAAACGTACCAGAACACTGTTCAATGTACCCCGCCGAATAGCCAGAACCTATTTCTAAACGTCAATTATCTAAAATCATTACTCGAATTACAGGCAATGTCAAAGACTGTTGAAGATGTTGCAGTATGGCATCTTGTTCAGCTTCATGACCGACTTCTCACCAAACATCACGAAACATTTTGGATTGAGGTTGAAAATGTGACAGACGATGACAAAGAATATTTTCGTTATAAGGAAATCGAACACACTAAAAATCCAAATGTCGGCCAATTCGATATTTTAATTGAGCAAAACGTAATTACAGTTGACATGCTTTTGTGTCGTCCAAGTGGTAACGGCGACACTTATTCATTCAAAATCAAGAAGAAAGGCATGCCATTGTTGTTTCCAGAATCGGTCGTTTATACCATCTAAACATTGTGCTGTAATTTACTTGTTACGTGTTTACACCACAATCCACGGCACTTGTCACACAAAAAACAAGCAGACTCCCGCCACGCTGACCACGGCCCCGACCACCTCACGCGCTGTCACCTTCTGGTGGAAAAGCACCGCCGCCGGCGCGATGATGAGTATCGGCGTGAGTGCGAAGAGCGTCTGCGCGATGCCGGCGGATGTGAACTGCGTGGCGAGCAGCGACGCGCTGACACCGATGAACGGGCCGAAGATGGTGGAGGCGAGAACGCACCACATCGCCTTGCGGTCGCTGACGGCGTGACGGAGCTTCCCCAAGCCGTCTCTGTTGAAGATCATCAGAGTTAAGAAGAAACCGATGAGCCCGATGTAGGCACGGATGGTGGTGGCGGCAAACGACATGCTGACGCTGACGGGCAGCTGTAACAACGCGCCTTCAAACACCGCGTCCTGCGCGATGCCGGCGGCAGCAAGTGCCGCGTCGTAATGGGTGAGGCCGACCTTGCTCATCACCAACCCGAAACCCTGGCAGATGCCAGCCATCGCAGCGTAGAAAATGCCTCTCGCCGGAAGTTTGAAACGGATGCCATGTTGCTGTGAGTCATCGCTTTTTGACAAGATGGAAAGCGCGATGCCGCTTAATGTGACAATCATCCCGATGATGGCCGCAGGGCGCATTTGTTCGCCGAGAAAGACGCGTCCGGTGATGGCCGCCGTGGGTGCCGACAATGTCATGAAAAGCTGCCCGAAACGCGACCCGATGTGTATGTAACCCTGCATCAGGCAGTAGTCGCCGATGACGTAGCCGACCACGCCCGAAAGCAGCAGCCACGTCCATGTGCCGCCGTCGGCGTGACGAGGGTAGGGGACTCCCATCACCAGCCAAAGGGTGATGACGAGAAACGCGAGCGACATCGTCATTCGTATCGTGTTGAATGGCAACGACCCCATCCGCTTCGAGCCGACCTCGGCGAAAAGTGCAGTGGCGGTCCACGAAAGGGCGACGCCTAACGAAATCAATTCTCCGACAAACATTCTTTTTCCTTTGAAAAATTTCGCGCAAAAATATGACTAAATTTGACATGTTTGACGCATTTCTATTTTTTGATAAAAAACTGATGGCAGGTGACCGATGGCTGAAGTCTTTTTTGTATTTTTGCAAAAATTTAAAAAGATGGCACTCAATTGCGGAATCATCGGTCTTTCAAATACTGGAAAGACAACTATATTTAATTGTATATCAAATACTAAAGCTGAAATAGGCTTCGCTACAAAGTCGAATATCGGGATGTGCGAGGTTAAGGACGAACGCCTCAAACTCATCGACAACATCTCTCATTCGAGGAAAGTCATTCCGGCGACGGTCGAAATCGTTGACCTTCCCGGCCTTAGCAAAGGCGGTCAGGGCGTCGGCAACAAACTCCTCGCCGAAGTCCAGACCGTCGATGCGCTCATCCACGTGCTGCGCTGCTTCGACGACCCGAACGTCCCGCACAGCGAAGGAAGCATCGACCCCGTCCGCGACATGGAACTCGTTGACCTTGAGCTTCAGGTGCGCGACCTCGACCTCGTGACACGCAAGCTGCAGCGCGTCGAGAAACTGCTCAAAAACGGCGACAAGGACAACAAACGCGCCTTCGAGGTCCTCTCAATATACAAGGAGGTGCTCGAAAACATGCAGAACGCCCGCACCGCCGACGTCTCCGAGGAAGACAAGAAATACATCCAGGACATTCAGCTGCTCACGGTCAAGCCGATCATGTACGTCTGCAACGTTGACGACGCTTCGGCCCTGACGGGGAACAAATACACCGAGGCGGTGAAGGCCGCGCTTCACGGCGAAGATATGGTGATTTTGGCGGGCAAGCTTGAGTCGGAAATCGCCGAACTCGACGAGGACGACCGTCAGCTCTTCATGGAGGACGCCGGTCTGACCGAACCCGGCGTGAACCGTCTCGTGCGTCTGGCTTACAGCACCCTGAAGCTGCAATCGTTCTTCACCACCGGCCCCGACGAGACACGCGCCTGGACGATACACGTCGGCGACACCGCCCCGATGGCGGCGGGCGTGATCCACAGCGACCTGCAACGCGGCTTCATCCGCGCCGAGGTGATGAGCACTGAAGACTTCCTGCATTACGGCTCCGAACAGGCCGTCAAGGAAGCCGGAAAGTTCGGCGTCGAAGGCAAGACTTACGTCGTGAAGGACGGCGACATAATCAATATCAGGTTCAATGTGTAATTGAGCCCCCAAAAATTACTTTATAACTTTAAAAACTTTCTACTTTTTCATGCCGGAATACGTAGTACTCGTTGACAATCAAGACAATCAGGTCGGGCTGATGGAGAAGATGGAAGCTCACGTCAACCCGACGTTGCACCGCGCGTTCTCGATTTTCATCTTCAACTCGAAAAAGGAGATGCTGCTTCAGCGCCGCGCCTTGACGAAATACCACACGCCCGGGCTGTGGACGAACACCTGCTGCAGCCATCCGCGCGACGGCGAGAGTCTCGAAGCCGCGACGAGACGACGCCTCATGGAGGAGATGGGCATGGAATGCGAACTGAAGGAGATTTTCAGCTTCATCTACAAAGCCGACGTGATGCAAGGCCTCACCGAACACGAGTTTGACCATGTCTTCGTCGGGACTTCAGACAATATACCTTTGATTAATAAGGAAGAAGTCGATTCGTACAAGTACGACACTGTTGAAAACATAAAGTCCGACATTGAAAAACATCCCGAAAATTACACGGCGTGGTTCAAGATCGCGTTCGCGGAGATGCTGGAACGGAAGTGCTTTTAGCCACTTCATTTCCCGACGATGATTCTGTTTTTCAAAAAAAGATGTAACTTTGCCGCCTGAATTCATTTATAAAACAGATGAAGAGAAAATTTTTCATTTTCGCATTTGCGCTCCTGTTTTGCGCGGCATGCAATAAGTCAGACGACGACTCTTTAAACAATAATTCCGAAGAGACAAAAACAGGACAACTTGTATCGGTGACGAAAGATGTCGTTATGACAAAACGCGAAGTGGCGCATTCCATTTGTTCTCAGATTCAACCTATTGCGGCGTTTGAAGGTTTAATTGCCACACTTGTACGTGATGTCAGGGTCGTGAGCATTTTATACACGACGACGGGCGTTGACGGTGATGTCGTAACAGCTTCAGGCATTATTACTTATCCGACTTCACTTACGGAATACGACAAGATAGTGAGTGTGCAGCACGGCACTTGTGACATCAACGTGGCGCCGTCAACGATTGGGTTTCCGATGGAAGCGGCTCCGGCTGTCAATGGCGATGTCGTCGTTATGGCTGATTACCTGGGTTATGGCAGTACGGAACAGCCTAATCTCCTTCATCCCTATCTGGTTTCATCTCTCACAGGCACGACTTGTGCGGATATGTTTTCCGCTGCGGAGCAATATCTCGAACAGACTGATTTGGCACGTAATGACGACAAAATAGTGCTGATGGGTTATTCTCAGGGCGGTGCCGCCACAATATCTACTTTGCTTGAGATGGAGTCGCGGGGGATGCAGGATAGGATAGATGATGTGTGGGCTGGTGCGGGGCCATACGATTTGGTTAGGTTCTTCAACCGCTTTACAGCAAGTCCCGACCAGACGTTCTCAAGGAACGGGTATATTCCATTTGTTATCAGAGGCATGAATTACGGCGAGCATCTGGATTTGAATTATCATAACATGTATGCCCGGAGGATTTTCGACAGGGGGTATGACAAGCTTTTTGATAACACGCAGGTGTCGTATCTTCACGAAATCCTCGGCGATACGATCTCGAAAGTCATCCATCCGGATTTTTACGCGGCTTCTTCAGAATATAACGGAAATGAAGATATTCAAAGATTTTTCGTCGCCTTGGAAAAGAATTCACTGATTAAGACGGCTCCGCAGACTCCCGTGAAACTGTTTCATTGTCCGGATGACGACATCGTGCCATGCGAATGTTCTGTCTTAGCCAAAGATGCATGGCCAAATTCGACGTTGACCGACCTGACTTTCCCAGATCATTTCATGTCCGGAGCTGAGTTCCTGCTGACTTATATGGGATGGTTTGATTTCTTGGAACCGTTTCTTATGAACGACAGCGAGTAAGCCGACATTTTTCTGCTGTTTTATGAAGAAAATGATGTGAATTTGTGTTAAATTATTGGTAATCAATGTTTTATTATTTTTTTTTTTGAAAAAAATGAATAAATCATAAAAAAATGTAACTTTGCAGCGTCGTTTCCATTTTGGATTTCGTTAAACGGACTTCGCGAAATTCAGAAGGGCGGCGTGGAAAAAGCAAAAACAGAAGTCCATGCATTAAAAATAAATTACAATGAAAAAAGTATTAATAGCAGTTCTGCTTTTAGTTGGTGGAATGACGCTTTTTACAAATTGTAAAAAGGATGACAGGTCCCTCCCCGTGGTGAATGTTAAAAACATTATTGAAATCGGTGTTGGACTGAATTAATGCCGATTTTGAACAAAACGTTAGATAGATAACGTCATTTGTCAGGTTAAAAAATGAGTTCGACATATTATTATCAAACTCATTTTTTAGTGTAGTTGACACAATTAGAGTGTTTTGTTCATTTCGTTTGCATTAAAAAACTGTTTAATATCAAAAAAATGAAAAAGTTATTCTTATCATTCATGATGCTTGCCGCAGCGATGCTGTCATTCACATCCTGCAGCAAAAGCGATGACGACAATCCGTCCGTCAGCAACGCCTTCAAACTTGACGGCAACACTTATGATTTGGGCTGTGCCTTGGCGGGCAAAGTGACCGTTCAAGGGAAAGACTGTACAATGCTCCTCATCAGAAAGTCGGAAAACGACATTTCCGATGCCGTTGGATTCATATTCCTTGGCGGTGAAATTCAAACAGGCGACATGGGACTCTCTGTCATTCTCACAGAAACGACCCCCATGTTGCTCGCCATGACCGGTAACGGAACGACATCTGTCGATGAAATGCTTAAAAACGCATACTTCGCGACGGAAGGCTCTGCAAAAATCACCGGCGAAGGAAATAACATACGGATTACCACAAGCGGTGTGAAAATGACCAACGAAGAACTCGTTTTTTCTGGCGAAACTGTTGATTTTGAACTTTACTATGACGGGACATATTCGATGCCCGTTGTCCCAACGCCACCGACGGAGGCCTCATTTACCATTGATGGAGAATCGCATGACATCAAAGTCCCGATGTTGCTGACATCCTCATTTGAAGGCCGTGACTTCTCCATAGCTTTCTTCTGCGAAAACGATCCTGCTGCGACAGACACAACCAGGACAAACGTTGTCGCACTGCTCTCCCCAGCGATGGATTTCCCTGCGGGAACTTTTGACGTCCACATCGACCCGGTGCTAATGCTCCCGAATGTGGCCTACATGACGGACGTAAATATCATAGAGTTCTTGGCGAATCCAAAAGCTGCCATCGAACAGTCGTTTATGGGCACTGAAGGTACTTTATATATTGAAAAAGACGGGGACACGCATTACAATATTTCTTCAGAAAACATTGTTGTGACAAAAGGCTCCGAACAGCATGATTTCGCAATAAAATTCAATGGCGAACTGCAAAATATATTTGATTGAGGATTGGAAGATTTGTCTGTAAAGCCGACTTGATACAAGGCCTGGTCTAACACGAGTTTGACCAGGCCTTCTTCTTCATTTTCCGACGATGACTCTGTCTGCCGCGACTTTCGCGTCGAAGACCCCGATGTAGCTGTCGTTTTCATGGCGGTTGATGCCCGTGTATTCCAGCGACGAGTCTTCGTAGCGGCGGAACTTCAAGATGGCGTCGTTCATCTGCGAGTTGTTGAAAACGCCGACGGAGAGAAGCAACTCGAAGTCATCGATGCTCAGACCCGTGACGCGCTGGAACAGCTCCGGCTCCAGTTTCCTGATGATGTCGGTCAGCGCTTCCTCGCGGTAATCAGTGAGATACATGAAAATCGGGATGATTCCGAAGGCGATTGCTAAGAAACTCGGCGTGAGATAAATCCTTGTGATAACATGATCCGATTGTAGAGACGCGATTCATCGCGTCTCTCTTGTGATAATATAATCCGATTGTAAAGACGCGATGAATCGCGTCTCTACTGATTTTTTGCCCTAATCCAGCAAAATTGACTATCTTTGTATTTATAACATTCAATCAAAATCAACAAATTGTATAATGAATATGAAACAATCAGAATTACATGAGTTTGTCAAAGAAAACGAACCAAACATCTGTCAGATTGTAGTCAGGAAAAACGGGAAAGAAATCTATTCCGACGAATGGAACGGTTACAAACGCGACGACTGCGTTCACGTCATGTCGGTCACGAAAAGCGTGGTGGCACTTCTTGTGGGCATCGCCATCGACCAAGGCCTGATTGGTTCTGTTGACGACAAGGTTCTCTCCTACTTTCCCGATTACACCATAAAACGAGGTGAAAAAACCATTCAAGAGGTCACCATCAAACACCTTATGACGATGAAAGCACCCTACAAATGCAAAGGCGACCCTTGGACGAAAGTCTGCACATCCGAAAACTGGTTGACCGCCTCGCTCGACTTCCTCGGTGGACGGAAAGGCTTGACGGAGGAGTTCAACTATCAGACAGTCTGTCTTCATATTCTGTCGGGCATTCTTTATCGCGTCACCAAAATGAGAACCGTGGATTATGCCAACCAGTTTCTTTTTGAGCCTATCGGCATCAAAGAACGCACAAACTTTTACGCCAAATCTGCCGAAGAACACAAGAAATTCACCATCAGCAAAGAGCCGAAAGGAAAGGTATGGTTCGCCGACCCACAAGGATTAGGAACTCCCGGCTACGGACTTTGCCTTTCAGCCGATGACATGGCGAAAATCGGGCAACTCTGTCTTGACGGCGGAATGAATAACGGAAAACAAATCGTTTCGGTCAATTGGATAAAAACCATCACCGCACCGACCCATACAACCGACGAGAAGTTCGGCAACATGAAGTACGGAATGCTCTGGTGGATTGTCGACGACAAAAAGCCTATTTATACCGCCAACGGAAACAGTGGAAACGTCATCTATGTTGACGAACAAGAAAAACTGGCCGTTGCCGTTGCGTCTTATTTCAAACCGTCAGTGCTGAATCGGATTGATTTCATTGAGCAAACCCTACTAAATCTGGCGTATAGGTCAAAATGCGGGCTGCGACATGGCTGAAAGCTTTGTAAACACAGGCATCCCGGTCGATTAAAAACTTTCAGGGAAAAAATTGAGCTTTGAAAATGCTCTATAGGTCATTTTGCGGGCTGCGACTTGTCCAAAAGTCCGATGTTTACTACATTGGCAGCTGATTTAAAATCTTCAAAAATACTGTTTTATGAAAAAAAAATGTCCGGCTTGTTGTTCACAACTCACGAAGAAGAACGGTCAAAGGAAGGGCGTTCAGCAATACAAATGCCAGAATTGCGGAAGAAGGTTCGGCAGTGGGTCCAAGCCCTCCGAAGAAGAGATCTGGTCTTTATACCAGGACGGGAAGCAGACGATTGCGGAATTTGCCAGATCCAGATCATTGGGCGAGCCGCCGTCGTGGGAGCTGAAGAACTGCCATCTTTCAAAATCAACGTGTTGCAAAATGTCGTCGCGCCAAGCGCCTTCCACAGCGGGCTTGAAAGTGAGCACCAACACTCGTTTTGCTTCCATTTTCTTCGCCAGCTGATAGGCCGTGAAAGTCTTGCCGAAACGCATTTTGGCATTCCACAGAAAATGCAGCGGCTCACCATCGTGGTGCGGTGCGGTCCGGAAATATTCAGACGTCATCTCCACCGCCTTTTTCTGCTCCTCGCGCATTCCGAAATCGAGAGTGCGTTTTGGTTCAAAGTGTGTGCGGTATTTCACCGACTGATAGGCGTTTTCCACGTCATCGAGCGTGCAGCGGAACCATTCACCGGCGGTGTTTTCGAAGCCATTTTTACGCAGAACTTCGTGTACGGCATGGTCGCGGAAATAGTTGCCGCTGCCATCGGCGTAGAAAGCGGTGTCAGACCACTCCAACCGGTAGGTTTTTCCGGGCGTAATGATAGGATGCTGCTCCTCAATGCGCACGTTGACATCTTCGCGCGTAGTGTCGCCAATCTTCAGCTGGCCAGGAAAATGCGTGTCGCTGTAGGCGAAGATCTGCGGCGTAAAACGCCTGTATTCAGGCAGGATTTCTTGTTGTGTCTTCATGTGTATAATTCCGTTTAAGTATTACTTTGAACGAAATGCTGAAGACCATCGCTGAACATCTAATCTTTTAGGAAATATAGCTCGTTGATTGTCATGCCATTGTCGGTCAGGAATTTCCTGTATTCATCGGGAAAATTCTCTTTCATGTGGTGTTCTTTTTGCTTTTTTATATAATTGACAATCATATCTTTATCACGCTCGCAATAGGAGAATGCGGCATATTCTCTTCCCCAACCGTCAAACAACGGGAAATTAGAATTCGTTTTCAGCCATTTACTGGACGAAACCTTGAGTTTTTGGACAAATTCCGCTACTGGCAATGTTGCCGGCAAGGACACAAACAAGTGAATGTGGTCGGGCATTCCGCCGATGCGTAACAACTTGGCATTCATATTGTTGATAAAGCCCATCATATAGGCATAAAGTTCTTTTTCATGCTCTATGTTGATAGACAACCCACTCCTATAAGTGCGAATGACGATGTGATAATATAACTTTGTATAACTCATAATTTTTCCGCAAAGATATTTGTTTTTACGATAGGTTTATCAATGCGCATACTTTTTTTGTTTGCCGTCATCCGCAGCCTCTCGGAGAGAGGCGATTTCAGTATCCCTGCACGAGGGCTTGCCCGTAGTGTAGGGTTTATGCGACCAGGTCCCGTAGTTTGCAGCCCTGTCCTGCACAGCCCTGCACTGCGCTGTCCTGTCCTGCACAGCCCTACACTGCGCTGTGCTGTCCTCCTGTGCAGCCCTACACTGCGCTCCGCTGGTGTAGGGTTACAGAGATCGGGCCTCTTCGAGGCCGCCTGCCGGATTCCCTCAGGGTTGGGTCTGCCCTGCACTGTCCTACACAGCCCTGTGCTGCCCTGTGCTGTCCTGTGCAGCCCTACACTGCGCTCCGCTGTCCTGTACAGCCCTACACTGCGCTCCGCTGGTGTAGGGTTATTGAGGTGTGACCTCTTCGAGGTCTTGCGTTCAGTTAATAGTCTTCAGTATTTCAAAGAACGTTTTGCTTGTTTATGTCATTCCATCGGTTTTATCATCGATTCTATGAAGTTGATTTCCTCTTCCGTCAAACCGTATTTCTCGTAAAGCATCTCGTCCGTCCACGGATGGGAAAAGTCTTGGAGAGGAACGAATTGATAAACTTGTCTCATCGCATCCTGCGTGTTTTTCTTCTGCATAATACAAAAGCGGAAAAATTTTGTATTGATATATGATATAACATTTTCACATTCTATTTTACTTTCAAATGGGCCAATCATTAAGTAAGTTTGAGTGCAACAAGTATTCGGTTCCCCTATGTGCGGTTTTGCTAAAAAACGATATGGATAAGAACCACGCTCTCCATATGATTTTGAAATATAAACTTTCCAATGAGCTACCAATTGAACATTTTTTAATATTTGTGACAATTTAATATATCCCAATCCATTTACTGTATGAATTGATATTGCATCTGGGAACGGCCGACTTTGATAATCTGAAAAGGAGGATACAAATCCAAATGGAGTTTGCGGACTAACTAAATCTGAAAAAGATGATTGTTGTTGCTGTTTTATTTTACGTAAAATATTAATTGCAGAATTAAAACGAATAAATGTATTACACCCAAGTTCTAGAAGAGGCCGACGCATTGTTGATGGCTCATTGCCACTCCTTAACATTGTTACTTCACGATCAGACATATTATCTCTATCCCACAAAAAAAGCAAACACCTCCTGCAATATCACCTCCTGGAAAACAATCAACGGCATTGGGAAAGTCTATCAATTTAACAATATGTTTATCATGTAGCATCTCGTCTCTAAACTCATCCAATCCTCGACCACCAGCATACCATCGTGCAGGAATAATCATAGATAGATAACGTGGATTTAATTTTTTAGCTTGCTTAACAAATTTATCATAAATGGCAACTGCGTAGTTGTCTTTCTCAACTCCAACATTAAGTTGATACGGCGGATTCCCTATAATGACATCGAATTGCATATTCTTGAAAATTTCGTTTATGTTTTTGTGAATGAATGGATAAGCATAGTTTTCAGCCGTTTCATCGCGGTCGTATTGCGCACGGTTGGCTCCGCATTGGCTGCATTTCCCATTTGCCCAAATATGCTCGCAACGCATGTAACGCAGGTTGCCCTGCTCGTTTCTGAAGCAACTGGCCACAGAGTATTTTCCATCGGCTTTTTTGGCACAATAAATAGTGCGGCGACTCATCTCGGCGGTGAGTTGCGTGAGCGCTATGCCAAACAGTTGCTTGCTCATGATATGGTCGATGCGCTGCTGCAAATCGGGAATTCGCGCCTCCAAACCCGCCATGAGCCGCTTGACGATTTCGCGCAGAAAGACACCGCTTTTGCTGCACGGGTCGAGAAACTTGGCGTTCGGGTCGCTGAAAATGTCTTGCGGAAGCATGTCGAGCATCCGATTGGCCAGTTCGGGCGAAGTGAAAACCTCGTCGCTGCTCAGGTTGGCCAGACAATTCAAGATGTCGGAAACAGTCTTCTTCATAGCGTTTGGATTTTGGTGTAATGAACCAAAGGAAACTCTCGCACAGGCTCGTCAAACTGCTGGGCATCGCCATTTTCGTCGAAGAGCGAATATTGATGTTCCTTTTTGACCAAGAAATCGAACTGGAAATCGCGCCGTTGCACCTTGTCGCCCACAAAAGTCCACTCGCTGAACACAATAGGCTTGCCATCGGCAGCCGTGTAAGTGAGGGCATCACCCTGCACGATGTTACGTTGCAACAGGTAACGGATGTTTTGTAAAAATTCGTCGGTCTGCTGTAGGGACGCAACATTTTGCGTTTGTACGGCGATTTGTGCTACAAAGTCGTACAAGCGCTGGCGGCATTGCTCGGCATTATCGGACAGCAATTCAATGCCATAGATGGAAGCGACAGCCTGCAAAGCGTATTTCTTCCATTCGGCGCCGGCGTAACGCTGGCCGACGACCGACATTTTGCGGCGCAGGATTTCGATGAGGAAATTACCGTCGCCGCAAGCGGGTTCAAGGAAACGGCTGTCAATGCGAAGTGTTTCGTCCTTCACAAGGTCGAGCATGGCATTCACCTCGCGCGGGTTGGTGAACACCTCGCCGTGGTCAGCCACCCGCTTTTTCGATTTCACTTGGGTGTTTTCGGGCATTTGTTCGGTTTTAGGCGCATCTGCCATTTTCCCTAAAACCTTGCAGGCCAAGCACAAAAGAAACGTGGACGAAACTTATCCACATTCCGGGTGCTTGGCCTGACCCTCCACATCAGATAAGCTCGCCCACGTATTCCGTGGGTTTGCTCTACCGTCTGATGTGAATTCCTATGCGGCCAAGCTTTGGAATGATTTCAGAATAGCAGCAAACGCTATGATTTATAATATGTTAAATTAAAAGTTTTTTTCTGTTTAATTGTTTTTAATATTTAATTGTTTAATAATTTCATCTGCGGGGATTACCATTTTGCTGAAAGCAAACCAACGTTTGCCCAAGTCTTTAATGGATGCCCCGATATGATATACATCGTTGTCAACAATCAAAAACCTGTCGTGTGAATTCTTGAATACACAGACATCTATCTTCCTGTATTGACTGTTGTGCTTGTCAATATCAATTTTCAGCTTGTTGTCTATCTCTTTTGTGTAAATATAAGCCTTTATATTGTCCGCTCGTTTGTCAAGCATGGCAAATACAGAATCATCAATATAATTGTCTATCAACACAATACGTCGTTTTGCACTGCGAATCAAATCATTCACAAACTTGTATGCGTCAAATATCTGCCCGTCATAGAAAATACCTTCCACGGGCGGAAGCGATGTGCGGACAAAGAACTCAATCTTGTTTTCGGTATCAGCAACACGCTGCTCAAGTCTCTCAAATCGTTGGTTGATAGAATAACCGCGAAGCAAATACTCTTTCAGAACGGAGTTCGCCCAACGTCTGAATTCAACACCTCTTGATGATTTGACTCTGTAACCAACAGAAAGGATCATGTCAAGATTAAAATATTCCACCTGATATGTTTTACCGTCAGATGCAGTTGTCGCAAAATTTGCGACAACTGAAATGCCAGACAATTCTTCTTTTAATGCATTATGTATATGTTTGCCTATTGTTTTTACATCTCTGCCAAACAAAATAGCCAACTGCTGACGGTTCAGCCAAACGGTGTCCTCTTCAATTCGGACTTCCAATTTGACTTCTTCATCGGGTTGATACATTACTATTTCGCTTTTGTCGCTCATAAATTTCAAACGCTATGATTTATAACATGTTAGTTATAGTTTGTCTCTGTTTTTATAATTATCAGTTCTGTGTTTTGAATAACGTTTTTAGATGTTATGTTCTCAAAGCCAGCCCCGCCGCCAACCTGTGGCCGGTGCGTCGTCGCCGCTTTGAACTGCAAAATTACACTTTAATTTGATACGACTTTCAATTATAGAATAAAAAATCATATCTTTGCATGGTTTTTAAATTTGTTATAATGTGGAAATGACAAGTTTGGGAACGCTGGTTTAACCAAGTAAACATCTAATAATCAACATTATGGAATTAAAAGGTTCAAAGACAGAAGCCAACTTGCAGGCTGCCTTCGCGGGCGAATCAATGGCAAGAAACAAGTACAGCTACTACGCGTCAAAAGCTCGTAAGGAGGGCTACAACCAGATAGCAGACCTCTTCGAGGAGACCGCAAACAACGAGAAGGAACACGCAAAAATTTGGTTCAAACTTCTGCACGAAGGCAACGAAGTGCCTGACACAATGACGAACTTGAAAGACGCCGCCGACGGTGAGAACTACGAATGGACCGACATGTACGCTGGTTTTGAAGCAGTTGCGCGCGAGGAAGGCTTCACGAAGATCGCCGCCCTGTTCAAAATGGTCGCTAACATAGAAAAGGAACACGAGGAACGTTACCGCAAACTTCTGGCGAACATCGAAAACGGCATCGTCTTCTCACGCGACGGTGACATGGTCTGGCAGTGCGCCAACTGCGGCCACATCGTCGTCGGCAAGAAAGCCCCGCAAATGTGCCCGGTGTGTAATCATCCACAGTCGTATTTCCAAATCAAAGCCGAAAACTATTGATTTTCAATTTGAAAAACATTTTGCAAGTCCTGACCCGATGCGGCTCAGGACTTTTTTGTTAGCCTTTTCCTTATCGGGATGTCGTAAAACCTCATTAAAATCGCAGCTGCCGCGATGACAATCAACGCGATGGCGACGGGCGTACACCATCCGTAAGGGCCGAAAGGATGACGTCCTTCGTTGATCCAACCGATGTAAAGATAGATGAAAGGATAGTGAATCGCGTAAAGCGGGTAGGAGAGGTCGCCGATGAATTTCAACGACTTACGCTCGAAACTGCTTTGCGCAACGCCTTTCGCGCTGAACCAGATTATCGTCGGGAAGCAAATCGCGACGCATAAGAACTCAAAGTAAACGTTCATTTCCCCGAGCGACGGGACGCAGAGAAGCATGACGAGCAACGCCGCATATATAATAAAGGTGTGCTTTTTTTCGGAAGACTTGACGTCTCTCTCTCTGAAAGTCCTGATCAGCAGCATCCCGAGGCCGTAGTCGAACGACATCCTGAGGAAGCCGCCGAGCAGACTCACCGGCTGCGACGACCAGCCGTAGCCGAGACTTCCGTAAGGCCCGAAAATCCCGACGCAAAGGAACGAGACGCCTGTGACCGCCACCCAGACTTTCAGCGTTTTCGTCGTGAACTTCCTGATTGCCAATGCGTAAACGATGTTTCCGATGTATTCGAAGAACAGCGACCAATGCGGGCCGTTGAGCGGGAAAATCTCGGTGTTGCCGCGGACATCAACTCCGGCGGGCGACGGCAACAAAAGCAAGGCCAATATTGTGCTTAACGCGATGTTTGCCAAGCTGTTGGCACTGCCGTCCCATTTCAATCCGCCTTGAAACAGAAACGCGGCCAGTCCGATCGCGACACCCATCACGACCATGGGGTGAAGACGTATCAGACGTTTCCTGAAAAACTGCCCGACCGACATCTTGCCCCATTCATTGTCGTATGCATAACCCATCACGAAACCCGACAGAATCAGGAAAAAATCGACGGCGAGGAAACCGTGGAACATGTTTTGTTCTGGTTCGCCGCCGGCGAAGGCGACCGCCTCAAAAAGATGAAAGCCCAAGACCATCAACGCCGCCACGCCGCGCAGCCCGTCAAGAAAAAGGTAATGGCTTTTTTTGTTGATTTGTATTTTGTAATTCTTCATATCTCTTCTTTATTTCCTCCCTTAAAATATCAATGTACTCCTCAACCGAAATGCAGCCTTTTATTGATTTTGGATATTTCTTTTTTTTGCTTGTGACGTTTGAATTGTGATTGATGTTCAGCTCGTTAGCTTGTTTGGTTTTTGAATCTTCTAATGTTTTCATACCATTAAATTTTCTGCAAAGATACTTGTAATTTTTTGAAAAATCATGCTTTGATAAAAATTTTAAATTTTTTCTTGCACATTAAAAAAATGTTGTATCTTTGCGCCATCAAAGTAATATCAAAATAATATCAAAAATAACTAAAAAATTAAACGTATGGAAAACAAGGAATTTGAATTTAAAGGATTGAAACTCAATGGTTTCGTCATGTTGTTTGTGGTTTTTGCTATTGTTGCCGCCGCAATATTCGGATTTACAAGATGTACAGAAGGTGAGCCTGTCGGTTTGGTGATAGGCGGAATTGCCTTGATTTTGATTGACATCTTTCTTCTGATCGGTTTCAAGAAACTCGAACCGAATGAGGGCATGGTGATGCTTTTCTTCGGAAAGTACCGCGGCACGTTCACGAAGACCGGCTTCTACTGGGTCAACCCGCTGATGTCGTCAAAGAGGGTTTCTCTCCGCGCCCGCAACCTCAACGTCGATCCCATCAAGGTGAACGACAAGACCGGCAACCCGATTATGATCGGCCAGATTCTCGTTTGGAAGCTGAAAGACACCTACAAGGCGATGTTTGAAATTGATTCTCAGACGATTGCCGTCAATGCCATGGGTGCAAGTGTCGGAGGTAATGCGGCGGTTTCAAGCCGTATGCGTGCTTTCGAGAGTTTCGTCAGGGTACAGAGCGACGCCGCGCTTCGTGAGGTCGCAGGGATGTTCGCCTACGATGACAACGACGACACGAAATCGGGCGAGCTGACACTCCGTTCGGGCGGCTCGGAAATCAACGACATACTCCTCAACAAACTCAACGACCGTCTCGCAATGTCAGGCTTGGATGTCATCGAGGCGAGAATCAACTATCTGGCGTATTCCCCTGAGATTGCGGCGGTTATGCTTCGCCGTCAGCAGGCGGCGGCCATCATCGCGGCACGCGAGAAGATTGTGGAAGGCGCGGTCTCGATGGTCAAGATGGCACTCGACAAACTCAAGGATGACGAGGTCGTAGAACTCGACGACGACAAGAAAGCCGCTATGGTGAGCAACCTCATGGTCGTGCTCTGCGCCGACGACGCCGCACAGCCTGTCGTGAACACCGGAACGCTGTATCAGTAGGAATTTGAGGTGATTAGGAGATTGAGGATGTTAGGAGTTTTAGGTAATTAGTTTTATAAGATTTGTTATACACAATTTACTTGGTTGAATCATGTATGTACTGGGTTACATTGTCTCTTTCGCTTTCGCTGCACTGCTTACTTCGATAATTATGTGCGTAGGCAGGAATCGTATTCGTTTCGACGAAAGTGGGATTGTCATTATGTTTGGATTTAATCCGGTGAAAATCAAGAACAACATGATTAAATCCATAAGACTTGTCGAGGAATTGCCGAAAGTTTTGTTTGGCGTTCACGCACGGGGATTTGTAATCGGGAAACGTCGCAGAGGCACGTTCTTGGTCAAGAAGATGACAGACGACGGCCCGAAGAAAATAGCGGTGTCGTTGTTCTTGGACAATGCAAGGAAATCAAGGCGTTTCATCGAAATTGAAACGGTTGACGGAGTTTTTTACGTTAATTTGAAAAAAGATGAACTCACCGAAAATCTTTTCAACGAGATGCAAAAGACAGTGCAAATCGTCGGCGAATCTGAACTCGCAGAGTCATCGGCGAAAAAATATAGAATCATAAGCCTGTCAATCGGATTGGTGGCCTTGATTGGGTTGGTTTTGTATTATGTATTAAAAAATTAGAATCAATAAAAATATCAGAAAAATGAAAAAATCTCTCATATTCACACTTGTGGTCTGCCTCGTGAGCTGGGCGTTCGCGGCCTTGATGTATTTCGGAATCGGAATCCATAACACTACAGACAAGCCGCTTCTTTACACTGTCTGCGCAACGTTTTACATGATACTGCCGATGCTTTGCGCAATGACGATGCAATTAATTAATGGTGAGAAACTCGGCGATACAGGCCTCCTGAAATTCAAAATAAACTGGACTTGGCTCGTCGCCTGGATTCTTCCGGTTTTGATTGTCGCCGTGACAATTGTTGTCAACTCGTTCATGCCCGACACGGAGCTGGGATTCCATGTCCCGCAGATTCCGAACATCGAAGACCTCCCTGAAGAGCAGCAGGAGATGATGCTTAGGATGAGCAATCCGAAGTTCGTGATTCTGACGACTTTGATTTCGGGCCTGATTGCCGGAATCACGATAAACGCCGTCTTTGCTTTCGGTGAGGAGTACGCCTGGCGCAATTATCTTGTCAATGCGTTGAAAAAGAAGAACTTCTGGGCCGTGTGCCTGTTCGTCGGCGTTGTGTGGGGCATCTGGCATTTCCCGCTCATTCTGATGGGGCACAACTATCCGGTTCACCGTGTCTGCGGCGTTTTCATGATGGTGGCGATGTGTCTTGCGATGACGCCGATAGAGGTTTATTTGATCCTGAAAGCGAAATCGGTTTATCCGGCGGCTATCTTTCATGGCACAATCAATGCTCTTGCCGGGTCTAATATGTTGTTTATCAGCGGCGGAAACGATTTGCTCAACGGATGCCAAGGCCTTTCTGGAATCATCACGATGTTTGTAATCACCGCGATTATTTTCATAATTGACAAATATTTCACCGAAGACCACATCATGTCAAAAAAACTGGAGGAGGCAATTTAGTTTATGAGTGCGGCTATCATTTTATCGATTAACTACTATTACCTTGCGGTGGCGCTTCTGTCGCTCCTGTTGATTGCCTTCGTCGTTTACGTCCGCTTCGGTAGTCCGATTGTTGTGGTTGGCGAGAAGAAGATTCGTTTTGTTGACCTGCTTATTCCAGATAAAATCTGGACTGATTCGATAAAGTCGGTGAGGCTTCTTGAAAGGATGCCGGCAGTGAGACGAAGCCACGAGATGTATGCCGGCCGCTATAATCCGCAGCCACCAAAGGCTGGAGTGCATTGGGCCGTCAAGGGCGTTTGTCAGGTTTATACCGACGAAGGTGTCAAACATGCCGTTTCTTATGCTCGTGATTACGCCAAATGCTGCATCGAAATCAACACCACTGGCGGCTTGTTTTATATCAACTATAAAAATGAGCAAAAGACAGTGAAACTTTACGAAAAGATTGTCTCTACGGTGGCAATGGTGGGGGATGACGAGCTTGTTTTTCACAATGACAGGTCGGGTTTGGTTAAGGTGCTGCTTTATTTGATTATTGTAATAATAGCTTATGTTTTGAGTATTCTATTGTAATTTGTGATTATGGCAAAGGAAAAAGAAAACACGAAAAATTTCGTTCTGCGTCTTGATGCCAAGACAATGGCGGCTGTCGAGAAGTGGGCCGCCGATGATTTCCGCTCCGTCAACGGCCAACTGCAATGGATTATAAATGAAGCACTTAAAAAGAACAAAAGAGTTTAGTTAAAAGTTAAAAGATTAAAGTTAAAAGAGATGGAAATTTCAACTATTATCGAGTATGTACTTATAATTTTGGTGTTCGGGATGTATTTCGGAATGCCGTTCATCGCAAGGGAATTTGAGAATCTCGACAGACGCATCAAGGCGATTAAAGTGATGAATATCATTTACTTGACATTCACAATCGGCTTGATCGGCTTTATCATTTACGAATTTGTCGGCTACGAGTTGAGCGGCGAGTACAAAGTGACCCGCGCCGCCCTCATCGTGATCTCAATCATCATGTTCTGCTACAGCTATTTTTTGAAACAGAAAAACTGGAAGAAATAAAAACCATTGATTATGACAGAATTATCATCAAATACCGCTGTGGCGAGCGCGATTGTGTTTTTTCTTTTATTGCCGACTTTCATCAATAAAATCCGTGATGTCGATTGGCGTGAGCGTTTGTTTGTGCTTTCAAAAGTGCTTGTGATTGTTGCATTTGCGGCATTTGTCGGTTTGGTCATCTACGAATTTCTGACTGCCGGAGAGATAACAAAGGCTCAGGTGGCAAAAACGGTCGGGATGGTTTTTTCGCTGATGTATTCCTACTGGCGGCTTTATTTCCTGAAAGGGAAGGAAATGCGGGTGAAAGAAAAACTCAATCGTTGGAAAACAAGAGCAAATAACTTGTGAAACTTGTGTTGAAAAACTCGTGCAACTTGTGTTAAAAATTAATGTCAAAAAATGAAAAACATCGTTTCAAATAAGGAAAGCGTCATCAAAACCTGGAAGTTCTCGCTGCTCGACATGGCTTGCGGCGACATGATTATCAAGGCGGTATGGATTTATAACAAGAAACTTGACGCGGAGCTGATGAGTGAGAAACTCTCCGTTTTGCTTGAAAAATATCCGTTTTTGGCTGGCCGTCTGAAATCCGCAGATGGAATTTCGTGCAGCAACGAAGGTTGTCCGTTTGAGGTTGTCGAGCGTCAAGATATTGGAATAAAAAATGTGCTGAAAAGTCAGCATATTCATGATGATTTTTCGTTGAAGTTGAATATCAGAGATTTCAAGGCGGGCAAATGCGCCCCGATGACAGTCTGTGTCACGAGTTTGAGCGATGGGACGGTTCTTTCCGTCCAGATGGCACACATCTGCATGGACGGTCGTTCGTTCTACAAGATGATGAACGAGTGGGGCAGGCTTTGCCGTGGCGAAAATGTTGATATTCAACAGCGTGCGCAGCTCGAATTTCCGAAGGTTGACTTCATGACAAAACCTCAAACCGCGGCGATTTTAGAAAAGAAAAAATGGACCAAACTCGGCTTCAAGGACCTTGTCAAAATGTTGATTTACAGTGCTTCAAAGGATTCAAAGGTGAGTTGCACTCCTCTTTTGATTGATGGTGACAAAGTCAAGAGGATGAAGGCTGCCGTATCTCAAAAAACAGGTTGTGAAATAAGCGCGAACGCTATCCTGTCGGCTGTCATCGTGAAAATGGTCATGAAACTGAACGGTCTCAACGGCAAGCGCGATTATTCCCTGCTTACCGTCGCTGATATTCGTGGAAGGTACAAAAACACCAATGCCGATTATATCGGTAATGCGTCAAATAACATCGTAACTCGTTCATTGAAAGACGATTGTGATGTTTTTGAACTTGCGAGACAGATACATGAGAACATCGGCAGACATACGGAAAACAAAGACGGGGCGATGGACGAATATGTCGATTTGTGCATGAATTCTCTGAAACACAAACTCCCATACGTCGCTTTTGATTTGCCTGGGATGAATGCAAAAAGGCCGACTACAATCTATGTCAACGACCAGCACAAACTGCCCGTCTATGACCTCGATTTCGGTTCCGGACGGCCTGTCATCGCCATCCCGAACGACCTGCCCGACATGGTCAAGATATGGCCTGTCAACGACGGCAAAGGCTCGGTGATGCTGTTCTTCAGAGGCTATCTCGCAAAAAACATTGTGGAAAGCGGCGGCGTCGAAGAGATTTTCCAGCAACTGATCGGCGCTTGACGGAAAGACTCACTCGTCGAGCCATTCCCAGTCGGTCACAAGTGTGGATTTCCGTTTCGTGCAATCGTCGTTTTTGCACTTGAAACTGATTTCCTTTTTGTTGAAATTCACTTCGTATGCCCCGGCTGTATCCTTGCAAGGGTCTTGCTTGTTTGAGAAAGTAATGATGTTGTTCTCTACAAGGTAGGTTCCTATGATAGGCTTGCCGCTGTCAACGCCCATGAAATCAATGCGATACTCGAAATCCTTCATGGTGAGGACCGCGCCGCCGCTGGTGCTCATCCAACAGCCTTCGATGCTTTTCGCGACAACCGTCTCGACAGCTGGTTTTGGTTCTGGTCTTGGTTCCGGCTTTTTCTCCGGCTTCGGCTTTTTCTCAGTCTTGCCATCCGGGACTTCTGGTGTGTCTTTGACTTCTGTCTTGTCTTTTTTGTCAACTAATTGTGTATCAGGCTTTTCCTTTTTGTCTGAGCCATGGTTCTTTACGAGTTTGAAAGTGAAAAAACCAACAATGACAGCGGCAACCAAGATGATCAGTATCTTGTTGAAAACATTGCCCGACTGCTTCTTCTTTGGTGTATTTTTCTTCTTTTTTGATGCTTTTTTTGCCATATTTCTTTTTTTTGCAAAGATACATATTCCCATCGAATATTTTCGTAATTTTGTGCCGAAAATTTTCAAAATATGCAGGAAACAATTCTGATTCTGGATTTCGGTTCGCAAGTGACGCAACTCATAGGCCGTCGTCTCCGCGAACTCAACGTCTATTGTGAAATCCATCCATTCAACAAAATACCTGAAATCACAGATGACATCAAAGGCGTCATTTTAAGCGGAAGCCCGTCGTCGGTACGCGATGAGAAGGCTCCGTTCGCCGATCTGTCGAATATCAAAGGCAGATTGCCGCTGCTCGGCATCTGCTACGGCGCACAGTTCCTCGCAAATCATTTCGGTGGTGAGGTAAATTCTTCATTGTCAAGGGAATACGGTCGTGCAATGCTGACTGTGGTCGAAGAAGATTCATTGTTATTCAAAGGTGTGTCGAAGACAAGTCAGGTGTGGATGTCGCACGGCGATACGATAGCAAAACTGCCGGTGAATGCGCATGTTATCGCAAGCACCGACAATATCGAAAACGCTGCCTATAAGATTGATAATGAAGATACTTACGCGGTTCAGTTCCATCCTGAGGTGTTCCACAGCAAGGAAGGCCCGAAGATGCTTGAGAACTTCGCGATGACAATCTGCGGCTGCCACGGCAACTGGACTCCGGATTCGTTTGTTGACACAACCGTTGAGGCGATGCGCAAGAAACTCGGTGACGACAAGGTCATCCTCGGACTTTCGGGGGGCGTTGACAGCACCGTCGCGGCAGTGCTTCTGAACAAGGCGATAGGAAAGAACCTGACATGTATTTTTGTCGATAACGGACTTCTCAGAAAGAATGAGTTTGAGGATGTCCTTGACTCATATAAGGACTTGGGACTTAACGTGATAGGTGTTCATTCCGGCGATCTGTTCATGAAGAAGCTCGCTGGCGTGACCGACCCCGAGGCGAAACGCAAGGCCATCGGCGGCACGTTCATCGAGGTTTTTGACGCAGAGGCGCAGAAGATTCAAGGCGCGAAATGGCTCGCGCAAGGCACAATCTATCCGGATGTCATTGAAAGCGTGAGCGTTAACGGTCCAGCTTGCAAGATAAAGTCGCATCATAATGTCGGCGGCTTGCCGGAAAAGATGAATCTTAAAATAGTCGAACCGCTGCGCACTTTGTTCAAGGACGAGGTGAGAAGAGTGGGTCGCACCTTGGGCATCAAACGCGAATTGGTCGGACGCCATCCTTTTCCGGGTCCGAGCTTGGGAATCAGGATTTTAGGCGAGGTGACGGAAGAGAAACTCCGCATCTTGCGCGATGCCGATGACATTTTCATCAAAGGTCTCCGCGAGTGGAAATGCGAGCTTCCGAGTGCTTCGTATCCGAATGAAATGGCTGATAATCTGTATGATAGCATCTGGCAGGCCGGCACAATCCTGCTTCCTGTCAAGAGCGTCGGCGTGATGGGCGACGAGCGCAGCTATGAATATACGATCGCACTCCGCGCTGTCATCTCGACCGACGGAATGACCGCCGACTGGGTGCATCTGCCGTATGAATTCCTCGCGAAGGTGTCGAACGACATTATAAATAAGGTGAAAGGCGTCAACCGCGTATGTTACGACGTTTCGTCGAAACCGCCGGCGACAATCGAGTGGGAGTGAGATAGTAGAAAGTAGAAAGTAGAAAGTTTAAAGGGTGCGGAATGAATTTTTTTAAAATTTCTGTAACATTTGAATTGTTTTTGGTACTATAGGGCGAAAAAAGAAAAATAAAATGAAGAAACAGATAAATTGGAAGCGCGAGGTTGTCGCATATTTGTTTTTGGTCATTGGCAGCGCGTTGTTCGCGATAGGTGACGTGATGTTTGTGAATCCGTACTTGCTTGCGCCTGGCGGCACCTACGGCCTCTCAAACGTGCTGAACACGGTGTGGCCGTGGAGGATTTCGTATTACGCCTTGTGCATGGACATCCCGCTGTTGGTAATCGGGACGTGGATTCTCGGACCCAAATTCGGGTTCAAGACGATACTGTCAACGTTCATGATCTTCGGTTTTACGTGGGTCATCGAGACGGTCTGGGGTTACAACCCTGTCATACACGACGGCATATTCGCCAACGTTGACGACATGAGCGGGACGCTGCGGAACATCATGGTGCAGATCCCGCACAGCGAGAATTATTTCATGCCCGACTATTTCCTGAACACTCTGGTGGCGGGCGGCATCTACGGCGTGGCTATCGGCTTGATCTTCAAGTCGGGGGCGACATCGGGAGGCAGCGATATCATATCGATGATTCTGCACAAATATACTAAAATCTCCCTCGGGACGTTGGTGATGATAGTCGATTCATGCATCACGCTGACGACACTCATCGCTTTCGGGCAACTCCGTCTGCCGATTTACTCGATTCTCGTGATTGTCATCGAGGGCAAGATAATCGACCTCGTGGTTGAGGGCATGAAGACTTACAAGACGGCGTTTGTGATCACGGAGAAAGTTGATGAGGTCAGGGATTTCATCATCAACAATATCAAAAGGGGCGGGACATGTTTTGTCGGGACGGGCCTTTACAAAGGGCAGGAACGCAGGATGATATACATCAACCTTGACCGTTCGGACCTGATAAAACTGAAAAACAGCCTTTCGGAGCTTGACCCCGACGCATTCGTGAATGTCATGGAGAGCGCCGAGGTGATGGGCAAGGGATTCATCCCGCTTCCGACATCTGAGAAATAAATGGTTTGAATTATTACAAGGAAGTAAAATGAAAAGATTCATCATACCGTTGATAACCATCGTGTTGGTGCTTGCAGACAAGACGGCAACAGCACAACTGTACGACTATCATGGTGACTCATTCAAAAATCAGCAGGCGTATCACGTCGCGTTGATGGTGCCTCTGTATCTCGAGCAGGTCACAGAGGAGTTTTGGGACGAGGCTCCGAACAACAAGATGCTGTTGACCAAGCCGTTCTCATTTCTTCATTTCTATGAGGGCTTCATGATTGCCGCCGACTCGATGGCGAACAGCCGTGGTGTGAATCTGGAAATAAAAGTGTATGACGTTGATAATGATGTGAATAAAGCCGTAGAAGCCATCGCCGACCCGTGGCTGTCACACGCCGACATGATAATAGGGCCGTTTTATATCAAGCCCTTCGAAAAGGTGATGAAATTCGCGTCGGACAATGATATTCTGATTGTCAATCCAATCACGCAACGTTCAAATATAATTGATAATCAGCCGAATGTGATAAAGGTGAAACCTTCGTTTGACTCGCAGCTGGATCAGCTTGAGATGCTGATAAGAGACTATTATCATTCAAACAGCATTTTCATAATAACTAAGGATGGTGTCGGTGATGCGGATATGATCAGCCGAATCAACGAAATAGCGGCGAGACACATGGATTCGGTGTCGTATGTTCCTAACAGAGAGGTCGTCAAAGTCATCAAGAAGCATCAGACGAGATGGAAATTCCTGAATGTTGAATTTGAGGAGTTTGATTATCATACAGATAGCAGACATCTGGATATAAGTTCGTTGAAAGAGTCCATTGATGACAGCACGGCATTCGCTAACAGGATAATCAATATCAACTACGACCGTGACAGTCTGAAAATAGTGAGTGAATACGCCTCGACGATGCGGAATAATCTGTTTGTCGTGTATGGCAATGACAAGCTCTTTGCCAATGAGATTGTCAACAAGGTCACTAAACTTACGGAATATTTCCCGCTGACGGTGGTCATGATGCCTGAATGGAGCAAGTTTGACAGACTTTTCAATGAGAATCTCATGAAGATGAAAGCGATTTATATGGATGATAATTACATTGATTATCAGTCGATAAGGGTGATGAGTTTCATAAAGAAATTCAGGAAAAAATATGGCACCGAACCGCAGGCATACGCTTATCAAGGTTTTGATATAGGCTGGTATTTCCTGAATGCCTTGAATGACCGCGGCAGAGAGTTTACAGCAAATCTTGATGGATATAACATTCCGCTTCTGCATTCGGAGTTTCATTTTGAAAGGAAAAACGAAGATTCAGGTTTTGAAAACAGGTTCTGGAACGTTTATCAATTTATAGGGTATAATAAGATGATTATTAAGGCGTTGTTGAGACAGTCGGACGCTGAAGAGACAAATGGCTATGAAATGAAAGGTGTGTTTTACGATGAACAGTAAATTGCTGATTTCCATATTGTTCTCGCTAACAGTAATGTTGTCGTGTGCACAGAAGGACGATGCGGTGCGTTCGTACTGGGAAAATGGAAACGTGAGGTCGGAGCTGCGTTATAACGATGGCAAACTCGATGGCCTCTGCCGGTGGTATTACAACTCTGGCGTGAAGTCGATGGAGTCGGTCTATGCGATGAATGTGCTGAATGGGGAGACGACGCGTTGGCATGAGAACGGTCAGCTGATGGAGAAGTCATATTATAAAGATAATCAATATGATGGAGTGGTTGAGGAGTATAATGTGGCTGGCACGCTTGTCAAGAAATCAAGTTATGCCGCCGGTGTCCTCAACGGGATGTTTTACCAATGGTATGACGACGGAAAGCCTTTTCTGGAGGGAGAATACCTTGACGGGATGATGCACGGGAGCTGGATTATGTACTATCATGACGGCAGTATTGGCAGCATCGCCGATTACGATCACGGCACAGGTGAGCAAAGAGGCTTCAGCCAGGGAGGGGTTTATCAGAATGCTTTGATACATTACAAAGATAATCTCAAGGACGGAAGAGAAATCAGGTATGCAATGGATGGAAGTGTTGAGGAAATACTCCTTTGGAGCAAAGGTGAGTATCTTGGTAACGTATTGGTTGATAGATAAATACAAAAAAATAAAATTATTTTAAAATATTTTTTGAAAAAGTGTTTTTAATGAATTAAAAATGCTAATTTTGCAGGAAAATTTACGTGTTAAAAGGTTTTTAAACACATTATAATAACTTAAAAATTAAAAGTAATGAAAGTACAAACTATCATGGAAAACCTGGAAAAGAAACATCCAGGTGAAAGCGAATACCTCCAGGCAGTTCGCGAAGTGTTGGAATCAGTTGAGGAAGTTTACAACCAGCATCCTGAGTTCGAAGCAGCAAAAATCGTTGAACGTCTCGTTGAACCAGATCGTATCTTCAAGTTCAGAGTAGTTTGGATCGACGATAATGGCGAAGTCCAGGTCAACTTAGGTTACCGCGTTCAGTACAATGCAGCCCTCGGCGCATACAAAGGCGGCCTCCGTTTCCACCCTGCAGTCAACGAGTCAATGCTTAAGTTCTTAGGTTTCGAGCAGATCTTCAAGAACTCACTGACAAACCTCCCGCTCGGCGGCGGTAAAGGCGGCGCTGACTTCGACCCAACAGGAAAATCAGACGCAGAGATCATGCGTTTCTGCCAGGCTTTCATGTATGAGCTCTGGAGAAACATCGGTGCAGACCAGGATTCACCAGCTGGTGACGTTGGCGTCGGCGGACGTGAAATCGGTTACCTCTATGGCATGTACAAGAAGCTCGCACGCGAGCACAGCACAGGCGCTCTCACAGGCAAGAGCTACGGCTGGGGTGGTTCATTGATCCGTCCTGAAGCAACAGGCTTCGGCGCAATGTACTATGTCGACCGCATGGTTCACCAGAAAGGTGAGACAATGCAGGGCAAGAAAGTCGCTCTCTCAGGCTTCGGTAACGTGGCATGGGGTGCCGCAACAAAGGCTACAGAACTCGGCGCTAAGGTCGTCGCTATCTCCGGCCCGGACGGTGTCTGCGAACTTCCAAACGGCATCGACAAAGAAATGATCGACTACATGCTCGTCATGCGCGACTCACGTCGTAACAAAGTTCAGGATATGGCCGACAAATTCCCAGACAAGGCTATCTTCACACCTGGTAAGAAAGCTTGGTCAGTGAAGTGCGACATCGCTTGCCCATCAGCATTCCAGAACGAAATGAACGAAGAAGATGCTAAGATGTTGGTTGCCAACGGTGTCCAGTATGTTGCTGAAATCTCCAACATGGGTTGCCAGGCTGCAGCTATCGCCTACATCCAGAATGCAGGTATCCCGTTCGCACCAGGTAAGGCTGTCAACGCCGGTGGTGTTGCAACATCAGGCCTCGAAATCTGCCAGAACGCAGGTCACATCAACTGGACAGCTCCGGAAGTTGACCAGAAACTCCACAAGATCATGAACGACATTTATGACATGTGCGTCGAGTACGGCAAACAGGCTGACGGTACAATCAACTACGTGAAGGGCGCAAACATCGCCGGCTTCATGAGAGTTGCAAAGGCTATGTTAGCTCAGGGCATCATCTAATCTTTAGATTGATCTCGAAATATGAGGACGTTCCGAAAGAGCGTCCTCTTTTTTTCAAATTTAAGAAACGTATTCGGGCGATGAAATGTAAATTGTTATTAACAATCGGCGGTGCAATTGCGATTTCGGCGGCATCATGCTCACATAAGTCAAAACCCAATGTCGTTTTCATCTTGTGCGACGACATGGGCTACGGCGACTTGGGCTGCTACGGGCAGAAGTATATTCAGACTCCGAACATCGACAGCATGGCGCGTCACGGGCTGCGTTTCACACAGGCATACGCCGGAAGCCCCGTCAGTGCGCCGTCGCGTGCATCATTGATGACAGGGCAACACACTGGTCATCCTATCTTTGCAGCGCGAAAAAAAAAAGATAAAAAAATACCATTTGGGAGGGTCAAACGTGTGAGACTAAGGTCGTCATAGGCATTTGATGCCGTTCGCAATGGAAGTCCACCAGCCCTCACAATCGGGAAAAACACTATATTTGCGGAATGAAACAAACATGATGACAGAAGGAAATTAATGTAAGTTCAACAACATTCAGATGGGAGCCACCGTGACGGCTGCTTCAAGCCGCTGATGCAAGACATCGTTCGCAATATCCTGCGCCGTCACGGTGCAATCGAGACTGGACAGTTCATTAGGCGGTAGAGCCTGTATTCAGGATTGATAGTCCGCTGTTGCGTGGCCCCGTGTCCGAATGACAAATAAAAAATTTGCGATGGCAAAGATACAAGGAAAAATCGGAATTGACGTATCAAAAGATACGTTTGATGTAAATTTTGTCGGCAAAGACGGCAAAGAGGTTCATAGTCAATATGATAACGACACCAAGGGCATGAGGAGGTTCGTCTCGGCACTGGACAGGTGCTGTGAGGTGCTGATGGAGGCCACGGGCAACTACCACGTCAGGCTGGCGTATTCGCTCCATGACGCCGGCATCCGCGTGTATGTAGTCAATCCTCTGGTTATCAGGAGGTACTCGCAGATGACCATGATGAGGACGAAGACCGACAAGGCGGACAGCCGCACGATAAGGAGGTACCTGGAGGAGCGCGGCTGCAAGCACGAGCCTTGGAAGCCGGACCCGGAGTGGTGCGTGAAGATGCGCCAGGTGATCGGTCAGCGCGACCATTACAACAAATGCCTGGGCATGACCCTTAACAGGAGACACGCCATGGAGCGCTCCAAGGTGCATGACGAGCTCCTGAAGGAGCAGCTTGACGATGACATGTCATTGTACGCGAAGAGGATAAAGGCGTGCGATGCGGAACTGGCGAGGCTGGCAGACAGCGTGTGCAAGGAGGATGTGGAGCTGGTCTCAAGCATACCGGGCATTGGCAGTCTCACCGCCATGATGCTTGTGGCGTACACGAACCGCATGACCACGTTTGACGACAGCCGCCAGCTCAGCTCGTACTTCGGGCTGTCGCCGAGGTGTTACGACTCCGGCACGAGCGTCCACGGCAGGGCGAGGATATGCAGGATGGGCATGGGAGGCATCAGGAAGACGCTGTACATGTGCGCCATTGTCGCCAAGAGGCACAACAAGGCGTGCAGGGAGCTGTTTGACAGGCTTGTGGCGAGGGGCAAGGAAAAGAAACTGGCGATAATCGCTGTTGCAAACAAGCTGCTGCGGCAGGCGTTCGCGATAATGAAAAGCAGATCGGCCTACAACCCTGCCATCTGACACATTGGACGACTTCAACGCATGGATGTTGTAAAAACAACAATTTTAAAAAATCATCAAAATTAATTTGTTTTTTAAGACAGTTCATTGCGAGGTGCGCGGGAACAAGGAATATTGGCCGAAATCTCCGAAAGTGAAATACGGCATCAATCAGGAATACGCCGTGACAGGGCAGCATCCGTATGACCCAGACCACATTATCCTCACCGAGATAATGAAGGACAACGGCTATACTACCGGCGTGTTCGGGAAATGGGCGGGCGGCTTCGAGGGCAGCGTCTCAACCCCTGACAAGCGCGGCGTTGATGAGTTCTACGGCTACATCTGTCAGTATCAGGCACATCTTTATTATCCGAATTTCCTGAACCGTTACAGCAAATCTAAGGGCGACAGCGGCGTTGTCCGTGAAATTCTTGAAGAAAACGTCAATCTTCCCATGTTTGGCGATGATTATTTCAAACGTTCGCAATATTCCGCCGACATGATTCATCGAAAAGCTCTTGAATGGCTTGACAATCAAGATGAAAGACAGCCGTTTTTCGGTCTTTTCACCTATGCCTTGCCTCACGCGGAATTGGCGCAGCCGCATGATTCCATTTTGCTTTTTTATGAAAATAAGTTTGTTGAAGATAAAAACTGGGACGGAAACGAAGGCTCGCGCTATAATCCGGTGATTCGAACACACGCGCAGTTTGCAGCGATGATTTCGCGTCTCGACGCTTACGTGGGCGAGATAATGACCAAACTCAGAGAGAATGGCCTCGACGAAAACACCATTGTTTTCTTCACTTCCGACAACGGCCCGCACGAGGAAGGCGGTGCGGACCCTGCATTCTTCGGACGCGACGGCAAGCTCCGAGGACTGAAACGTCAATGTTATGAGGGCGGCATCCGCATCCCGTTCATCGTTTACTGGAAAGGAAGAATTGTGGCGGGGGAGAGCGACCACCAACTCGCATTCTACGACGTCATGCCGACACTCTGCGACCTGATCGGGGTGAAAGATTACGAGAAAGTCTATGGTAATGTGGCCGTTGACGAATATTTCGACGGCATTTCCTTTGTGCCGACATTGTTGAAAAAAGGCAGACAGCGTGAACACGAATTTCTGTATTGGGAGTTTGAGGAGACCGACCAGATCGCGGTGCGGATGGGCGACTGGAAGATGGTAGTGGAAAGCGGAAAACCACATTTATACAACCTGTCAACCGACATCCACGAAGACCGCGACATCGCCTCTGAAAATCAGGAAATCGTGGATAAGATGTTGCAAATAATTGAAAACGAACACGTTGATAATCCGCTTTTCAAAGTGACAATGCCTGAATAATTCGCATTATCTCTGCCGGAGCTTGATTGTTGTCCAAGAGCTTGCACATCTCTTTCATGTAAGGCTCCGTGTGTTCGAAAAACATCTTGTATCCGTCACACAACGAGTTGAGTCCAGCCTCGCCGGTATCTGTGGTGTCAAAACGATGCTTCGGACACTCGCCGTGGCATAGAAACAGATATTTGCAATTCTGGCATTTCGTCGGCAAAGCGTCGCGTTTGTCCATTCCGAAACGGAATTGTCTCATCATTGTTCTTAATTCCGCAAGTGATTGATTTTTAATATTTCCAAGTTTATATTCCGGATAAACGAAGTGGTCGCAGCAATATACATCGCCGTTGTGTTCGACCACGAGACCGTCGCCGCATGTCTCCGAAAAGGCGCATAATGTCGAAGGCATCCCATACCATTGCGACAGCGTGATGTCGAAAAGTTGGACAAAGGTATCACCGACATCATGGCGGATCCATTCGTCAAAAACGTCAATCATGAACTGCCCGAAGCCTCGTGGGGAAACGGAATAAGGCGTCGGCTTCGAACACGTCGAACTTGGATTTACGATGTCTCCGTTTCCGTCAGTATGTTCGTAAACGGGCAGAAACTGTATGAATTTGCTGATTGAGCGAAGGAAACGATAAATCTCAACGCCAAGACCTTCCGAACGCGAGTTGACAGTGCATAATGTGTTGTATTCTACTCCTTTGTGAAACATCAGCTCTATGCTATTCAGCACTTTCTCAAATGAAGGCTGGCGGTTTAAATATAATCTGTTCGCATCGTGTATGTGTTGCGGACCGTCGATGGAAATTCCGATGAGGAAGTTGTTGTCACGGAAGAAATTGCACCAGCCGTCATTTATCAGCAGTCCGTTGGTCTGCAGTGAGTTGCTGATTTTCTTTCCGTTGCAGTATTTGTTTTGAAATGCAATTGCCTTTTTGTAGAAATCCAAACCTGCGAGAAGCGGCTCGCCGCCGTGCCAGCAGAACGACACTTCAGGAGCTTCGACAGCTTCAATGTATTGTCTTACATACAGTTCCAGAAGCTCTTCGCTCATTCTCGGCTGTAATTTGTTATATAAATCCGCCTTGCCGGAATAGTAGCAATATCTGCAATTCAAGTTGCAGACCGAGCCGACGGGTTTTGCCATTGTACTGAAGTTGAGCGGACAGGCGAGTTTCTGCGCGTTGTAGAAATTTATGTAATCGTTGGTGGATATCACGGTCTGTGTCACTGCAATTCGGAAATTTCCTTCTCCGACAGGCCTGTCGCCAGCATTATCTGCGCTGTCGGCATTCCCATTTTCTTAAGGTTTGATGCAATCTCCAACTCGCGTTTCGCGCGTCCTTCGGCTCTGCCTTCAGCAAGCCCTTCCGCCCGGCCTTCCGCCTTGCCCTCGGCATGACCTAAGGCGTGGCCTTCAATCTGTGCCGTGTCGATGACGTCGTTCTGTATCATGATGTTGTCGATGTGCTTGTCGTATGCCTGACGTTCGGCTTTCGTCATCGCCAGATATTCCAACCTGCGCTTGGCCTCCTTCAGTCCCGGCGCCGTGGTGCTCTCGTCGATGACGCCGTTTTTGAGATACCGCATCCATTCCTCGATGTGGTTCTCCGGAATCTTGTCGAACGCCTTCACGCGTATCAGGTAATATTCCGGGAACACTTCCTTCGGGGTCTTCATCCTTATCGCATCTTTCTCGACGTTGGTGATCTGCAATGTGTCGTTGGTGTTCAGACCAACGAAACTCGTCTGCCCGTGATAGATGTAGTCGTCGCCCTTGCCGAGGTCGAAATAAAGGATGTTGATGCTATATACTTTCTTGACCTGGTTGTATTTCTCGCCGAGGTCGATGTGCTCCGTGATGGTCTTAGCCACGCCGTAGAGAATGCGCTCAAGGAAATAAATCTCGCGCGTCTGCTGGATCTCGACGATTATTATCTCGCCCTTCGAGTTCTTCGCCTTGATGTCAACACGGTTGAACTTGTCGTCTTCGTACTTTTGGTTGCTCTCGCTCTCAAGCAGCTCCTCGATGTGAATCTCCTCGTTGAGAAGCACGCTGATCAATCCTTCAAAAACGCAGAAATTTGCTTTGTCACGCAGGACGGTCTTCGCCGCCCAGTCGAATCTGATGTATTGATTGCTCATAAAAAGGTTGTTTAAATTATGGCGCAAAGATACATATTATTTTTTGAACTGATGACATTTGAAATGGAAAAAATGATATTTTTGCAAAATTGTCAATAAATTTTTACAAGATAAATTTTTTGCAAGATGAGGAAATATATCGCATTGATTATCATGTTGTTGCTGACATTTGGCGTGAAGGCGCAAC
>CALBNV010000101.1 GCA_937896895.1 uncultured Bacteroidales bacterium | reverse complement strand
TGTATGTCCCGGCGGGGAACTCCGTCAGCGTCTTCGGCGTCTGCCCGTACTGCCGCCCGTCTATCGTAATCACCGCGCCCGAAGGGTTAGACTCGAGCACGAGTGTGCCAGTCGCCACACGCACGGCCTCAAGCACAACGTTTTCGTATTGGTTGTTCATCTCTCCGGCCTTTATCGTCACCACATTGGCGAACGGCTCGTAGCCTTCCTTGCGCACCTCCACCACATGCTGCCCGCGCTTTATCTTCTCCATTAGATACGGCGTGACACCGGCCTTTTTCTTGTCGATATACACCTCCGCGCCGCCTGGCGTGCTCTTCACCGTGATGTAGCCGAAGTCGGGGCGCAGCTCGATGTTCAGCTCCTTCTTCTCCTTCTCCGTGAATACAACGACATTCTCCTCCGTGATGTAGTCGTCGCACTCGACCCTGTACTTGTGTTCAGCGCCTATCGACACCGACTTGCTGCCGTGCCCCACTCCAACTTTTTCATCGTCAATATATATCGTCGCGTTGTCGGGCGTGGTGATGATGTTGAGCGTCGCTGTCTCCATGCCCAACACAAGCTCGTAGATTTTCTTCGGCTCGAGGTTGTAAGGCAGCTTGAACTCGTACTCGCCCTGATATTTAATCAAGATGGAGCCCGACTTCCTCGACGAGACATAAAGGCGGTACTCGCCGTTCTCGTAGGCCTTGTGCATTATCATGATGTTGCGCGGCACGAAGATCAGCTTCTGCAGCGTCGCCTCGTCGAAACCCTGCGCCTTCACCTTGACCAGGCAGACAGGGTTGTTGTCGTAATCTTCGAGTTGGTTCTTCTGCAGCTTCCCTTCGTCCATGATGCCGTTCTGTATCTTGTTGAACTCAATGGCATACACCGGCGACGTGTTCTGCGCCTGCGACGCAACACCCCAAAACATCACACAAATCAATATTAAAATGTGTCTCAATGTAATAACTTCCCTCATATAATTTTTACTTTATAACTTTCTACTTTACAAACTTTACAAACTTTATAAACTTTCTACTTTATAAACTTTCTACTTTACAAACTTTATAACTTTCTACTTTACAAACTTTCTACTTTACAAACTTTCAACTAAAAACTCCACGGCTTCCTCATAGCCTTTGAGTCCGTGGCCGGCGATGACCTTCACGCAGGCCTCGCTCGTGAACGAGCGGCGACGGTATTCCTCCCTCTCGAAGATGTTCGTGATATGCACCTCCACGACAGGTATTCTGATGGCGCGGATGGTGTCGGCAATGGCTATCGACGTGTGCGTATATCCGCCCGGATTGATGACGACGCCGTCGTAAACATCCATCGCCTCCTGCAACTTGTCGATCAAGACGCCCTCGTGATTCGACTGGAAACTGAATATCTCATGCTCAGGGAAGCGTTTCTCCATTTCCCAGATGTAATCGTCAAGTGATTGAGTGCCATATATTTCCGGCTCACGTTTCCCGATAAGGTTCAGGTTCGGACCATTTAAAACAAGTATTTTCATAATAATTTATTTTTCTGTTATTTCATCACATTTTCTCTGATAAATAGCCTGACTTTCACAAGCCGTATAGCCTTCCTGCTGAAGACGATAGATTTCCGTCTCGCGTTCTATCTCCATCTTAAGTTGTTCTTTTGTAGGGACATAGAGCATATACTTTGCCTGAAAGATATGGTCGCTGCCGTTCAACGTCGAATAGCGAGCGACATCTTCATCAGTGTCGGCACAAAGGATTATGCCAAAAGTCGGGTTGTGACCTTCCGGCCGGAATTTCTCATCGAACATCTTGCAATACATATCCATTTGTCCGACATCCTGATATGAAATTTTATCCGTTTTCAGATCGACAAGTATGAAACAATTCAGGATATAATTGTAAAAGACAAGATCGATGAAATAATCATTCTGACCGGTCGGAATGTGTTTCTGTCTGTCAACAAGTGCATAACCTTTGCCAATCTCCATGAGAAATTTTTCAATATGACTGATTATGGCGTCCTCCAATTCAGTCTCGACGAAATACTTGTCGTGTTTCATCCCAAGAAACTCGGCGACAACAGGATTTTTGACAAACTCCGTCTTGTCAATTTGGGTATTGACAGAAGAATGTATATCAACAACTTCTTTGGTTTTGTCTTTCTGATTTGCCAAAAGACGATAATAATACTGCGTGTTTATATTGCGTTCCAATTCCCGCGTACTCCACAACTGTTCGGATGCCTCCTTCAAATACCATAATCTTGCGCGTTCATCATCGACACGAAGAAGATGGCGGAAATGTGTCCAAGAAAGATTTGGCACTCGCGAGTGCCAAATCTCCAAGTCATTGAAATACAAATAAAACTGCCGATAACTGCGAAGTCGGCGCTCATTGAAATTTTCGCCAAAATCTCCAACCAGATCTCGTGCAAGATTCTTGATGAGTTCTTGTCCGTACTCAGCACGCGCCGCGCCATGTTGTTCTTCCTCGACGATGCGACGGCCGACATTCCAGTACGTAAAAATCATGGAAGCGTTGATGGCAGCATACGCCTGACCACGACCTTGTTTAATAATTTTCCTAATCTCAGCAACAATAGTGTTGCAATTTGTTTTTTCAATATTGTTCATTTTAAAAGTATTGATTCTGATTGCAAAGATACATCATTCCGAGGAGAAAATAGCCCATTCATTTTCAAGTCTGTTCTTTTCAACAACTAATTTGGCATCAAAATCCCGCAGCAGTTCAGCATATTATTCATAAATTTTTCTATAAACCTCGTATCGGTCACTTCAAATAATTTCGCACATGCCTTATGGTAATTATCAAGTCTTTGCAGCCAACGAATATCGTTTTCCATACACTTTTATTAATTTTTTGCAAAAATAAGATTTAATATGCATTTTTGGTGATAAATTCATAAAAAAAATCACTAAAAGTATTCATCAAGTCATATTACATAGTTTTTCCAAAAAAGAAAACAGGAGAATATTTTTTTTGAAAAAGTTTTTCAGTTAAAAAATAATTGTATCTTTGCAGCATCGTTTTACCATACAGCGCAGGTAACGAAGACTGTCAGCGTCGATGTTTTTGACAGTGACGAAAAAATCAGACCGAAGTTCTACTTCGGTCTTTTTATAATATCAAAAGCAGTCAGAAGCCATTTCTTTATTTTCCCTCCGGTTTCAGATTCCAAAGCAATGACGAAACGGAATCCCTCACTTTCAAAAACTCTTTTTTGGCTGTCTGATTTTTTAAGATTAAAATTTCCAAATTGAACAACGATCGGAATAAAATCTTCAATATCAAACCCAAGCCGATTGATTTCCTTTTCATGTTTATCAATGATGTGAGCCAATCCATAACCTTTATGTTTTATCGGATCTGTAACCTCTCCCCACACAATGTCTATATCTCCTATGTCATCACGGTGAAGAGCATTTACGCACTCGCCATTTTTTGTTTTACGTAGAAATTTGATAGCTTCTTTGGGTTTTCCTGAAAATTGTTTATAAATCGGCCCAAATTTACCGACTTCAACGGTTTTATCAACATTCATAATTTTGGATTTGGTTAAATATAAAAAATGTAGGGGACAAAGTAATCCTTGTCCCCTACTGGATTTTATTCCATCACTCTGCAAACCAGATTTCTGTCGCCGAAGGCGTCGTCAATCCTGGTGACGTGCGGGAAGTACTTGTCCTGGACGTCGCTCTTGAGCGGGAATCCGGCCTCTTCGCGTGTGAACGGGAACTGCCACTCGTTGGCCATCAGCATCTCGGCGGTGTATGGTGCGTGCGAGATGATGTTGTCGCCCTGCGGTGCCTTGCCGTCTTCGATGTCCTTGATTTCCTTACGAATCATAATCATCGCGTCAACGAAACGGTCGAGTTCGGCGAGCGGCTCGCTTTCTGTCGGTTCAACCATCAACGTCTCGTGAACAGGGAACGCCACTGTCGGGGCGTGGAAGCCGTAGTCCATCAGACGTTTCGCGATGTCGATTGCCGCGACGCCGGTGGTATGGCTGATATGATTGATGTCGAGAATCATCTCGTGAGCCACGTGGCCGTTGTTGCCTGTATAGAGAATCGGATAGTAGTCTTTAAGTCTGTCTTTCAAGTAGTTGGCGTTAAGGATGGCGCCCATCGTAGCTTTCTTGAGGCCTTCGCCGCCGAGCATCTTGATGTAGCAGTAGGTGATTGTGAGTATCTGTGCGCTGCCGAACGGAGCCGCCGACACTGCGCCCTTCTGCTCGGAGCCGCCTGTGTGGAAGCAGACGTGGCTCGGGAGGAACGGCACGAGATGCGCCGCCACGCCGATAGGGCCGACGCCAGGACCGCCGCCGCCGTGAGGAATGGCGAATGTCTTGTGGAGGTTGAGGTGGCAGACGTCAGCGCCGATGAAGCCGGGGCATGTGAGGCCGACCTGCGCGTTCATGTTGGCACCGTCCATATAGACCTGACCGCCGTTGTCATGAACAAGTTTCATGAGGGTGCGGATGCCGTCTTCGTAGATGCCGTGTGTTGAAGGATATGTCACCATGAACGCGGCGAGGTTGTCCTTGTACTGTTCAGCCTTCGCCTTGGCGTCTTCGAGGTCGATGTTACCGTGGTCATCGCATTTAACTACGACGACTTCGAGGCCAGCCATCGCTGCCGAAGCCGGATTCGTGCCGTGCGCCGAAGCCGGAATCAGGCAGATGTTACGGTGTCCTTCACCTTTTGATTCCTGATAACGACGGATTGTCAGCAAGCCGGCGTATTCGCCGCTCGCGCCGGAGTTGGGCATGAACGACATCCCCTTGAAGCCAGTGATTTCGCAGAGGTCTTTCTCGAGTTCGCTGATCATTTCGAGATAGCCTTCGACCTGGTCGGCGGGGACAAAAGGATGGATGTTTCCGAATTCAGGCCAGCTGAGAGCGAACATCGACGTTGCCGGGTTGAGTTTCATGGTGCATGAGCCGAGCGGGATCATCGAGCGGTTGAGGCTGAGGTCGCGGTCTTCGAGTTTCTTCATGTAACGCATCATGTCGGTCTCGCTGCGGTACTTCGAGAACACCGGAGCTGTGAGATAAGCCGACGTGCGGCGCATCGTCTCCTGGATGCCGTTGAATGTCTGGCAGACGCTCGGACAGCACACGAAGTCTTCGTGTTTCGCGCCAAGCACCTCCGCCACGACAGCGACGATTTCGTTAACGTCGGCGAGACTTGTCGTCTCATCGAGGCTGATGCCGAAATGCTGCTTGTCGATGATGCGGAAATTCATCTTATGTTCGAGGGCCTTCTCGTTGACCTTGCATGTGCAGACGCCTTCCGGCATCTCGAAATACAGAGTGTCGAAGTAGTTGGCGTTCAGCTGTTTGACACCGATCTTCTGCATCTCCTTGTCGAGGACGCATGTCAATATATTAATGTGTCTTGCGATTTCTCTGATACCTTCCTGACCGTGATAGATGGCGTAGAAGCCCGACATGATGGCCAGGAGAGCCTGTGCCGTGCAGATGTTTGAGGTGGCCTTCTCGCGTTTGATGTGCTGTTCGCGTGTCTGGAGGGCGAGGCGGTAGGCCGGGTTGCCGAGGGCGTCTTTAGAGATGCCGATGATACGTCCCGGCATGTTGCGTTTGTATTCTTCCGTCGTGGCGAAGAATCCTGCGTGCGGGCCGCCGAAGCCCATCGGTAGGCCGAAGCGCTGGTTGCTGCCGAACACCACGTCGGCACCCCATTCGCCGGCAGGAGTGATGAGCGCGAGGCTCATGAGGTCTGATGCAACACCGACCTGCATCCCTTTCTCCTTCCATGCCTTCACGTCATCACGGTAATCGATGACACGGCCGTACTGGTTAGGGTTCTGCACGAGGACTCCGAAATACTCTTCACCCGCGCTGAAGTTCTTGATGTCATCGACGACGACTTCGATTCCGAGGAAGTGAGCGCGTGTCTTGATGACTTCGATTGTCTGCGGGAACATGTCGTTGGCAACGAAAATCTTGTTGATGCCGGCCTTGACCTGTGCACGTGAACGCTGGTGGAAGAACATGATCATCGTCTCTGCCGCCGCTGTGCCTTCATCGAGCAGCGAGGCGTTCGCCAAAGGCATGGCTGTCATGTCGCTGATGACTGTCTGGAAGTTGAGGAGAGCCTCAAGACGGCCCTGCGAGACTTCAGCCTGGTAAGGAGTATATGATGTGTACCAACCCGGGTTTTCGAGGATGTTACGTGTGATGACACCAGGAGTGATGACATTGTAGTAACCCATTCCGATGTAGGTCCTGTACTGTTTGTTCTTTGCGCCGAGTGCCTTCAAATGCGAGACACACTCGTATTCGTTCATTCCGCGGCCGATGTTGAGGTCTTTCGGAAGACGGATTTCAGGGGAAATAATCTCATCGACGAGCTGTTCCGTCGATTTCACACCGATGACCTGAAGCATTTTTTCAACGTCAGCTTCTGTCGGTCCGTTGTGACGTTTGATGAAGTTATTGTTAATCATATAATTATATGTTAATTTGTAATTAATTTCAAAACGTGCAAATTTATGATATTTTATCTAACATGGGAAAAGAATTTTTATAATTTTGCAAAAAATAAAAGTTATACGATACATATACATAAGACACACATTATTATGAAAAAACCGCTGATTTTGATGGCAATTTTATGCCTAATCTTGACGACAAACTGCAAGAAAAAGGAAGACACAAACACAAAACTCGAATATTTAGGTGAGAACCCTATAGAGATGGCATTGCTTGATGAGCTGACTCTCAATGTCAGTTCAGAGTATCCAGTGACTGTTAAATCATTAAATGACAAATACATAACTGTCATCGACGGGCTGAAAATCAAAGGCAAGAACGTCGGCAGCGGCGAGATTGAGTTGGACAACGGTCACGAAACGCTGAGGATTCCGGTGAATGTCAGGTTGTTCAAAGAGCCTTCTTTCAACTTCGGCTGCTCGAAAGCCGACATCCGCGCAAAACACGGAAACCCTGATTATATCTTGGGAGACTCAGTGTATATTTACGGCAACTACAACCAGACGAGCATGTTTGTCTCATACGCATGCACCCAGATGAACTTCCTTTTTTCACAATCAGGGAATTACGCCGAGTCACATGTCTTCATCATTGACGATGTGAACACGCTTCTCGAAAGATACCTTACAGAAGATTTCATCCCTTATGACACCTTAGAGCCAGCCGCCGACTCCATCTATTACATCTATCAGAAGAAGTCAAACCCGAGCATCATCTGCGGCAGATACAACGACGCAAACAAGGCAGACGAGCCTCCTTACCATGACACATGGCTCTTCTATTACATGAATTTCGGGAAGGACGATGACGGCGGCACTCCGTTTATTCCCTCACGTCCGTCTTCACCTTACTTTCAATAAGCGACAAGCATCACACGCTGAATCATAGCATCGAGCGGGTCGCTGTTTTGCAGCGGCCTGTTTTTTGCTAAAACTTTTCAGCCAGTTCCTTGAATTTCCTTCCTCGTTCCTCAAAGTTCTTATATTGGTCGTAGCTCGCCGCCGCTGGTGAAAGGAGGCATACGTCACCAATTTTAGCTTTTGACCGAATTATCGAGAACGCCTCCGGAAGATTTGCGAAGATCATCATATCACCTTTATAGCCAGCATCTTTGAGCATCAACATCATCCGTTTTCCGGCGTTGCCCGTAAAAAGCAAATGCTCAACCTTGTTCTTCATCAGATATTCAATCAGCGGCGAATAGTTGATTTCGCGGTCGTATCCGCCAAGGAGAAGAAATCTCACGTTTTTTATCGTTTCAACGGCAGCTATGGCAGCCTGCGGAATGGTCGAGATGCTGTCGTTGTAAAACGTGACGCCGCCGAATGTGCCGACCAACTCCTGTCTGTGCTCAAGCGGACGGAACGTGTAAAGATGCGGGATCAGCTCATCGACAGGGATGCCGCAAGCATAGCAGGCACACAGTGCCGCATTGACATTCAACTTGTTATGCTCGCCTTTCAACGGGATGTTCTCCCAATCAACGCCAAAATCATAATATTCGTAATCTATTATATGCGCCGACGAATCGGCAAGGTCGAATGACAATTCATTTCTCGTGACCGCCCAGTCGCCTTCGCCCATCTTCCTGACAATGTTCAACTTGGCGTTTTTATATGCATCCAACGTCCCGAAATGGTCAAGATGTTCCTCAAAAACATTCAGCAGAATGCCGACATGCGGGCTTCGGTGTATGAATTGAAGCTGATGTGCAGATAACTCAAACACTATCACTGAGTTTTGCGTCAGCTGCTCGATGACGTCAAAGACAGGAACGCCGATATTTCCGACGAGGAAAACATCTCTCCCCGACTCTTTCAGAAGATGCGAGATTAAGGTTGATGTCGTGCTTTTGCCTTTCGTGCCCGTCACGCCAATGATTCTGTCGTGAAACTCCTCAAGGAACAAATCGGTTTGCGAAGTGATCTTTGATAAATCAACGGCCTTGTCTTTCAATGAGATACCAGGTGTCTTAAGCACTATATCATAATCATTCACCGCATCAAGATAATTCTCGCCCGAATAAGTTTCCACATTATATTTTTCTTCCAATCCTGCAAGCACGGCGGCATTGCCATCGGCGACACCGACAACAGCATGAGGCAGGAATTTCCTGACAAACGCCAACGACGACCTCCCTTCTCTTCCGAAACCGAGAATCAGGATGCTTTTCCCACGTAACCTCTTGAATATGACATTGATATTAACCATTCAATTTCTCCTTCAGTATTTTCTCAAACAATGCTGGTAAATTGTTTTTTTCATCAAACTGACCAATATAATCACCGACCGACATCTCAGCTTTTGAGGTACGGCCGTCCAGAATTGTATCTTGCAGATTATCATCATGTTGCACGATATACTCAATACAAGCCGACACCTCACCCACTGTCCCGACGCACTCAAAAGGTTTCACCTCCGCCGTCCCGTCAAGTTTCTCCAAAGTCGCGGCCAACTCATTGTCTTTCAACAGGTCTTTCCCGAAAATGCCTGCAAGTTCATCTCTTTTCAGAAAAGGCGACAACGCAAGCCACGTGAACAGGCATTTCGGGCAACGCCCGCACCACGAGTCGTTCTTGGAGCCGACATTGCAGCTTCTGAAGACCCTGTGATAGTTTTTCGCCCTGCTGAAAATCTTTGCTATCTGCAGTTCATTGAGCGGTCTTAAGAAGCTAAAATATTGAATATCAGCATTTACATATTTTGAAATGTAACTTCTGAAATCATCCTCGAACGCGACCGACTTACTGTATTGATGGTTTATCTCGGTATCAGGCACGGTCGGTTCGTTCGCCGACGACTCGTTTGACAGCGCGATATATCTGCTTCCCGTAGCAAAGCCAAGCAGAACCGTGTAGAACGCGAGCATGGCCGAGAACGGAGTATGGCCGTTGAGATAGCCTTGCTTGTTCATCTCAAGCATCACTGGGTCAAGAGTCCTGTTGATGACAACAGTGTCGTCTTCAGTGAAACCGGCTGCATTGACGCAGTCTCTCGTCGCACCTCTCGGATTGATAATCAACGGGATAATGTCAATCTTTTCCCTAAGCGCCTCCAAGGTTACGACAGAGTCCTTGCCTCCGCCGACCGGCACCAAAGTCCGCTCTTCAAAAGAAAAATCTGATTCATGACAATCGGCATCAGCAGAAAAATCTGTCTCAATTTTCATGAAATCGTCAAAATCCGTCTCTATTCCATTCACATAGAAAAATTCGCCGAGACCATTGAAATACAGTTTTTTCCACCACTTAATCTGTTCATCATCAAGATGATATGGCTTAACAACCACTTTCTTCGGACAGGCAATTTTCCAATAACTCACAAGTTCAATCATGCCGATGTTGAAAACGAGAATATCAAGAATTTCCTTCGGGATTGCTTCCCATTGATAAAAACGACGCGCCGGAATCTCAAAGCATGGATTGAACTCTATCGCATTATTTCTGTCACCAGCTTGATATTCTTCACAAAGCGAAAAATTAAATTTTGCGAAAAACATCCCGTCTTCCAGAAAATATTCGTACTTTTGGAAGCAGAAAACAGCGAATCTCTCTCTGAGAGAATCATATTTCGCCTGATTCGACATAGGTTATTCTCTTGTTAAATTTTAAATATAAAACGCACAAAATTAAGCATTTAATCATTACGAGCCACATATATAACAAAATATTTTTCGATTGTGAAACTATATGATTTTCAAGATGAAGGAAAAGGATTTTTTTCAGATAAAAAGCAACACGCTTAACGTGAAGACAGGCGATGTCCTTATTTCAGAACCTTTTTTTAATGACTTATATTTTGGCCGTTCGGTGATTCTTATTGTTGACAACGATGATGAAACCGGCAGTTTAGGTGTCATCATCAACAAGCGTTTATCATTGAAGATCAACGATATAATTAACGATTTCCCTGTTTTTGACGGAGACATTTACCTTGGCGGGCCAGTTGCCACCGACAGCGTCTTCTTCATACACACGCTCGGGGTGATGATCCCTGATTCTTATGAAGTCAGAGAAGGCCTTTACTGGAGCGGCAACTTCAACGCGGTCAAGGCATTGATAAGGGAAGGTCTCATCACGAAATACGACATACGTTTCTACATCGGCTACGCCGGATGGGACGCCGGGCAGTTGAGAGGCGAATTGCAACGCAACTCATGGATTGTCAACGACATACCTACAAAATTGATACTAAAGACGAACCCTTCGGAAATGTGGAGCGTCTTTGTTCAGAACTTGGGCGGGAGATACAGGTTTTGGAACAGTTTCCCTGTTGACCCGAACGACAACTGATTATTTCACAGCCTCATAGAACAGCTCGTGTATCTTCGTCCTGATGTCGTTCTGCGACAGCTTGTTGTTTGACGCGTCGGGATAGACGCGGTTCGACAGGAAAATCACAACCAACTGATTTTCAGGGTCGGCCCACGCGAAAGTGCCGGTGAAACCAGTGTGTCCGAAGCTACGCATCGACGACTGTTTCGCCGGAGTGTAGAACTTCACTTCCGGGTCAACTTCCGGCTTGTCGAAGCCGATGCCGCGGCGGTTCATGTTTTCGACGTATGGCGCACTCGTGAATTTTTGAATCGTATATTCCGAAATGAACTGCCTGCCATTTGCATATCCTTCATTCACAAGCAGTTGCATCATCACCGCGAGGTCTCGCGCGTTGGCGAAAAGCCCGGCATGACCGCTGACACCGCCGAATAAGGCAGCCATCTGGTCATGTACATCGCCTTGAAGCAGCTGCATCCTGAAACACGTGTCGTTTTCCGTCGGTGCAATGTTCTGTCTCTCAATGTGGTTCAACGGTTTGTAGAAAATATGTTTGAGTCCGAGAGGCTCGTAGAAATTCTCCCGCAAATACGCCTCAAACGGTTTGTTGGCCACCATCTCCACTATTTTCGGCAAGAAATAAAAGCCGATGTCACTATATTTGTATTTCTTGTCACCAAGCTTTGAGACTTTTATTGTGTCAAACAACTGAAAATCAAAGTCATTTTCAAGATACATACCTTCCGCCACTCTCACCGTGTGATTCTCATCAATGCTTTTCCGATACAGTTTGCTGTCAATCTTGCCGTCTTTCATTGTCATATAACACAATGGCAACCAAGGCGTCAGGCCGGCTTGATGCGTCATAATCTCAATGAGTTTGAGATTTCCCTTGTCGGTCGATTTCAGATACGGGAAATAGTCGGACAGCTTCGCGTCAAGACTGATTTTATGTTCATCATACAGTTTCATAATTGCGAAAGTCGTCGCGAAGACCTTTGTCAGCGACGCGATGTCATAGACGTCGTCGCTTGTCACGAGGTGCGTTGAATCGTATGTGAAATAGCCGAAATTCTTTTCGTAAATTATTTCGCCGTCTTTCAACGCGATAATCTGGCAGCCAGGATAGGCTTTCATGTCGATGCCGTCTTGCGCGACAGAGTCAATCTTTCTTATGAAATCGTTATCAATCAATGATATAGGCAATGTCTCAGGCGTAAGCATCTCCCTAAAGCCGTAGCCGGTGCCAGCTTTATACTTTTTGTTTATCGTGACAGGCAGTTTGCCGGAAGGGTTCAGTCGCCCGGCAATGACATCAGCCACGGCGTTCACGGCCTCCGCACGGTCTTCGTAACCAACTAATATCGCTACAGGTTCCGTTTTGAATTTGAACTTCGCAAGTGCGTAAGGACAAGCGAACAGATTGAAAATCAGTTTGTTTTGCTTGGATAGTTTCTCAACGAAAGTCACCGTTTCTTTCTTGATCCCGAAATCCTTTGACGCAAATATCGAAGTATTCCTGACATTAACAATCACATAGTCATAATATTTCAGCTTTTCCAAAAGATTGTCACAATCTTTTTGGTTTTCGTCGGGATTGAAAACATAACCAACTGCGTTTATCTTGTTGTTTTTCAATATCTTAGACATATAGCATTCTTCACCTATTGTCACGACTGCAATTTTTGAATCAGCATCAAGCGGCAGAACTTCATTTTTATTACGAAGCATCGTAACAGCTTCATTATAAAGTCTTTGTCTAAAGTTATAATATTTTATCTGGTTAATATCATTTACCGCCGATTCAACGGGCTGCGGCTTGTAATGGTTCAATCCCATTCGATATTTCACACGCAGGATTTTCTTGCAGCTCTCCTCCACCCTATTCGCAACTGTCGGATTATCAATGGCATTGACAATGATTTCAATTGTATTTTCAGGATTGATCGGCATCAGCAGGACGTCGTTTCCGGCAAGCAGAGCCATCAGGCCGACCTCATCTGGGTTCAGATTCTTATGAGCGCCTTTCATTTCGAGAGCGTCGGTGAAAATGAGTCCGTCGAAGCCCATCTCCTCTTTAAGCAACTTTGTCACAACGTTTTGCGACAGCGAAGAAGAAGTGTTATTTTCCGGCTCTATTGCAGGCAGGTAGAGATGGCCGACCATTGCGCCGCAGACACCTTTATCTATCAGATATTCAAACGGATACAGCTCGATTTTCTTCACTTCGGAAAGCGGCTTGTCAACTTTCGGCAGCGTCTCGTGCGAATCGGTTTTCGTGTCGCCATGTCCGGGGAAATGCTTCATCGTCGGCAGCACGCCGTTTTCCTGAAGGGCGAGCGCGTATCTCGTCCCGCGTTCCGCCACCTGCCGAGGGTCCTCGCCGAAACTGCGCATCCCGATGACCGGGTTTTTCGCCTCGTTGTTGACATCGATGTCGGGGGCGAAGTCGATGTTTATTCCAAGACGACGGCACTGTTCGGCCACCTGAACGCCCATTTCGGTTATAAGTTCCTGATTCTGAATGGCTCCGAGTGTCATCTGATAAGGATACGAGATGCCGTCATTCAAACGCATTCCTAATCCCCATTCGCCGTCGATGGCAATCATGAGCGGAATGTCAGAAAGCGACTGAAACTTGTTCGTCTGCTCAAGCAACGGCGTCGCATCGGTTCGGAAAAACGTCATTCCACCGATGCCATATTTTTCCACAAGTAATTGAATATCAGACAAACAGGCTTTATTCGGATAATTCGCGCGCACATTGAGCAACTGCCCGACGCGACGCTCAACGCTCATCGAATTATACACCGAATCGACCCAGCGGTCCTCTTCATTTTGCGCAAACGCGGCATAACACAACAACGTGACGACGACTGACAAAAATAACTTTTTCATGATAAAACAACTATTTAATTTTCCGCTCAATTTCTTCTATATCAAATGGTTTCGCAATGATAACCTTGTTTTCGTCCAACAGAAACAGCGATGGTGTCATATCGACGGCGTAGTCGTTGACAATCGGCGAAGACCATTCCAGCCCGTCACAGATTGTATGACCATCAATTTTCGCCCTTCTCATGATTCTCCGTGCGACTTTCTTTTTTCCGACGACACAGACATTGACAAATGCAACATTTTGTTTATCAGAGAGATACGTACCAAGCTCCGAAATAAAGTCACGGCAATGCGGACACTTCGCCGACCAGAACATCAAGATTGTGTATTCTGCGCTGACGCTTTCGAGTTTAAAATCCTGTTTATCTATTGTATATGCATGAATTTCAGGTGCTTTGACTCCGATTTTCACCCGGCTGTACGATTCCGCCATGTCTCGCATTTCATCAAGTTCGTCATCGCTCAGGCCAAGTGTCTCAATGTAAGGCAGCCGCATCATGTAATCGACGACCTGATTCACGCCAAGCTCCGAGAAACCATATATAAGATATTGATATACAAACTTATACATCTCAAAAACCTGACAGCGTGACAGCACGTCATCGACAGCGAAAATAACATCATAAATCTGATTTTGCGCCGACTTCGTTGTGTCCTGTTCCAACGAGATATAATCCAATATCGCCGAGGTGAATTTTTCATTTCCGATCAGGGTCGTGTCGTTGAAGTCGATTTCGTCAAGCATGACGACATTTGTCTGCCCGTTCACAATCTGACAGGCAGACAAAAACAATATGATTATCAGATGTTTAAGTTTCAAATTACAATTCTTTAACTCTTACGTTACGAATCAAGAGGCCTTCGCCGTGACCGCAGAAACTGATTTTCCCGGATTTATTAAATAAGCCAGGATGGTTGTTTTGGTCGATCGTGCCCGATTTGGCGTTTTTCTTTCCTTCGGGAGCGACGGCCCGCCCATTGCAAGCTTTTCTGATATCACCATCGACAATCACTTCGCCGTTGACAGTCACGCGGATATGGTCGCCTTTGGCATAAATCTCCTCCGTGTTCCATGTGCCGAGTTCAGGGAACTTCACCCGCTTTGCAGGGATGACGCCATAGACCGAGCCGTGCACCTGATATTCGCGGAGACCGGCGTAAATCGGGTCGTCGTGGTCGAGGATCTGAATCTCCATGCCATAATACGCCGCATCAACGTTCATCGGCGTTCTGATTCCCACGCCGTTATTGACACCCGGACGCATGAAGCAAAACTCGAAACGATACACGAAGTCGGAATATTCGTCGGCAGTGTAAAGGTTGCCCTCATTGCCGTAATCCGCTGACACATAGATGTTTCCGTTTTGGATAATGTAACCGTTTTTGTCGCCAACCCATTTGTCGAGATTAGTGCCGTCGAACAAGACCACGAAGCCTTCCGCTTTTTCATCATCAGAAAGCTCGAATTTCGGGGTCTGCGCGATCTTCTTGAGATGCTCGTCAATCTGCGTCCTCTTGTACATCGCATCGCCGTCGTTCAGTATATCCTTGATTCTCAGGAGCAAATCTGTGATTTCCTGTCCGTTAAACTCAGGATGTCTTGTCGCGATATTCACAATAGTGTTGGCTGCCTGTTGCGCCGTCTCTTCATCATCAAGGTAATACGATGCAATGACTATACTCTGGTACAACTGTGTCGCCTCCATGTATTTGATAATCTGATTTTTAACATCGGCTTTCGGATTCAGTCCGAGCACAAGTCTGTATGAGTTCAGCTTATCCATCGCCGGTCTTTCCGACTTGTCAATCAGATACACGTAACGTTTCATTATTCTCTCCATATTAGCTTTGTCATTGATTCCGATATTGTACAATGTATCTGCAAGATTCACATTATCAATGGAAAGCAACGCATCCAGAGCCTCATTACGTGTCGTTGCCGACTTATAGCCAGCCATCAGTTTCGTGATGCTCAGACTGTCGTTCAGATATGCAAAGATCTTGTAATATCGTGGCATTATTTCGGGACTCACATATTTCAGCAAGGTCACGTATTTCTCTTTGACCGCCGGAGTCGCATTGGCCATCGACTTCATGGTCGCCGCCTGCACGTCTTCAACATATTTGCCAGCAACCGTTTGCAGCAATTCACGCAGATAATCGGCGCTGCCGACATTGCACACGCCTTTCAGAGCCTTATATGCCGCATCCTTAACTTGCTGATTTTCAGACTTCATCAGACGTTTAACCATATTTTGCGCCGGCGGCAGTGACCTTGACTCAAGTATATTCAGTGCAGCGATCTTCTGCTGGTCGGTGCCTTCGAGAGCCGCGTAAACAACTTCTTTGTAGTCGTTCTTTGTGGAAATCAATGCGGATTTTATAGCAGGCTGATATTCAGTGCCGAACAGTGGAAGTATCGCCATCATCCCGTCTTTGTCGCCAATATTCACAAGCGATACGATTGCAGCTGCGACCACTTCATAGCTCTTTGAAACCAACTGGTCTTCAAGGAATTGCATCTGTGTGGCGCATTTCACATCGCCGAGCCACGCCACCGCCTCTGCCACGGTGTTTTTCCTGTTCAAGACTTTCACCACATCAGCGCACACCAACGAGTCGGCGTATGGCTTCAGGAGGTCGAGAGCCGCCATCCGCACCTGTTTGTCTTTGTTTTTCAACGACTTAAGCAACATCTCAACAGCGGCATCGCCTTTCGTCTGAACGAGCAGATTCATGGCGGCGATGTTTATGTTAGTGTTTTTCGACTTAAGCATCTTCGCCGTGCCATTCTCGACGACGGCGGTATCTTTCTTCGCCGCATATTTTCCAAGAAGTCTTACATACGAGGCTGTCGCATCAGTCAAATCATAGTTGTATTTCAACGACTTGGCCTTTGCGGAAAGCAGTTTCAGCGATTTATCGCCGCCGACAACCGACAACGCGTAATACACGGCCTCCTGCGTCTTGACATCAGCACCGTCAAGCCACTGAATAAGAATATCTTCGCAGCTCCTAATTCTCTGATTTGCAATGGCGTATGCGGTCGCACACCTTTGATTGGCATCACACTTATTTGCGATTTCCTCAACATTTCGTCTTGTTCCCGGGATCGACGCCAATGTCTGCATAATCATCTCAAAAAGAGCGTTATTTTCTGTATATTTCATCAATCTATCAGCATCCCTGACATCACCGAAATTCTGGAACAAAGAGATGAGATATATTTTAATCTCCTCATTTTCAACAACATCCAAAGCATCAAACAAACCATCAGAAACGACTTTCTTATAATGTCTGTTATTTGGGTCCGACACGAAATCGCAGAGTCCGTCGAGGGCGTATTCAATCTTGGCATTTCCGCCGACAGACGACGGTTTCAACATTTTTGCCAGATCCGTAACACCTTCAGGACCAATATCTATGATTTCCAACATCAACTTGTTTTCGGTGGCTTTATCATTTGCCGGCAGCGAATTCAGCGCATCCGCGATTATCGTCGAAGCAACTCTGTTGCGACTGTCAGTCTGCGCAATAATAATATAAGGTGTCATCATCAGAAGAAAAGCGACGACAACCGATATTTTTTTCATTATTTTATTCATTTTCAATAACTTTCTACTTTATAACTTTCTACTTTATAACTTTCCAAACTTTATAACTTTCCAAACTTTCATATCTTCCACGGCATTCTCATCGGCTGGTCAATCAGCTGATTGGCGGCGTCATCGCCGACGAACCTCATTCTTACCGGGTCGAATTTCAGGTTTCTGCCGAGCCGGAGTGCGCAGACGCCCATGTTTACGATTGTCGCCGAGCGGAAGCCGTTTTCCTCGTTGAGTGCGAATTTCTGTCGTGTGCGGACGCATTCGAGAAAGTCGGTGCGTTGCGGCTCCGGGTCTGGGAAGTCGAGAAGCCGTTGCATGACATTCGGTATCGTACACTCGAAGCCTTTGTAGAGTTTTCCTTTCGGGCCTTCGATGTATGGCGCTTTCGGGTCGCCGTTGTCTTCGCCTTCGAGGATGATCTGGCAGCCGTCATCGTAGGTGTATTTTATTGAGCGCCAGGTGCCTACCGCGTCAGGATGTTGCTGCGGCGCATCTATCTCGACCATCACCGGCGACGTGTTGTCCTTGCCCAGGATATACTGCACCGGGTCGATGTAATGCTGTCCCATGTCGGCCAGACCGCCGCCGTCGTAGTCCCAATAGCCGCGGAAAGTCTGATGCGTACGGTGTTCGTTATAAGGCTTGTACGGAGCCGGCCCGAGCCATGAGTCATAGTCGAGATTCGACGGGACTATCTGAGGTTCAAGGTTTTCCTTCCCGACCCAGAAGAATTTCCAGTTGAAGCCTGTGTAACCTGATATTGTCACTTTGAGCGGCCAGCCGAGCAGTCCACTGTCAACGAGTTTCTTGAGCGGCTCGACGGTGGTGCCGAGTCCGTAGAAGGTGTCCTGGAAGCGGAACCAGGTGTTCAAGCGGAAGATCCGCCCGTTCTGTCTCACCGCCTCCATGACTCTCTTGCCCTCGCCGATGGTGCGTGTCATCGGCTTCTCGCACATGACATCCTTGCCGGCGTTGGCGGCCTCGACAGCCATGATGCCGTGCCAGTGCGGCGGCGTCGCGATGTGCACGATGTCAACATTCGGGTCGCAGATCAGGTCGCGGTAGTTGTGATAGGTGTTCACGCTGACTCCGAGCTTCTCCTTCGCCTGCTGTTTGGCGGCGTTCAAGTGGTTTGAATCAACGTCGCAGATGGCAGTCAGACGGCATGACTCGTCGTTGGTGAAATGCAGCGCGGAGCGTCCGATTCCGCCGACGCCGATGATGCCTTTTGTGAGTTGGTCGCTTGGCGCGATATGACGTTGGCCGCCAAGCACCTTGCTCGGCACTATGCTGAACAAGGCGAAGCCGCCCATCGCAGTCAGAAATTCTTTTCTTTTCATGGCTATATACTTGATTTTCAATATTTTAAAAATAACTTTTAAAATCAGCGAATGATTTCAAAAATTTCACAAAGATAACATTTTTCGACAAATAATCACAAACTATAAAAAAACTTCCAAACAAAAAAAACTCGTTTAACTTGTGTTTAAAAACTTGTAAAACTTGTGTTAAAAAACTCGTGAAACTTGTGTTAAAAAATTCCTTAATTTTGTGCCGTTTTTTTTCACGTTTATGAAGACAAGCATTTCAACGAGAGAGATTTGGCGCATCGCAGTGCCGATCATGATAGGCAACCTTGCGCAGACGCTCATCACCTTCACCGACACCGCCTTTCTCGGGCATCTCGGTGTGGTGGCGCTCGGCGCGTCGATGATGGCGGGGCTTTTTTACTTCGTTTTCACCACGATGGCGATGGGCTTCGCCGTTGGCATTCAGATAATTGTGGCGCGGCGTTTCGGCGAGCGGCAGTATGAGAAGATCGGCAGCATCTTCCAGCACGGGGCGTTGTTCATCTTCCTTTTCGGAATAGTGTTGTTCCTGATAATGAACACGTTCACGGGCAAGCTGCTCAATTTCATCATCGACTCGCAAAACATCTACGCCGGCGCGATGGAATACATGAACTACCGCCAATACGGCATCATCTTCGTGTGTTTCAACTACTTATACCGTTCGCTTTACGTCGGCCTCTCGAACACCAAGGTCATCACTTTCTCGACTATAATCATGGCGACGGTGAACATCGTGATGGACTACGCCTTGATTTTCGGCAAGTTAGGCCTTCCGGAGATGGGCATCGGCGGCGCGGCACTCGCCTCTTTCATGGCCGAAGTCACCGCGACGATTTTCTTCACAACATATACTTATGTCGTTTTGGGAAAGAAAAACTACGGGCTTTTCAAACGCCATCGTTTCGACAAAGACTTGACGTTCAACATCTTCAAGATTGCCGGTCCGACGATGTTCCAGAAACTGTTCTCGTTCAGCGCGTGGTTCATCTTCTTCATCTTCGTTGAAAAGATGGGCGAGGAAGCCATCGGCGTCTCTTCAATTGTACGCAGCGTCTATATGATCATGTTCATCCCCGTCTTCGGATTCCTCGCGACGTCGAACACGCTGACGAGCCGCATCATCGGGGCGGGGCGTCCCAGCGAGGTGATGCCGACGCTTTACAAGGTGACGCTCAACTGCTTCCTGTGCTGCATCCCGTTCATCGTCGTCTGCGCGGTCTTCCCGATGACCGTGATGAGGATTTACACCGAAGACCTCGCACTCGCGCAGCTTGCGATACCGTCGATATATGTTATCTGCGGAGCCATCGCTTTTCAGGCTGTCGGAAGCATCTTCTTCGAGGCCGTCTCCGGCACCGGCAACACCAACGCCGCGCTCTGGCTCGAGTTCGGCATATTGTTGATTTACATCGGGTACATCTGGATGATGACACACACGGCCACCGATGTGGCTCTCGTCTGGACGTGCGAATACGTCTATGGCACACTCATCGCCTTCGTGTCGTACCTCTACGTAAAGTATGCCAACTGGCAGAGGAAGAGGATTTAGTCGCCGAAACATTCACACGAACCGCATTAATATATTCATCCCGCATACTTCGCGAATCAGACGCGGATCTTTTAATATCCGCGAAAACAGGCGAAATCTGCGGGATGAATTAATATCCGCAGGACTGTGTTATTATTTCTTCAGCGGCTCAGCTATTTTCGCGGCGAAAAACTGCCGGTTCATCCTCGCGATGTTGGTGACGGAGATGCCTTTCGGGCATTCGGCCTCGCACGCGAAGGTGTTGGAGCAGTTGCCGAATCCGAGTTCGTCCATGCGGGCGACCATCTTCTGCACCCTGTCACGCGCCTCCACCTGTCCTTGCGGCAGCAGCGCGAGCTGCGAGACCTTCGCCGAGACGAACAGCATCGCGCTGCCGTTCTTGCATGTCGCCACGCACGCTCCGCAGCCGATGCACGACGCCGAGTCCATCGAGAGGTCGGCGCAGTGTTTGTTCACCGGAATCGCGTTCGCGTCGGGCACGCCGCCGGTGCGCACCGAGACGTAGCCTCCCGCCTGTATGAGCTTGTCCAACGACGAGCGGTCAACCATCAGGTCCTTGATGACCGGGAACGCCGCCGAACGCCACGGCTCAACGGTGATTGTCGCGCCGTCGGCGAACTTGCGCATGTGCAGCTGGCATGTCGTGGTGTTCTTGAACTTCCCGTGCGGGTGTCCGTTGATATACAGGCCGCAGGCGCCGCAGATTCCCTCGCGGCAGTCGTGGTCGAACGTCACGGGGTCCTCGCCCTTCATCACGAGCTGTTCGTTGAGGATGTCGAGCATCTCAAGGAACGAGGCCTCCTTCGGCACACCATCGAGACGATATTCAACAAATTTACCTTTCGATTTATTGTCTTTCTGTCTCCAGAGTTTTAGTATAAAGTTCATAAAGTTTAAAAGTTTATAAAGTTTGTAAAGTTCATAAAGTTAAAAGTTTGTAAAGTTCATAAAGTTTATAAAGTTTAAAGTTTGTAAAGTTTGTAAAGTTCACTAAGTTTATAAAGTTAAAAGTTTGTAAAGTTCATAAAGTTTATAAAGTTCATAAAGTTTGTAAAGTTAAAAGTTTGTAAAGTTTATAAAGTTAATAAAGTTAAAAGTTTGTAAAGTTTGTAAAGTTCATAAAGATTGTAAAGTTCACTAAGTCTGTCAGGTACTTTATAACTTTCTACTTTATAAACTTTCTACTTTCTACTTTATAAACTTTCTACTTATAATTACGCTGTTTAACCTCAACATTTTCAAACTTAAGCTCTTCCTTGTGGAGGACCGGCTCGTTGTCAACGCCCTTGAACTCGTAGGCCGCCACGAAGCTGTAGTTGGCGTCGTCGCGCATGGCCTCGCCGTCGGGTGTCTGGTATTCGGCGCGGAAGTGACCGCCGCACGACTCGTTGCGCATCAAGGCATCGCGTGCCATCAGCTCGCCCATCTCAAGGAAGTCGGCGACGCGCAGCGCCTTCTCAAGCTCGTTGTTCATGCCTTCGAGACGCGGCACCTTCACGTTCCGCCAGAACTCGGCGCGAAGCTTCTTTATCTCTTCGATGGCCGTCTCAAGACCTTCCTTCGTCCTCGACATCCCGACGTACTCCCACATGATGTGGCCGAGACGCCTGTGTATTGAATCGACGGTCTCAGTGCCGTTCACGTTGAGGATCTTCTCTATGCGCTCGCGCACTTCCTTCTCCGCCTGCTCGAACTCAGGCAGGTCGGTCGAGAGACGCGGCACGCCGATCTGGTCGGCGAGGTAGTTCTGCATGGTGTATGGAAGCACGAAATAGCCGTCAGACAGTCCCTGCATCAACGCCGAGGCGCCGAGGCGGTTTGCGCCGTGGTCGGAGAAGTTGGCCTCGCCGGCGGCGAACAGCCCCTTGACTGTGGTCTGAAGCTCGTAGTCAACCCAGAGGCCGCCCATGGTGTAATGTACCGCAGGGTAAATCATCATCGGGGTGACGTAAGGGTTCTCATCGACGATGCGCTCGTACATCTCGAAGAGGTTGCCGTATTTCTCCTCGACGGCTTTCCTGCCGAGACGCTGTATGGCTTCCTTGAAGTCGAGATAGACGGCGCGGCCGGTGTTGTTCACGCCGCAGCCAGCGTCGCAGCGTTCCTTGCCGGCGCGTGAGGCCACGTCACGCGGGACGAGGTTTCCGAATGCCGGATAACGGCGCTCAAGGTAATAGTCTCTCTCCTCTTCAGGAATGTCTGTTGCTTTCATCTTGCCTTCACGGAGAAGTGCCGCTTTCTTCTCATCTTTCGGGACCCAGATGCGGCCGTCGTTACGCAGCGACTCGCTCATCAGCGTGAGCTTCGACTGATAGTCGCCGTGGACGGGGATGCATGTCGGGTGTATCTGCGTGAAGCACGGGTTCGCCATCATTGCGCCTCTCTTGTAGGCGTGCCATGCCGCCGAGCCGTTCGACGACATCGCGTTTGTGGAGAGGAAGAACACACGTCCGTAGCCGCCCGAGGCGATGACTACGGCGTGTGCCGCATGACGCTCCAGCTCGCCGGTGACGAGGTTGCGGACGATGACTCCACGGGCGCGGCCGTCAACGATGACGACATCGAGCATCTCGCGGCGTGCGTACATCTTCACCGTGCCTCTCTCAATCTCCTTGCTCATCGCGCCGTAAGCGCCGAGGAGAAGCTGCTGCCCGGTCTGACCTTTGGCGTAAAAGGTACGCGACACCTGCGCCCCGCCGAAAGAACGGTTGGCAAGGAGGCCGCCGTACTCACGCGCGAACGGGACGCCCTGCGCGACGCACTGGTCGATGATGTTGTTGCTGACTTCGGCGAGACGATAGACGTTGGCCTCGCGTGCGCGGTAGTCGCCGCCTTTCACCGTGTCGTAGAACAGACGATAGACGCTGTCGCCGTCGTTGGGATAGTTCTTCGCGGCGTTGATGCCGCCCTGCGCGGCGATGCTGTGCGCGCGGCGCGGGCTGTCCTGTATGCAGAACACCTTCACGTTGAAGCCCATCTCGCCGAACGAGGCGGCCGCCGAAGCACCAGCCAGGCCCGTGCCGATGACGATGATGTCGAGCTTGCGCTTGTTGGCCGGATTCACCAGCTTCTGGCCGGCCTTATAGTTAGTCCATTTTTCAGCCAACGGGCCGTCGGGAATTCTTGAATTTAACTCTGCCATAGCTTGAAAATCAGATTAGTAAATCAACCAATAATAAATCACCACGCTTGCGAACATGGCCACGATGACGATGGCGAAGAACCTGCCGAGCCATTCGATGCGGCGTTTCCAGACATGGTTGCTCCAGCCTATCGACTGCATCACAGAGGCGATGCCGTGCGAGAGGTGGAACCACAGGAAAGCGAGCCACAAGAGGTACATCACGCTGAAATAGGTGTTGCCGAACACCAGCTTGATGCGTCCGATGCCATCGACAGGCGAAAGTCCGTCGGACGGCGCGACACCCTGAAGCTCGGCGAGCTGCATCTTCGCCCAGAAGTTATATAGGTGAAGTCCGAGGCCGATGATGACGATGAGGCCGATGACGAGCATGTTCTTCGACGCCCACGACACGCCTTCCTGTCTCCCGGCCACCGCGTAGCGTTGGTTGCCGCGCGCCTTGTAGTTCTGGAAAGAGAGGATGAAGGCGTAGATGAAGTGTATGGCCACCATGGCGGCGAGGCCGACGGTGCCGACGATGGCGTACCAGTTGGCGCCGAGGAACTCGCAGATCCAGTTGTAACCGCTCTCGGAGATGATTGACACGACGTTCATCGAGCCGTGGAACAGCAGGAAGAGCACCAGGCAGCCGCCGGTGATTGCCATCACAAGTTTCTTCGTAAGTGAAGAAAGGCCTTTTTTGTTTCTCATAACAACTTATATTTCAACATTTTACATCCAATATCCAGCCTTCCCCACCAATATCAGCAATCCGACTGCGAGGACGAGGCCTATGACGCCGATGATGACACCGACTTTCTCCATGTCTTTCACCTGAATCATGCCGGTGCTGTACGCTATGGCGTTGGGCGGCGTCGAGATGGGAAGTATCATGGCCAACGACGACGCGAGTGTGACGCAGAGCAGCAGCGTGCCTGCCCCGCCGAAAGGGTCGAGCATCTGCCGCATCCCGATGGCGAGCGTCACCATGACGGGGACGAGCAGGTTGGCCGCGGCGGTGTGCGAGATGACGTTCGACACCAGCCAGCAGACGAGTGTCGCGCCCATGATGACGAGGAGCGGCGACCACGACGCGAACGGTATGGCTGCCACGAGATGCCTGTCGAGACCCGTCTCATACAAGGCGGTGCCGAGCGCGAAGCCGCCGGCGACGAGCCACAGCACGCTCCAGTTGATGTCCTTAAGGTCGTCTTTCGTGAAGATGCCTGTAATGCAGTATATCGCGATCGGGATCATCGCCACGACATTGGCGTTGAGCCCGGTAAGCTTGTCGAGCATCCACAGCAGGATGGTGACAGCCATAGTGATGTAAGTGACCGTGAGCCGCCAGCCTTTCTTCGTCTCGCCTTCGATGTGAAGTTCGATGGTTTTCTGCTTGAACGGGAAGAAAAGGAGCAGCAGGCCCCATGCGACGAGGAGCAGCACGATGGTGTAAGGGAACATCACGAGGAACCAGTCGCCGAAGCCGATGCCCATGTCGAGGCCTTCGGCGTCGTTGAGGAACTTGAGTGCTATGGCGTTGGGCGGCGTGCCGATAGGCGTGGCGATGCCGCCGATGTTGGCCCCGATAGGGATGGCCATGACGAGGCCGAGCCTGCCCTTGCCGTCAACGGGCAGCTGACGCAGCACTGGCGCCATGAACGTCAGCATCATGGCGGCCGTGGCCGTGTTGCTGATGAACATCGAGAACAGGCCTGTCACGAGGAGGAAGCCGAGGAGCACGAACTCCGAGCGGCGTCCGAAGAGCCTCAGGAGGGCTTTCGCGAGCTGCACGTCAACACCCATCTTCGAGGCGACGGCCGCGATGACGAAGCCGCCGAGGAACAGCATGATGGTCGGGTCGGCGAAGGCCGCCATGATATTCTTGTACTTTATCAGCGTGCCGACCCCGCTGACGCCGTCGCCCTCCTTCAGGAAACCGATGGCACCGGTGGAACAGGTCAGAAGCAGCAGCACGATGACGAGCACCGACGTCGTCCACGACGGGATAGCCTCCGTCACCCACATCGCGAAAGCGAAAGCGAAGATGGCGACGACACGCTGCTCGACGATTGAAATGTCAGGAAGCCCGTACAGACTTGACGGGGCGATCCAGAAGAAAAGGAAGAGAGCCACCGAAATGGCGATCTTGATGGCCTTACCTAAGTTGTTGGTTTTTGTATTGTTATCTGACATGACACTGTGTTATTTCAATTTTCGCGGAGGAGACAAGGCTTAGTCATTTCGGATTTTTCTTGCCTTTGGCGTATTCCTTCACCTTGCCGGAGACCTCGCCGTTTTTATATACGGCTTCACTTTTCACGCTGCCGTCTTCATGGAACTCCGTGGCGGCACCGTCCTGCACATTGTTCTTGAACATCTTTCTTGTCTTAACGGCGCCGTTGTCATAATACGTCTCCTGAAGTCCGTCGAAGACCCCTTCCTTGTAGGTATAAAGCGCCATCTTCGGGCCTTGTTCCTTCTCTTTGTAGGCATACCACACGGTCACGCCGTCGCGCTGTCCGTTCTTGTAGTTCGACTCTTCCTTGACGGTGCCCTTGTCGTAGCAGAGCTTCACAGGGCCGTCCTTCACTCCGTCTTTGTAGCTCACCATCTCAGCGAGGCGGCCACCCTTCGCCCACTTCAGCGATGTGCCGTCGAGTTTGCCGCCCTTGTATTCCGTCTGGCTCAAAAGAGCGCCTTGCTTGTCGATTTCGAGATAGATGCCATCAAGTTTGTCATTGACGAAGTTAGCGATGAAATGCGGCAGTTCGGTATTGGAATGGCACTCGATCCATGTGCCGGTCTTCATTCCGCCGAGCACCCATCCGGTGATTTTCACACCAGACGACTCGTCAGAGTAACGTCCGTCGGGCAGATTCCCAACTTCGATGTAATTCATTCTCTGTGACATAGCCACAAGGCAGACAAAAGTCAGAACGGTCGTGAGCAAAATCTTTCTCATTTGAATATTCTTTTGAAACAGGCTGCAAAAATAGTAAAAAGTTTTTAAAGTGTTGAGAGTGGAGAGTTAAGAGTGGAGTTTTTTTTGATGCGGCAGCCAGCTTCACTCTCAACTCCCAAAACTCCAAACTAAAAAGCCCGCGCGTCATCCGATTTGTCGTCGTCCTTCTTGCACGACACACTTACAGCAAATTATTTTTTTATCTGAATTTCACACGCTGCCGTTCAAATAATCTCTGATCCAATCCGCCATATCATGCCAGCCGCGGCAAGCCACTGCAAGGCGTTTTCATATTCACGCGCCCTCGCCCCCTCACGCACCACACGATAGACGAATTTGTTGTTCTCGCGCGAAAGCTGCTCGGGTGTCGATTTCCAAATGGCACGAATCTTATTTTTTTGGCAGAATCACACTCTATCGAAGAAAAATGTGATTTTTTTCACATTTCATGGAGATAGAGTGTAAAAAAGGCTTGTATATGCAAAATGGATTTGAAAAAGTTTTTGGTATATTTTTGAAGATAAACCAAAAAAAATATTATGATATTGTTTTATGAAAAATTTTCCATATTTGAATATTGTTTTGTATCTTTGCGGCGAAAAAGCAATCAACATGAGTATAAACCCTGAAATATTGTATCGCAACTCACATCGTAACATATCGCAGGTGAGCATGAGTTTTAAGAGAGATTTTCACGGCACCATCAATTGGAACGCCCGGCTCATCGGCATAAAAGGACCCAAAGGTGTCGGAAAATCCACATTACTCAAACAGCATATAAAAGAAACGTTTCCCGACGACAGCAAGGTTTTGTATGTTTCGTTGGACAATATGTGGTTTGCAAACAACGACCTTGCTGATTTGGTTGAATATCATTACTTACACGGCGGGACGCATCTTTTTTTGGATGAGGTTCACAAATATGAGCATTGGCAGACATATATCAAAAACATTTACGACGACTACCCCACCATGAATGTTGTCTTCACCGGTAGCTCGGTGCTCAAATTGGACAAAGGCGAAGGCGACTTGTCACGCAGGGCAGCGATGTACACGATGGACGGCCTGTCGTTTCGCGAATATCTGATGTTTGAAAACGCCCTGCAATTCAACAAGTTATCTCTTGACGACATCACGAAAAATCATGTACAGATAGCCACCGACATCGCAAGAAGGATTCACATACTTCCATATTTCGAGCAATATTGCAAATACGGCTACTATCCTTTCTACAAAGAGGATTTGGAAGGTTTTCACGCCAAACTCCTTGAAGTGGTGCAGCAGACTATCGAAATGGACATTCCTTCCGTTGACAATGTCGAATATGCAACCGTGCAGAAACTTAAGAAACTATTGGGAATCATCGCGTTACAAGTACCTTTCATTCCAAAGATGGAAGATTTGTACGGACAGCTTGAGACAAGTCGCGAACAAGGTCTGAAGCTGTTGGATTTGTTGGAAAAGAGTGCGTTGTTAAGCCAGCTCAAGAACCGCAAAAAAGCCATCAGGCAGATGTCGTCGCCCGACAAACTGTTTCTCGACAACACAAATCTCATGTACGCCTATAACCGTTCCCCCGAAATCGGAACCATAAGGGAGACTTTTTTCAACAACCAAGCCGGGACAAAGCACGAACTCAACTCTGTTAAAAAAGGCGATTTCCTGATTGACGGCAAATGCACCATAGAAGTAGGCGGAGCAGATAAATCATTCGAGCAGATAAAGGACATTCCCGACAGTTATTTGGCAATAGACGATGTTGAATTCGGCAGGGGAAACAAGATTCCGTTGTGGTTGTTTGGGTTTTTGTATTAAAACAATATTCCAATATTGTTTTATGAAAATTTCCTCTCAACCCTTTTCACGACGCCGCGGCTGACTTCATAAAGCATCCATAAAGGCAAGACGACGAGAATCATCGTGAATGCGTCGGTGCTCGGCGTTATCAGGGCCGCGAGAATCATGATGACCACTATCGCGACCTTGCGGTATTTTTTGAGAAATTCTGATTTTAGCAACCCGATTTTCGCGAAGAAATAAGCCACAATCGGCATCTCAAACACAATGCCGAGCAGAAAGACAAGCGTCAGAAAAGTGCTGATGTATGAATTGAGTGAGATTTGATTCCCCACCGTCGCACTGACCTGATAAGTCCCCAAGAAATTGAGTGTCAACGGAAAAATGATATAATATGCCGTCGCGACCCCGAGGAAAAACAGCAGCAGGAACGAGAACGCCCCTTTGACAGCAGCAGACTTCTCGTTTGAATAAAGAGCCGGTCTCACAAAAAACCACACTTCCAAAGTGAGATACGGGAACGCGACTACCAACCCGCAGACAAAGGCGATGCCCATGTGCGTGAAAAGCTGCGCCGTGAGGTTTATGTTTATTATCTCGACAGGATGTATCGTCGGGCAAAGACCAGGCATCGACAGGACTGACGCGATACGGCATAGAAGTTCGTACGTGGCGAAATCTTGTCGCAGCGGTGCCAGCACGATGCCGTCAAAGATAAACTCCTTGAAGACAAACGCCGCCACCGCCACCGCCACTATCACCAGCAGGCAACGTATGATAACCCACCTGAAGACCTCGACGTGCCCCCAGAAAGTATTTTCCGATTTTGGCATGTTTTATTGTTTGTCAGCGATTTGCTCGCGGCTGCCGTCGCCGGGCTGCTTGTCTGGCTCCGGATTTCCGTTCAAATCGTCTTCAACACTGTTCATCGCCTTCTTGTATTCACGGACTCCCTTCCCGAGACCTTTCATAAGCTCCGGAATCTTTCGTCCGCCGAAGAGAACGAGAACTATGAGCAGGATAATCAGTATTTCCTGCCCGCCGATATTCAAAAGTACCATCAGACTATTCATAATCAGAAATTTAAGAAAATCTCATTGGTTTCAAAGTTGATTTCCCAGTTGCCGTTTTCGGTTGATTCCCATTTGTATTTGGCCGACATCCTGTCCCACCAGCCTTGGAATTTCGAGCCTGTCTCGCCCATGTCCTTCACGAGTTTCTCGTAAAGCTCGTTGTTATCGGCAGTCAAAATTTTAGCCAATTCATTCAGACCGTTTCTTCTTTCAAAAAGCTGCTGAATTTCGTTTTTTTCTTCAGGTGTTACCTGACCTACTTTTTTATTCATAATAAATTTCTAATTATTGTGTAAGTTGTAGTTAATATCTCTTGTTTTGACAGAAATTACATCACCTTCATCGTTGATTTGTTCTCTTTTTATCCAATTACCATTTCGGTCAAACTCTGTGTAACGGTAATGCTTTTCGTTTTTATATCTATTAGATTTTACAGAAATTGGCAAACCATCTTTCAGCCACATTTCTGTATTTCTAACATCTTCATTCCAAGGATATTTGACTTGAATGTGCTCTTCTGAAAACCAGTAGAAAACAGTATCATTGTTTCCAATTAGTTTATATGCAGAAGTATCACTATAATAAAAAATGGTCTTAAACGCATAATGATTATCTTTTCCTATTGGAATTGTGTCGAATGTCCCATTGACGACATAACTGTCTGAATAATTGAATGAACGAGATTGTGTATCATCTTTATAGTCATAATACCCGTTGCTTGGTGTTCTGGATTTTTTACTATAGTGTTTTATTTTTCCATTTTCAAATGATACATCAAACCAATATCCACTAGTATAATCTCTTACATAACTTTCGGACACGGTTCCTGAACCTTTGAATCCATAGTGGTCAATAAGTTCAGGAACACAACAATTATCAATAATGGTAATTACTTGAAACAAATCCGTTGGATTAGTGGACTGGCAGTTACATTTGTAGCAACAAACCCACATAATGATAGAGAATATTATTGTCTTTCTACTCATACCATTTATTTGTTTTCATTTTGTTTTTCCATTCAAGTTCAAATTCTTCTTTTGAAGAAAAAACTGGAGAATCTAAATCTGACGTATAGTATTTCACTTCATTCTTCCACTTGCCATTGAATTGTTTCATTCTCTCATCGTGCATTCTCCATTGTAATTTGGAAAAATCTTCGTTGAAATGGCAATCAGTATAATACAACCAAAAATCAATTTCGTTATATCTTGATGAATATGATAGTTCTCCGTCTTTATTAAAAATTTTACCTCCTATAATAACAGTTTTCGAATTTTCTGAAATACTGACATTGATGATTTGACCTATTTGTCTTTTTAGACAATATGAGGTGTCATTATCTTGGCATTCAGCCCATATGCATTTCATTTGGAAAAAATGATTCTGACCAATCAAAAAAGAGTTGCATAATAAGAAAGACAGTAAAAAAAGGCATCTTCTCATTTAAAACTCCTTCCTGACCTCAAACGGGTCCAAGTAGTTGATTTCCTTGATGTCGATTTCGGGCATGAACTCGCCGACCTTGCGGATGTCGTTCAGCAGGCTTCGGCTTGCGTTGCGCTCGATGTGCGCCATCACGCATTGCTGGTGCGAGGGCGTGTTGATGTCCCAAGTCAGTTTGCGGTTGAGCCAGAGGCAACGGCGGCATTGGTAGGCGTCGCAGTTGCGGCACAAGGGCGCGTTGTCGAGGCGCAGGAGTTGCGGGTTGGGGATGTCCAAGCCGCGTTCCAGGTCGCCGACCGAATTGTCAGACGATGTCTGGTGGTGGTTCAGTTGGTTGAACACCTGCATCCGCTCGTCGTAGTAGAACGCCGGGCAGAGGTAGAACTTCCCGTTCGGGGCAAGCGTGATGTTGCTCACACCCGCCTCGCAGTTGTGCATTTCCTTCAGCATCATCCTGTCCGTCAGGAGATTGAATTGGGGCGAAAGGCCTTGCTTATAGAGGCCAAGCAAAACGCCATTCCATTCTTCAAGCAATTGTTTGTAGGCCTCAATTTGTCCGTCAGTGAATTGCTCCACGTCCGTGATGCAGAGGTTGATTCTCACGCCCGAGGCAAAGAGTTTCGCGATTTCGTCCTTCTGTTTCTGCATTTCGCCGAACGGAAGACGAAGCAGCAAGTTCTTGGCTTCCACTTTTTCGGGGACTTCGTTGGCCACTTCCACATCCGTTTCATTGCCGTCCTCAATGCCCGTAACAGGCTTGCATCCAGTAGGATAGATCTTCACGTTGTCGATGCTCTCTATAACTTCAGCATATTCTTTCGGGAGTTCATAGTCCCGTGTCCCGCAGTCCCGCGTCCCGTAGTCTGGAAAGACATACTGGATCATCAGGTTTTGCTTCATGCCGAAGAGAATTCCCTTCTTCAAGGTCTCGATGGGCATCAGGTTGCGTTCTTTCAGTGGGTTGTCGGCGTGGCAATAGGCCGCGCTGGTGTCGTCTAATAATATAACAAGGTATTGCAGCATGGCTTAGCAGATTTCGGGTTTTACTTCACGTTTGTTAGCTTCGTATTGCTCACGCAGGTCTTCGAGTTCAAGCTTGCGGTAGAGCTTGTTCCAATAATAGTTATTGGCGCGGACTCTTGCCTTGTGCATCTTGCAGATGGCAGTGGCGCGTTGGAAAACAGTATGTGTTTCAGCCGCATCGAAGTTCTCGCCCTGACACCATGCGCAGCCGCTCGCCACCTCGCATTTGATACACTCTTCCGGACTTTGTGTCGTGCGGTCGAGGGTGAGGAAAGGACGCAACTTGTTCTTGTCGATGCCGTCTTTGACATTGCCTATAATCCATGTTTCCTTATCGCGGAGCGAATACTGCGCGAAACGAGTGCAAGGATAGAGGTTTCCTGCCGCATCCACGCTGAGCATCTTGCCGGCACCACACCAATTTTGGTTGTCTTGCGGGTCAATAGGCTTGCCGATGTTTTCCGAGAAGAACGAACAGGCGTAGTCCTGGTAATAGCCGCCGTCGATGATGGCGTCGGCCAACTGCATCAGTTGTTCTTCAAACTTGAGGTCATCGCCTTCCTGCCACACGTCCTCGAACACCACGTTAATGTTCACTTCGTGAATGCCGAGTGAATACAGATGCAACACACTTTCTTTGATGTATGGAATATCGGCGCTGCTGATTGTGACTTTCGTGCCAGCATTCGGGAACTGTTCCAGCCAAAGCGGAATATTCTTCACCACATCTTTATAAGAACCTTTTTCGGTAATTTTATAAACACGGTTTAAGTCATGCTTTTTCTCCGTCCCATCGATGGTGATGCCGATGGAAAGGTGGTCGCGGTTTTTCTTGATGAAATCTTGGACGGCCTTCTCATGGTAGTTAATGCCGTTGGTGGAGAACGAGAAGCGGTAGCTATTGAACCAATGGTGATTACGACGGTACAGCTCGACCTTGATGTAGTCGCAAATCTTGTCGATAAGCTCTATCTCAAGGAACGGCTCGCCGCCGATAAAGTCCCACACCACCGACTCGTAAGCGAAATCGGGGTCTGTCTCATGGTCGAGTACATAGTCGATGAAGGTCTTGGCCACCTCCCAGGGCATCCGTTCCTTCACGTTCTTGCCCACAAGGTAGCAATATTTGCAGGCCAACTGGCAGTCCTTTGTGACGATAAAAGTGATGTTTTTCGCCATTCCGGATTGCCAAGGTTCGTTGGTATCTTTGATTTTAGTCATATAGTCATTTTCAATTATTCAAAATTATCCATTAACGCGAGCACATGTTCCGTGACAATCGTGCATGCAGGTTCCAGTACATGTTTCTCTGCAAGTTCCTCTACACGTGCCCCCACATTGATTATAACAGTTTCCTTTACACGTTTGAACACAATAACTACTGCAATTTACTCTGCATTCAGTTTTGCAATTGTCATTACATCCAGTTGTATTTTTGATAGTATCATTATTGATTTCTGTACTGTCTTGCACTTTTCCTTTGGAGGTGCTTTGGCATCCACCTAAACATAGATGGCTACAAGTGTCGCACATTCCCCTTGCACTACCAGCACAAGTTTGATAACAACTGCCATTACAATTTAAAGTTTCATCGTATATGATTTGTCCGAATAACGGAGTCTTGGCAATTGAAAGCAGTCCAATTATAGGCAACGCTTTTTGGGCAGTGATTTTGAAGAATTCTCTTCTAGAGCGTAAATTGTTGTTTTCCATCGAATAATACTATTTCATTGAAACTAAATAAACACGACGGTATCTATATCCTACCACATCGGAAAATAGTTGGAACACCCCCAACCACAACCATAAAGGCAAGATCCAGTACATGTACCTCCACAAGAAGCGAAACAACCTGTGTAACAATTTCCTGAACAAGACCCCGAACAACTACTTTGGCAAGTCCCTTTACAACCATTTTCACATGTTTCTTTACAACCTGTATAGCAAGATCCAGAGCAGCCACTGTCGCAAGTACCCTTGCATCCTTTATAACAACCTTCCTTGCACCCTGAATCACAACTTCCCGTACATGATGATTTACAAGTACCTTTACATCCTGTCGTACAATCTGAACTGCAACCGCCTTTGCAGGTAGATGAACATGAACTAGCACAGTCTTTACATGATTGAACCGATGATCCAGAACAAGAACCGCTACAATTTCCCGAACATGAAGACTGACAACCGTTTCCACAGCCGTTTCCACATGCTCCCGAACATGTGTACATGCATGATTCTTGACAGCCTCCTGAACAGGAGTCTCTACACACACCAGAGCAGAGAGTGTTGCATCCATGAAGACAATTGGTAACACATTCACCAAAGCATGTTCCGTATGTGCAATAATTTGATTCAACAGGTTCAGCCTCAATAGAAACTGGCAACTCTGCTAAAAGAATCGTCCCTAAAATAGGCAACACTTTCTCTGCTGCTTGTTTGAAGAATTCTCTTCTTGTCTTTAGGTCTTTGTTTTTCATACATTAGAAGTTTGAAAAGGGTGTGGCCGTTTGGCCACACCATAGTAGAATCATCTTAGGTTGTGGGCGCAACCAGCACTACATTGTCTAGAACAGACACTGCCACATGAACCCTTGCATCCACCTGAGCATGTTTTATCACAAGTTCCAGAACAATTTCCACTACAAGTACTAGCACATCCAGCACTACAATGTTGGCTGCAATATCCATTGCAACCAAGATTTTCGCTTTCTACTGCTCTAGCAATCACAGGGTTGCCAAGTAAAGCTACTGCACCGATAATCGGTAAAGCCTTTCTTGCGGCTTCCTTGAAGAATTCTCTTCTGCTTTTTAAATTATTGTTTTCCATATTTATAAGATTTAAAAATGTTTATATTATCATTATCACAAAGCAAAGCCAAAAATGCACCACTATCCCATAGATGAGTGATAACAGACGTATTTACACGTTGTACTGCACATACTAGAGCAATTGGACGTACAACCAGAACAGGCTCCCGAAGCAATAAATTCACAACTAAACGTACAACTTACACATTTCTCATTGCAACTTCCACCACAGGTTGCCCTGCATCCGCCACTACACAATCCGCTACAGCCTATGCCACAATCACCACTACATTCATCACTGCAACCTCTACCGCACGATGAAGTGCAGCCGCTGTAACACCCGCTACCGCATGACGAAGTGCAGCCACTGCTACACCCACTGCCGCATGACGAAGTGCAGCCACTGCTACACCCACTGCCACACGACGAAGAACACCCACTGCTACACCCGCTGCCACACGATGAAGTGCAGTCACTGCTACATCCACTGCCGCATGACGAGGAACACCCTCCCTTGCATGTCGAACTGCAGCTTGAGCATCCGCTTGATTTTGATGTTCCAGAACACGTTGCTGAACAATCACTTGAGCAATAATCTGTACATTCACCATTGCATGAACTAATCGTGTCATCTTTGTGGCAAGCAGCCATGAGAGGACCAACCGCTATTCCTATCAAAACCGGCAAGGCTGTTTGCGCAGTATGCTTAAAGAACTCTCTCCTTGATTGAATTTCTTCCTTTTTGTTTTCTTCTTTCATTTCGTTTTCACTCAATTATATCCCATTGAGTCCATCGGTTTTGAATGTTAATTTTTTAAAAATGCACATTATTTTTCCAGCCGCAAATTTACAACATCACCAAAACCAACCTGTATTTCAGCCGTGAATACAATTCACAGAAACGTGACGATTATTCACTGATTTTTCAGTGAGTTTTTTAACGATTCGACGGCTTTCGACAAGATCGCGACGTTCTCTTCCGTAAGGTCGTCAAAAGTGATATTCAGACTTAATTTGGTGATGGACTTTGAATCAAGACCGTGGTGTTCAATGACATCGGCGAGGAAATTGTGGTTCAGGATTTCGGAAATCTTCACGAGCAGCTCGACGTCTATTGTGCGACGGTCGAAAATCTTATATACGTTGGTGCGCTCGCAGTTTATCCGCCGCGCGAACTCCGACACGGTCATCCCGCTCGCGTCGAAGACCGATTTAACAAGATGCCCGATATGCATACCGCCGCTGTTCTTCACTTTGCCTGCCATTTTCACGACACGACATAAAAAAGGCGTGGAAGTAAATCTTGCCTGATACCCCGGGTTTCCACGCCCGCACTAATCCAACAAGTCCATCCACGCCGTAACAAACACGGCGTTTCGCAAACTTATTCTCGATTAGTGTGTCCTTTTCAGGACAATGTGGAAATTTGGGTATCAAGAATAGCTTCGAACCGCTATTTATATGTCAATATGTCGTTTATTCTACATAATATTGTTGTTAAAATTTTCGGCAAAATTATGATTTTTTTTGATACAAGGCAGCAGATTTCCGACAAATAATCAGTTTAATCACGAAAAATTTCCGGCGGACAAACATGTCATTCGCCGAACCCTGTCACCGTATATGACCTCACCCGCTGTCTGACAAGGTTCGGCATCAGGAAGCCGTTTTTTGCAAGGCTGACGCTCCAGTTTATCACGGTGCGATTGGTGACATTCAGTTTTTCGGCCATTTCCGCCGGGGTGAAGCTCGTTACATGGTGTTTCTTCAGATACTTCAAGAAGTCTTTTTCCTTGGCGTTCAGAAACGTCATCGCCGCCGCCGACTGCTCCTTCAGACTCGCTTTCGTCAGTTCTACAACCTTTTTCGCGTGAAGCTCGACCATCCTCAAAAAATAATTCACCCAGATTTCAGGGTGCGGCGGGTTGTTTCTCCCATCATAATACAACGGCGGAAGATTCATCTGCAACGACGAATAATACTCATCCACATCGTAAGCGAAATACTCCTCCAGCGAGCCAATCTGATTGAAGCCATAGCCGTAATAATCAAGCACATAATCGGAAATAATGCGTGCCGTGCGACCGTTCCCGTCCTCAAACGGATGAATTGTAACCATCTGATAATGAACCACAGCCGCTTTTATCAACGGATGATCATCAGAGTTATTCACATAATTTATCAGTTCATTCAGCAACGGCAAAACATCATCGCACATCGGCGGGATATATTCCGGCTGATGCGTCAAATCATCATAAACAGCAAACAAAACGCCGGGCGGCATCGGGCCGCGAATGCCGGTTTTCTCACTGCTTTCACCAAAAACCACCTGCTTCTGCAAAGCAAGAATCAATTCCAAGGAGAATGGCTTGTGTTCTTTCAAGAAGTTTTCCGACAACTCCAACGCAGCGAAATAGTTCCGAACCTCCTGCTCCGGCTTCAGGAAATGACGGTTCTTGGCCTCTATCGCACTGCCTGCCTGCTCCTCTGTCAGAGGGTTACCCTCAATCTGCGTCGATGCATACGAACTCTTCTTTTTCGAACTCTTCCGCAACTTATTCGTCAGCGACAACGGCATTTTGCAAGAACCAGCCTGCCCCCTGCATTCCTCAATCGCAAGTATTCGGTTCATCATCTCATTTGTCAGAGTAACTTTTATCATAATTTCACTATTTTTCACTATTTTTTCACTAAAACATTTTATAAACCATTATATATAAACAATTTATAAAATATCATACTCTATAAAAGCAACACTGCAAATATAACAAAAATTTCACTATTTTTTCACTATTTTTCACAAAAAAAACGAGTGAACGGAAAAAATCCATCCCCACGACCTTTTCATTAAAAAAATGCAGAGCCGTCACATTGTGGCGGCTCTGCGTGTATTAATTAATAAGGTGTACCTTATTATTTGTATTCAGCGATCACGTCCTTGACGAGGTCAGGGGTCATGCGGCCATAGACCTTGTCACCGACTTCGATGACAGGGGCGAGTCCGCAGGCGCCGACGCAGCGGAGGACTGTGAGTGAGAACTTGCCGTCAGGAGTGACGTCGCCGACGTTGATGCCGAGCTGGCGTTTCAGTTCATCGAGCACTTTCTCCGCACCGCGCACGTAGCAGGCTGTACCCAGGCAGACGCTGATCGGGTGTTCACCTTTAGGTGTCATGGTGAAGAATGAGTAGAACGAGACGATGCCATAGACTCTCGACACCGGGATGTTCAGTTCGAGTGCGACGACTTCCTGGACTTCCTTCGGCAGGTAGCCGAATTCGCCCTGGACTTTGTGCAGTACGTTGATGACTTCACCGCCTTTGTTGCCATGTGCCTTGCAGACGTCCTTGATGAAGTTTAACTGTGATTCTGATAATTTAATTGTTGCCATATCTAAATCCTTTCTTTTTTTTACAAGATTATATAACTTCAACGTGTTCTGACCTGTCAAAGTAATGTGTATGGAGCTGTTCGTGGCTGAGGTGTCCGCACGGTTCTCCGTAGTACTCCTTGTAGATAGCGATGATGTCAGGGTTCTCGTGTGACTTACGGATCGGTTTGCCTGCATCTTCGCGGTATGTAGCTTCCATACGTTTGCGGATGATGTCGCTGTTGCCGTGGTGGAATGGCTGTCCTGCGCCGCCGATGCAGCCGCCGGGGCACGCCATGACCTCGATGAAGTGGAAGCCGCGCGGGTTGCCGTTGCGGACCTCTTCCATCATCTTGCGGGCGTTGGCGAGGCCGTAGCAGACGCCGACGTGGACCGGAAGACCGTTGAAGTCAACTGTAGCTTCCTTCGTGCCTTCGAGGCCGCGGACGACTTCGAGGTTGATGTTGGCGAGTGGCTTGCCTGTATAGACTTCGTAAGCTGTACGGACTGCCGCCTCCATGACACCGCCTGTCGCGCCGAAGATTACCGCAGCACCTGTTGACTGACCGAGAGGGCTGTCGAAGTCTGTCGGTTCGAGGTTGTTGAGGTCGATGTTGCACTGTTTGATGAGGTGTGCGAGCTCGCGTGTCGTGAGTGAGAAATCGACATCAGGGTTGCCGTTGACTTTGAACTCGTCGCGTGCGCACTCGCTCTTCTTCGCAAGGCAAGGCATGATTGACACGACGACCATGTCTTCTCTCTTCACGCCGATCTTCTGTGCGAAGAAGTTCTTCGCGACAGCGCCGAACATCTGCTGAGGTGACTTTGCTGTTGACGGGTAGTCGAGCATGTCCGGGAAGTTCTTCTCGAAGAACGAGACCCAGCCCGGGCAGCATGATGTGAACAGCGGGAGTGTGGCTTTCTCGCCGTTGAGGACTTTCTTCACGCGGCCGAGGAGTTCCGTGCCTTCCTCCATGATGGTGAGGTCGGCGCTCCAGTCTGTATCGAACACATAGTCGAAGCCGATCTCGCGCAATGCGGCGGCCATCTTGCCTGTGACGATTGTGCCTGGTTCCATGCCGAATTCCTCGCCGAGGGCGACGCGGACTGCCGGAGCTGTCTGGACGACGACGGTCTTCTTCGGGTCGTTGATGGCTGCCATGACATCGCCGATGTTGTCAACGAGTGAGAGGGCGCCGACAGGGCAGACCTGGACGCACTGTCCGCAGTTGACGCAGCTCGAATCGCCGAGGTTCTGTTCGAACGCAGGGGCGACGACGGCGCTGAAGCCACGGTTGACGGCCGACAGAGCGCCGACGCTCTGGATGTTGTTACACATCGTCTCGCAGCGGCGGCACATCACGCACTTGTCCATGTCGCGGCGGACCGACAATGTGCTGTCCTTACGGTATGTTGACTGAACTCCCTTGAACGGGATCTCGCGGATGCCGAGTCTGATGGCGAGAGCCTGGAGTTCGCAGTCGCCGCTCTTCTCGCACTGCAAGCAGTCGTTCGGGTGGTCGCTGAGGATCAGCTCGAGGACGGTCTTGCGGGCGTTGATGACGCGCGGGCTGTGTGTGAGCACTTCCATGCCTTCGACACAGTCGGTGGCGCATGCCGGAGCGAGGTTACGACGTGGTTTGCCGTTGAAGTCCTTCACCACCTCGACAACGCAGACACGGCAGCCGCCGGGTTTGTTTTCAAATTTCATTCCTGCCAATTCAAAATAGCAAAGGGTAGGAATATTGATACCAGCCTGACGGGCAGCCTTCAAAATAGTGGTACCTGGTTCAACCTGGATATGCTTGTTGTCTATTGTTACATTAATCATTGTAATATCTCCTTATCTATTTATTTGACAGAAATTGCGTTGAATTTACAGCCGCTCATACATGCACCGCACTTGATGCACTTCGCAGGGTCAATTTCCATTGACGGAAGTTTGTGGCCTTCGGCGATGTAGTTGGTCTTGGAGATGGCTTCTGCCGGGCAGTTCTTGGCGCACTTGCCGCAGCCGATACATTTTTCTCTGTCGATTTCGTAGCGCATGAGTTTCTTGCAGACGCCTGCACGGCACTTCTTGTCAACGACGTGCTCGACGTATTCGTCCCAGAAGTTGTCGAGTGTGGAGAGCACCGGGTTCGGTGATGTCTGGCCGAGGCCGCAGAGTGCTGTGTCCTTGATGACTGCCGCGAGGTTGCGGAGTTCCTGGAGGTCTTCCATTGTGCCGCGACCGTCGGTGATCTTTTCGAGGATCTCGAGCATGCGTTTGTTGCCGACACGGCACGGTGAGCACTTGCCGCAGCTCTCTTCGCATGTGAACTCGAGGTAGAACTTGGCGATGGCCACCATGCATGATGTCTCATCCATGACAACCATACCGCCCGAGCCCATCATTGAGCCGGCCGCCACGAGGCTGTCGTAGTCGATAGGTGTGTCGAGGTGCTTTGTCGTCAAGCAGCCACCTGAAGGACCGCCTGTCTGCACCGCCTTGAACTGACGTCCGCCTTTGATGCCGCCGCCGATCTCGAAGATGATGTCACGGAGGGTTGTACCCATCGGGACTTCGATAAGACCGACGTTGTTAATCTGGCCTGCCAATGCGAACACCTTGGTGCCCTTTGACTTCTCCGAGCCGATTGTCTGGAACCAGTCGGCACCCTTTGTGATGATGATCGGCACGTTGGCGAATGTCTCGACGTTGTTCACGTTTGACGGTTTTGCCATGTATCCGCTCACTGCCGGGAATGGTGGTTTCAGTGTAGGTTCGCCGCGTTTGCCTTCCATCGAGTGGATGAGGGCTGTTTCTTCACCGCACACGAATGCGCCGGCGCCGTAGCGGAGCTCGATGTCGAAGTTGAAGCCAGTGCCCATGATGTCTTCGCCGAGGAGTCCGTATTCGCGGGCCTGGGCGATGGCGACCTGGAGGCGGTGGATTGCGAGAGGATATTCAGCACGGATGTAAACCAGGCCGTGTGTCGCGCCGATGGCGTAGCCGCAGATGGCCATGGCCTCGACGATCGAGTGCGGGTCGCCTTCCATGATGGAACGGTCCATGAACGCACCCGGGTCACCCTCGTCAGCGTTGCAGATGACGTACATCTCGTCGCATTTGTTCTTCGCGCAGAGGCCCCATTTCACACCTGTCGGGAAGCCCGCGCCGCCACGGCCGCGAAGCCCTGACTTCGTCACTTCGTCGATGACCTGCTGTGGTGTCATCTCCGTGAGGCACTTGCCGAGTCCTTCGTAACCGCCGCGTGCGATGCACTCGTCGATGTTCTCCGGATTGACGAAACCGCAGTTGCGGAGAGCTATACGGAGCTGCTTGCGGTAGAAGCCCATGTGCTTCGAGTCAGAGACGTGCTCCTGGTTTTCCGGGTCCATGTAGAGAAGGTCGGTGACCTTACGGCCCTTGATGATGTGTTCGTTGACAATCTTCTCGACATCCTCAGGTTTCACCTGTGTGTAGAATGTGTTGTCAGGCATGATTTTTACGATAGGTCCCTTTTCGCAGAAGCCGAAGCAACCTGTCTGGATGACCTGAACTTCATCCTGCAATCCCTTTTCTGCAAGGATACGCTTGAAGTTCTCGATGATTTGAGCACTTGCCGAAGCGTGGCATCCTGTACCGCCGCAGCACAGCACGTGCATCTTGATTCTTGACATATTAATTCCTCCAATTAAAAATTAACCAATTGTTTCATAGTTCACCGGGATGATCCCTTCAACCATTTCGTTGTTCATGACATACTTGGTGAGGATTTCATCTGCGCGTTTGTTGTCAACATGACCGAAGACGAGCGGTTCTCTGCCGGGGACCCTCACCTCTATGGTCGGCTCGGCATGGCAGTATCCCATGCAGCCTGTCTGCGTGAAGACAACCGCGAGCTTGAGCTCGTCGGCCTTCTCCATCATGTGTTCCATAACCTGTTTTGCACCGGCGGCGATACCGCAAGTTGCCATGGCGACCTTGATCTGCACTAATGAGTCAGGGTCGTTGCTCTTTTCGCGAAGGTCGAGACCATTTTGTAATTTCTCTCTCATGGCCTTCAGCTCTGCCAAAGATTTTACTTTTGCCATATTTGTAATGTATTATGAATGAATAATTTAAATAAACTTTTCCCATTTTTAAACGTTCTGCAAATATACAATTCTTTTTTAACAAAAGAAGAAAAATTATATGATTGTGAAAATTTATTTTTTTGACGGAAAAAAGTGGAAATTTCCGAACCGTGTCCGAAAAAAATGTAACTTTGCAGGTTGAAAATTTCAGTCATGGCCACTATAACATTAGAATACGACACAAAAAACAAAGCCATCAAAAAACTTATAGACGCAATTCTTCTTTTGGGCGCCAAGAAATTGGATGTGGACGAGAAAAACGACGAATTGACTGAGGCAGAAGAGAAGGCGGCGTTTCTTTATAACTCGAAAATTTTTGCGTCAAGAATTTTTTCAAAACATCTGGAGGAATGAGATACGAGCAAAGAGACATTGTGGAAATCAGTTTCTTGTTTCCCGACGGCAATTTCAAGCCTCATCCGGCTCTGATTGTGTCTAACAACGAACTTCAACTTGACGAGGGCTTTATTTATCTGGCATTGATTTCATCGAAATCATACAATCCACAATATTGCTACGAATTGGATGACGAAATGCTGACTTCGCCGTTGCAAAAGAAAAGTTACGTGAAATGTCAAATAATTGTCGGCAACATCGAAAGGGATGTGATCAGAAAGATCAGCAGGGTTAGAAAAGAATATTTCGATGAAATTGTGGAAAAGATAAAATCCTCAATCTTTTAGCGGGAAATCGAGAACTCACATCCGCAGTATTGTTGGTTATAAAACCCATATTCCTTTATTATCTGCGACCTGCGTTCCTGAAGCCCGCCTTTTCTCCAGTTTTGCGCCCAGAACGTGACATCGGGATAACGCGAGACAGCGAAATCACCGGCCTCTTTGATTTGTTCGAGGCTCTTCCACCGGCTCGACGCCAAGGTCGTCGCGATCACCGAAAAGCCGTTCTCATGAGCATATCTCGCAGTCCGTAACAGCCTGTATTTAAAACACTTGAGACATCTCCCGCCGCGCTCGGGCTCATTCTCAAGACCAGCCATCTCACCGAGCCATTTCTCATGGTCATAGTCATCGTCGATTATCTGCAAGCCGAGCGACTGCGCATAGCGCGTGCATTCGTTTTTCCTGATTTCGTACTCCTCCAAAGGATAAATGTTCGGGTTGCAATAAAATATGTAAGGTGTCACGCCATTCTTCACCAGGCACTCGACGATCGCCGACGAGCACGGGGCGCAGCATGTGTGAAGCAACACTTTGCCAGCTCCGCCTGGCACTGCCACCTCTGTTTTGTCTTTCATGCAATTTTTTTTGCAAAATTATGAAATTATCCAAAATAAATGACTAACTTTGCGAGGTTTTTTAAATTCATTAACAATGAAAGTACAGGAATTAGTTGACAAGTTAGGGCTCAAGGTCCTCGCAGGCAAGAACGGCCTTGACCGCGAAATCGACGGGTGTTACATCTCCGACCTCCTCAGCGACGTGATGGGCAACGCACAGGAGGGCAACATCTGGATCACACTTCAGACACATAAAAACGTGATGGCGGTGGCGTCTCTGAAAGAGATGTCGTGCATCATCCTCGTCAAGGACCTCGGCGCTAACGAGGACACGATCAACCAGGCCGACGAGGAAGAGCTGCCCATCCTCCAGACATCACTGCCGACGTTCGAGATCGCGGGGCTGGTGTATAATCTGTTAAGAGAGTAGAGAGGAGAGTTAAGAGAGGATTCACTGATGGAAACGGAACTGAAGCAATATCGGGCCGACCTGCACATCCACACGGTGTTGTCGCCGTGCGGTGACATCTACATGTCGCCCGCAGCCATCGTGGAGCAGGCAAAGAAACTGCACCTCGACATGATCGCCATCTGCGACCACAACAGCACCCGCCAGGTGAAGGTGGCGCAGCAGATAGGCCGCGAGGCGGGCGTCTTCGTCATCGGAGGCGTGGAAATCACCACGCAGGAGGAGGCTCACGCCCTCGCCTACTTCGAGGACGACGAGCAGCTCGACAGATTCCAGGAGTTCCTCGACGAGCACCTGCCGCACATCCCGTTGGACGAGGAGAAGTTCGGATACCAGCTCATCGTTGACAAGGACGAGGAGGTCGTCGGGGAAGAGGAATGGCTGCTGTGGTCAGCGCTCGACTGCGACCTCGACACGCTGTACGACAAGGTGCACGAGATCGGCGGGCTGTTCGTGCCGGCGCACGTCAACAAGCCGGCGTCGAGCCTGATGTCGCAGCTCGGCTTCATCCCGCCCGACATCAAGGCCGACGCGCTGGAGATCTCGAAGCACGTCAAGAAACCCGATTTCCTGAAGAAGTTCGCGTACCTGAAGAAGTTCATGTTCACGAAGAGCAGCGACGCGCATTTCCTGCACATCATCGGGGAGGTGCACTGCGTGCTTCACATGCGCGACCTCACCTTCGACGAGTTCCGTAGGACGCTCCGCGGCGAGGACGGCAGGTACATCGACACAGAACCACAAGAGAAACTACAACTTTTATACGGATGAAAGAATTAGCATTACATGTATATGACCTGATGGAGAACTCCACCGCAGCCAACTCCACGACTGTCGAGCTGACCGTCAGGGACAGCCTGAAGGACAACGTCTATGCGTTCACCATCAAGGACAACGGAAAGGGCATGTCGCCGGAGTTCCTCGCAAAGGTCACCGACCCGTGGACGACGTCGAGGACGACGAGGAAGGTGGGTCTCGGGCTGCCGCTCATCAAGATGAACACCGAGAACTGCGGCGGCGGCATGAAGATCGAGAGCGAGGTGGGCAAAGGCACCACACTCAGCTTCTGGTTCCAGCACGACAACATCGACCGCCCGCCCATGGGCGACCTCGCAGGCACCCTCGTGATGCTGTTCGCCGCGCACGAAGACATACACTTCATCTACCGGCACGTCACCGATGACGACGAGTTCGTGTTCGACACCGACGAGGTCAAGGAAGCCCTCGACGGCATGTCGATGAACGACATCAACATCATGAAATACCTGAAGGAGATGATTCAGGAGAATTTGAAAGAGATACATTACAACGAATAACCACACAAACATCAACAAAACAAATGAAACTATCTGAAATAGCCAAATTATTGAACGCCAGGGTGGTTTGCGGACAGGAGCGTCTCAACGAGGAGCAGGACATCGCCTTCGCCTCCGACCTCATGTCTGACATCCTCACCTTGGGTGACAACTTCCCGATGATTGTCACGGGGCTGTGCACCATGCAGACGATACGCACATGCGAGATGGGCAACCTCGACATCATCGTGTTCGTGAGAAAGAAAAAGGCGACTCCGGAGATGGTTGAACTCGCGGAAGAGAACGACATGGTCCTCATGGAATGCGACTTCTCGATGTTCAAGGCATGCGGTCTCCTGTGGGAAGCCGGTCTGAAACCCATTTATTAACAAAAAACCACAGTTATGCATTTAGAATACACAATAGTAGAAGGAGACTTCGTCAACGCGGGCTCGGCGTCAAGCTCGATAAAGAAGACGCTGAAGCAGCTCAACGTGAACCCGTCGATAGTGAAGCGTGTCGTCGTAGCCCTCTACGAGGCTGAAGTCAACGCCATCGCCCACGCCTACGGCGGCAAGGTCACCGCCGACATCGACGCGGGCACGATACTCCTCCGCGTCATCGACAAGGGCCCGGGCATCCCCGACATCGACTGGGCGATGCAGGAAGGCAACAGCACGGCCTCGCCGGAGGTCCGCGACATGGGCTTCGGAGCCGGCATGGGGCTTCCGAACATCAAGAAAAACGTCGACCGCCTCAACGTGCAGTCCACCGTCGGAGTGGGCACCACCGTCGAGATGGAAGTGAAGCTGGCTTAGGCCGCAAGGCTCAAAACCCTGGAAATTAATAACTTAAAGATTGAGATTATGGCATTTTATCACGCTCTACAGATCAATGAAAACGCCTGCGAGGGCTGCTCCCACTGCATGAGGGTCTGCCCCACCGAGGCCATCCGTGTCCGTGACGGGAAGGCACATATCGACGAGACCCGTTGCGTTGACTGCGGCAACTGCTTCATCGCCTGCCCGCACAAGGCTGTGTTCGTCAAACAGGACGACTTCGAGGAGATCTTCAAGTTCCCGTGCCGCGTCGCGCTCATACCGGCCGTGTTCCTCGGCCAGTTCAAGAACGACATCAGCGTCTCGCGCATCTATGCCATACTCAACGAGATAGGGTTCCAGCACGTCATAGAGACCGAGATAACGACGCCGATTTACACGGAAGCGAAAAATAAATTAGAGCGTGAAGGCAACACCAAACCTCTCATCTCCACGTTCTGCCCCGCCATAGTGCGCCTCATACAGGTGAAGTTCCCCGGACTGGTGGAGAACCTCATCCCCCTCAAAGCGCCTCTCGACATCACCGCGCTGTATATCAGGAGGAAACTCGAGAAGGACGGCTGGCGACCGGAAGACATCGGCGTGTTCTACGTCACGCCGTGCGCCGCGAAGATAGCGGCGGTAAAAAGCCCCGTCGGCGAGGAGAAGTCGTCGGTTGACGGCGTGATAAACATGGACTCACTCTACAACCGCGTCTATAAGAAAATCAAGGAGCAGGGCCACGACTACAAGGAGGTCAAGCTGCCGATAGCACAGCTCACGTCAGACAGCATCCTGACATCTCTGACAAACGGCGAGAGACGTCTGTCGGTGTCGGAGCACTCGCTGTCGATAGACGGCATGGACAACTCTATTGAGTTCCTGGAAAAAGTTGAAAGCGAAGAGATTGAAGACGTCGAGTTCCTCGAGCTCCGCGCCTGCGACCAGAGCTGTCCGGGCGGGATATTGACATACAACAACAGATTCCTTACGTGCGAGCGGATGTTCGCGAGGGCGCGTTACGTGGCCGGGAAAGAACGCCGCGGCGAGCTGACCCGCGCCAAGGAGGTCGAAGAGGAACGCGACTTCCTGCTCGACAACATCGGGGTCGGAGAGATAGAGTCACGCTCAATAAGCCTTGACAGCGACATCTCCAAGGCGCTTGAGAAATTAGTCAAAATCAACAGGCTGAAGAAAATGCTCCCGCAGGTTGACTGCGGCATGTGCGGTGCGCCGAGCTGCGACGCGCTGGCGGAAGACATCATCTGCAGAGGCGCCAAAGCCACAAGATGCGTGTTCATACAACATCACCTCGAAAAACAAAATGCCATGGACCTTGACGAGTCGATGAAAATATGGGACGACATCTGGGGAGAGGACAAAATCAAAGTCAAACACAGGAAAAAAGAAGACAAGTAATGAGTTCATTTACAATAAGAAAAGCCGAAGAGAACGAGGCGGGTCTGGTGCTTGAGTTCATCAAAAAACTGGCCGTTTACGAGAAAATGGCCGACGAGGTCGAAGCTGACGAGGCGACAATCCACGACTCGCTGTTTGTCAAGAGAGACGCTGAGGTCGTGTTCGGATGCGAAGACGGCGTGCCCGTCGGGTTCGCATTGTTCTTCCACAACTTCTCAACCTTCGTGGGGAGGAAAGGCCTGTATCTCGAAGACCTGTTCGTCATCCCCGAGAAAAGAGGCCTCGGCTACGGGAAAGCCCTCCTGCTCCACCTCGCGCGTCTCGCCAAGGAACGCCACTGCGGCCGCATGGAATGGGTGTGCCTCGACTGGAACACGCCGTCGATAAACTTCTACAAGTCGCTGGGAGCCAAGCCGATGGACGACTGGACGATATACCGGCTTGACGAAAGAAGCCTCGGAGAGCTATAAAGTTATAAAGTTATAAAGTTATAAAGTTTATAAAGTATAAAGTTATTTCGTTTTCTGAAATTTTCTTATTTTAGCGCAATAAATTTTGAAAAATGTTTTTTCATATAAATAAAAAGGTAATACAATGAGCATTAAAGACTTACAACCACAAGAAGTGTTTGAGAACTTCTACAGTCTCACACAGATTCCGCGTCCGTCGAAGAAAGAGGCGCAGGTTATTGCATTCATGAAGAAATTCGGCGAGGATCTCGGACTTGAGACCATCGTTGACGAGGCGGGCAACGTCATCATCCGCAAACCGGCGACTCCAGGTTACGAGAACCGCCGCGGTGTCATCCTACAGGCGCACCTCGACATGGTGCCGCAGAAGAACGCCGACTGCGCACACGACTTCGAGAAAGACCCCATCGAGACATACGTTGACAACGGCTGGGTGCGCGCGAAAGGCACGACACTCGGTGCCGACGACGGCCTCGGTGCAGCAGCGGCCATGGGCGTGCTCGCATCAAAGACACTCAAACACGGCCCGATAGAAGCACTCTTCACCATCGATGAGGAGACAGGCATGACAGGCGCCAACGCGCTGAAACCCGGCGTCCTCAACGGCGACATCCTACTCAACATGGACTCGGAGACCGAAGGCGAGCTCTACGTGGGCTGCGCGGGCGGCATCGACACCAACGGCATCTTCTCACCCAAGATGGAGAAAGTGGCAGACGGCATGGCCGCTTTCCAACTGGTTGTCAAAGGCTTGAAAGGCGGCCACTCAGGGATGGACATCAACCTCGGCAGAGCAAACGCGAACAAGGTCATGAACACCCTATTAATAATGACGTCACAGCAGTTCGGCGTGCGCCTCGCCACAATCAACGGCGGCAGCTTACGCAACGCGATCCCACGCGAGTCGTTCGCCACAGTGGTGGTCCCGGCAGAGAAGGCAGAAGACCTCAAAGCATACGTCGCAGAATATGAAGCCGTTGTAAAAGAGCAGTTCAAGGAGACCGAGCCGGACGCAACGGTTACCATCGCCGAAACGGAGATGCCAGCCGAAGTCATCGACAACGTCACATTCAAGAACCTCATGACCGCCATCGCGAAATACCCGAACGGCGTCGTCGGAATGTCGAAGGACTTTGAAGGCACTGTCGAGACATCATCAAACCTCGCTATCGTGAAGATGGAAAACGGCAAGATCAGCACCGCATCGTTGCAGAGAGGACTCGTTGACGACCTGAAGAACAAACTCGCGAGCGAGATCCGCAACGTCTTGATCGACAACGGCGCATACGCCGAGTCATCAGGCGAATACCACGGATGGCAGCCGAACATCAACAGCCCTATCCTCGCCACGATGAAGAAGGTCTATAACGACAAATTCGGCAAGGAGCCGAAAGTCATGGTCATCCACGCCGGTCTCGAATGCGGCATCCTCGGAGCAAAATACCCGAACTGGGACATGATCTCATTCGGCCCGACACTTGTTCACCCGCACTCACCAGACGAGGCTCTCCTTATCGAATCAGTGCAGCCTTTCTGGGATTTCCTCACAGAAACACTCAAAAATGTGCCAGAAAAATAGATGTCTGTTGAGAGATTAGAGTTTAAAGATTAGAGTTTAAAGTTGCAACGTGCTAATAAACAACACGTTGCAACTTAAATATTTTTTTCAAAGAAAATGTTTTTTGAATAAAAAAATTTACTACTTTTGCGCTCTGATTAAGAGAAATAAAAGAAAATAAAAAGATAAGACAATGAAACGCACATTTCAACCATCGAACAGGAGACGCAAGAACAAACACGGTTTCAGAGAAAGAATGTCAACAGCCAATGGCCGCAAGGTTTTGAAAGCCCGCCGCGCCAAAGGCAGAAAAAAACTCACAGTATCTGACGAGTATTGATTCGGCGAAGCCGTACCTATAATTATTTAAGGTTAAAAAAAAGAGACAGTGACTATTGCCTCTTTTTTTTATGCAGTCATCATTCCACATCACATCTGCCGGACACAAAAAAGCCGCCGTCAGAACGACAGCGGCCGTATTTTCAACATGAAATATTTCAAGCCTTACATTTCCTTTGTGTTCTCCAGCTTCGTGTTATCTTTCTTCCATTTATTGATATTGAACACGAGGTTGAAACGCAACGTGTTCTCAAGCGGGTTCACGCCTGAGTTCGATGTATTGTTAACAGGAACAAGATATGAGATGTCGAGGGCGAAGACGTTATAACGCAGACCGGCACCGAAAGTCAGGTAACGGCGGTTGCCTTTGGTTCTATCCTCATGGAAGAAACCTGCACGTACCGTGAACACCTTGTTATACCAATACTCAAGACCGCAGCCTATTGTCAATTCCTTCAATTCTTCGCTGAAGCCGTCTGGTGCGTCATAGAACGACTGGAAAAGTCCCTGAACCATCGACACATTGTCATCCTTTCCTCTTAAGACATTGCCCTGATCGTCACGGACAGGCGGCGTCGGTACGAGAAGCTTGTTCAGATCAAATGTAAACATCAAAGAATTATAGTCGTCAATGTTGAGTTTCAGCGACGGGCCTAAGCGGAGGTTTGTAGGTATGAAGCTTGTCTGGTTACTTCCATTATTGTACGACATCTTGCTTCCAATGTTAGTGATTGCCACGCCCCACGCTATTTCTGCATCAACAGTCTTGAACCAATAGACAGGTCTCTGATAATAGACACCGATGTCGGCTGCCACAGCCATTGCCGGCTTGTAGTTGTCGCCCTGTCCCTGTGTGAGGTCAGAATAGATGAAACGAGCAGACACCGCGCCGGATATATAGTCGCCGAGTTTCCTTGAATAGCAGGCATCGACGGAGAACTCATTCGGGTTGAACGTTCCCTGATCAACATTTTCAGCGTTTCTGAAATTGATCTGTCCGAGATTGAAATACATGAGCGACAGTGCCACCGTTGACTTCTTGCTCACACGCTTTGAGGCTGCGAGATAAGCAATATTCATGTCGTTCACAAGTTTTCTCAGCCAGGGCGTGTAAGCGAGACCGATGCTGAAGTCATCTTCCTGGAACGCGTACTTCGCGGCATTCCAATGCATTGAATAAACGTCCGGTGTCGTCGCAACGCCGCAATCGCCCAAAGCGCCAGAGCGGGCATCTGGTGCAATCTGCAAGGCAGGAACTGCTGTATTAATAACTCTTGACTCCTGTGCTTGGCTGACATAGCCCAAACCGGCTGAAAGCAAACAACTTAAAAGAATTGTTTTAATCTTTGTCATAAATGATGTATTGTAATAATTTAATTTTCCTTTCAAAAAACTCCGCAAAAATACACAATTTTAAGATACTCTCACGATTAACTTTAAACAAACGCAATAAAATCTTTCATATTGTGTGTCAGATTCTTTTTTTTATCGGGTCATCGGGCTATTATCAGCTTGGAGAACCCCGATGCCGTCTCGTTTTTGCTGTTCGAGACAATCACATTATATATATATACGCCTGCCGGCAACGCGCTTCCGCTGTCGTTAGTGCCGTCCCACACTATCGGGTCAACGCGCATAGTGCCATTACGCGACTCGTTGATTGTCCTGACAAGCTGCCCGCTGATGTTAAATATCTTAACATTGACATCAATCGGTTCTTTCTGGTTATGCTCAAACATGATGCGTGTTTCGTTTGTCATCGGGTTTGGTGCGTTGTAGAGGTTTTCAATCGCGATAGTGCCGTCACCGCTCTTTATCACCGTGAAGTCAACCGACACCGTCGTTGAGTTGTTGAATATGTCCCAGACCTTCAGTTTCAGAGTATGCCTGCCGCTGTTAAGATTATAAAGCCGGTATGTCAGTGTACCGAACTCATTAAGGTCGTATGGCGTATCGTAGTAGTTATTAAGGTTATACGATTTTTCTGTAGCGCCGCTCAGCGTCGCCATGATGTCATGGCCGATTCCCGCGCCCGAAGTGTTGATGCCCTGTGCGTCTCTTATTTTCGCGATGATCACTGGATTCTCGTTAGTGATGCCTCCGCTGACAAACATCTCGTCGTCGATATACAGGCGGACTTCAGGTCCGTTCTCGTCAGGAATGACACTTTCATCGTAGCCTCCGACGATGATGTCAGTATTGTTACCGTTTGCATCTGTCACATAATCAGTGGCATAGAAATTTATCAAGCCGTTTCCATAGTTGTATTTGATGTCTTTCGGCAAAGTCACCATCATGTCGAATCTGCCGTTCACGACTTCTGTTTTACCAGAGAATATTCTGCTGTCGCGAAGCTCGAAATTGAACTTCGGCTTGTCATGATCGCCGTGTGTCCGGTAAGTGTTCGGCTTATCATATATCGACACGTGAACCACTCCGTTGAAGTCGTCCATGAGGCAGTTGAAGTTATCTCTGACCTCGCCTTCCAGCCGGACGGTGCTCATCGCCTTAAGTGTGTCGAGAGGATTAAGACCGACAGTCTCCCCGTTGAGTTTCGTGAGGACGACATTGTTTTTCGGATAAGCTATTCTTAACGCGGGGTCGCCAAACAGCACAAAGACCTTGGCGTTCTTATCCAGGTTTTTATCTTGTTTAGCAGCCTTGAGAACATCTCCAATGCACTGGTATTCACCGCCATACATCTTAAACATATTACGGAAAAAATTCTTCTCAAGTCTATGATTCCCAGAATTTCCGGTTGTCCTTGCGGTGGTAATCATATTTATCGCGCCACCTTTTTCGTTCAGATAAACGAGTTCGCCGGCTGAAGTCCTTGTGTGGTCGTCGAATCTGCTGAACTCGCAGGTGGCTGTTATGAAAATCGGGAGCATAGGCATATTCTGCCACGAATTAATATCTTCGATTGTGAGTATCCGTTCATCAGCAAGACCCACCTCGCCGCCATGTCCGACGTAGTTGAATATCAGCGTTCCGTTCTCGACACGGTTTGTAATCGCCTCATTGACATCAGGGCAGCGTTGTCCGCTCGCCGTTGCGACCTGTTCGTAAGCGTCGAGATATATTTTGTCAACGATCATCTCGCCGCCCCAGAATTCAATGGAGTCGGCTATCTCTTCGGAATTTGTGAGGAAGCTGCCGCCATTATATTCATCGTCGCTGACCAAGGTAATGACGTTACGCCATTTATTCATGGTCAAGTCATTCTTTTCCAAGAACTTCTCTATCTTATCCACGGCACTTGCAGCCTGCTCCGATGTCGAGACCGGCATCCTGCCGATTGCGAGGTCCACCACTGACCCCGACTCCATCACGCCCTCAGCAGGGTCGAGGCACACAAAGAAGTCGTCAGTGGCGATGCAGCCTGTCAATGACAACGACGCCACCGACTCATACGTCGGGACAAAGCACACATCACTGTTTTTGTACGCATACGAAGCGTCACCGAGCAGAAGCACATATTTGAGCTGGTGTTCACCGACGCTGTTGTCACGGAGTTTCCTGATGAAGTCACGGATAGCCGAGACATCCTGTGCGCCGCAGGAAAACTCATTGTAAATCTCTTTCGGGGTGACGATTTCGATGACGAGATTGTCCATTTCATTATGGATGCTCTTGAGCCTTTTCGCCTGTGCCACAAAATCCGGATGTGTAATTATGACATAATCAACGTCTTTCAGCGCATGAAGGTTCTGGTTTTGTACCACGCCCACAAAAGTTGTTTTATCAAACAAGTTCCCGGTAAACGCGACAAACTCCTTGTTTCTCGCGCCTTTAACATTGAATGTGATTGTTGCCGACTGTGTCGTCACTTCCATTTTTTTCGGTTCTTTCGGGTCGGTCACGTCCCAGACCTGCGTCGAGCCGGACGCATTCGAGAGCTTGTATTCATAAACCAAAGAAGGATTGGTGCATTCCGGGTTGCGGAAAGTCATCACATCGCCCGACATCTTCAGTTTTCTCCATACATTGACTTCTATGTAATTGAGCCATCCGACGGAAGACGAGCCTGTCCTTTCAAAAGTCACATCAACATTAAAAGAAGATGAATTTATGTCGAACTGCTTGACATTCGTGGAAGCGGTCTTTGCGTATGTGTATTGTGTGCTGCCCATCGGGGTGATCGGGACTGTCGCTGCGACTATGTTCCCCACCTTATATTTGAATGACACCTGCGACGGGTTACGGGCCGCCATCTCGGAGCGCAGTTTGGCTTTTCTTGCCGTCACAGCATTGGGGAACGAAAAGCCGTATGACCTTGACAGCGTGATGTCGAACTTGTCAAAGTACCATGTCCTTCCCATATTAAGGAAATTAAACTCCTCCTTGTCGTAGCATGCGCCGTCAATAAATTCATCGACAGCCACTGTCTCGCCGTCCGGCCCTGCAACCGTTTCAACCCGTTTCCCCGGCGTGTCACCTATTGTCATGAACACGTACGAATAATCTGAATACGGATTGTTAACATGTTCATAGAACTGCTCGTTCGCGTTATACCTCCACGCGACCGGGCCGCGGGCGTAGAACACGATAAGGTCTCCGTCATCAAAGCGGCCGTCTGACTCACCATAAATTATAATAGGTATCTCAACGAGGTCATCCGGGCGCTTATCACCGGCAACGACAGGCAAGACCCCGCCGCCATTGTGGAAGAGTCTGATATTTCTCGGATTGATGGCATTCACATCGACCCCCATTGATTTCAGTTCAGAATATGATATGCTGAACATGCCGGTATGACCGACAGACATCTTATACCAAACGCCGCTGCCCAGCACAGAATCAGCGGCCAAGACACTGTTCAACATCATTACGTTTATGACCAGCGCTATCGCAATCGCTCTAATTGATTTTTTCATACCGATAACAAAAGTCTGCAAAAATACAAATTTCTTTGTTTTGCAGAACGTTTTCATCAAATTAATATTGCAACATTCACGCGTAAAAAATTTTTCAAAAAAAAACACGGACTTTCAAATAAAAGTTGTATAATTGCACCGCAAAAAATGCGTCCGTAGGAAAAGACACATTTTTGATGGAAAACACAATAATACAACGTTTTCCGAGTTTTGATCGAGTAACAAAAAACACAATGATAATGCGTAAAAATTTCAGATTAGCAACGGTTTTCGCGATTTTATGCGGGAGTATTTTGTTTGTTTCATGCGAGAAAGTTCCGGTTTCCAAAACGACAGGATGGAGTTATAACGACCCTAACTATGGTGGATTGTATGTGACGGATGCGCCGGAACAGGTGGTTGGTCCTGGCCTCGTAGCCATTGAAGGTGGCACGTTCACCATGGGCGGAACGCAGGAAAATGTCTATTACGATTGGAATAACACCCCGCGTCAGGTCACTGTCTCGTCGTTTTACATGGATCAGACGGAGATCAGCAACCTCGACTATATCGAATATCTCCATTGGATGAACAGGATTTACGGCAAGGATTATCCGATGATTGTCAAGAACGCGTTGCCGGACACATTGGTCTGGCGCAGTTCGATGTCATATAACGAACCTATGGTAGAGGTTTATCTCCGCCACCCTGCATATCGCGACTATCCCGTCGTCGGTGTGTCATGGCTTCAGGCAAACGACTACGCCCTATGGCGTTCAGACCGTGTCAACGAGAATAACCTGATCAATGCCGGCGTTCTCACCTTTGATTTGAATCAGACCAAGGACTCACACTTCAGCACCGACGCTTACGTTGCGGGTCTGTACAATGGTGTGATTCAAGATGGATTTAAGGATCTCAACCCTGACAGCGAAACAGGATTACGCAATGTCAAGATGGAGGACGGATTGCTCCTCCCGAAATACCGTCTCCCCACGGAAGCCGAATGGGAATATGCAGCCCTCGGACTTATAGGAAGCACAGTGAACGAACGCATCACTGACCGCAGGGTGTATCCATGGGACAGTGAAGGCCTCCGTACAGACACCAAGAACTACTATGGCAGCTTCGTGGCGAACTTCAAGAGAGGAAACGGCGACTATATGGGTGTTGCCGGCAACCTCAATGACGGCGCGGTATTCCCTGCTCCTGTTTACACATACTGGCCTAACGACTACGGCCTTTTCAACATGTCAGGCAATGTGTCAGAGTGGGTGCTTGACGTATATCGTCCGATGTCTTACGAAGACGTGTCTGACCACAACCCTTACCGCGGAAACATGTTCATGAAGAAAGAAGTTGATGAAAACGGACAGATTGTTTACGTTCCGGAAACAGCAGAAGAGAACGCTGTCCGTCAGAACTACCGCTACAGCTATAACATCAACCATGACGACGGTGACTTCATGTCAACGATACAAAACGACTGGACAAATGTCAGCGGCGAACAGAGCGAATACACAAACCAAATGTACGAATATGGTGTCACAACACTCATCTCAGACAAGTCACGTGTTTACAAAGGCGGTTCATGGGCAGACGGCCCTTATTACCTCAGCCCTTCGGTGAGACGTTTCCTGGATGAAGACCAGGCTTCGGCAACAATTGGTTTCAGATGCGCCATGAACATGATTGGCAGCGCATTGGCGAAATAATTCAACACAAAGTTATAAATCAGCCGTCATTTCTGGCGGCTTTTTTTATTCAACATGGAAAACATAGAAAAAATATATCAACAATACACGAAGTCATACACAGTTACGACCGACAGCCGCTGCATCACAAAAGACTGCGTTTTCGTCGCACTTAAAGGAGAACATTTCGACGGCAATGACTTCGCATACAAAGCCGCGGAAGACGGCATCGCCGCATGTGTCATCGCCGACCGGCAAGACCTTCCCCGGCATGAACGACTATTCGTCGTCGAAGACAGCCTCAAGACATTGCAACAACTTGCAAAACACCACCGCGAGAGCCTTGACATCCCTGTGATTGGCATAACCGGAACCAACGGGAAGACAACAACAAAAGAACTTATTGCCACAGTCCTGTTGACAAAATACAACATCGTTTACACACAGGGCAACTTCAACAACCATCTCGGTGTCCCGCTCACGGTGTTGAGAATCAAGCCAGAGACAGAGATAGCCGTCGTTGAGATGGGTGCCAATCATCCTGGTGAGATAAGACAACTTGCCGAAATAGCACAACCAACCATAGGAATAATCACTAATATTGGCAGAGCGCATCTCGAAGGGTTCGGAAGTTACGAAGAAATCATTAAAACAAAATTCGAGTTGTACCAATACGTCCACGAACATGACGGAATGTTGTTTGTAAGCAAAGACGACAGGCTTCTTATGGATTTATCAGGCGACATGCCAAAAATAACCTACGGAGGCAACAGCAATTCAACCATCAATGGAGATTTTGTTTCGGCGAATCCGTTTCTGAAAGTTTCTCATTGTTGGCACGAATTTGACACAAAACTTATAGGCGAATACAATTTCAGCAACGTGATGGCAGCAATTGCGATAGGATGGCGTTTCGGGATTGACATTTACGATATGCATAATGCCATCTCAGCATACACGCCGACAAACGGACGTTCACAATTAGTCGAGACACATAAAAATCGTGTTATCCTCGACGCATACAACGCCAATCCGACAAGCATGAACCATGCCGTGAGAAACTTCCGCAACATCTGCAAGGAAGACAACCTGCTCATCTTAGGCGACATGCGTGAACTCGGCGCCGACTCGCAAAAAGAACATGAAACAATCTTCGAACTCATCAACGAACTCGGTTTCAGCAATGTGATTCTTGTCGGACAAGAGTTCAAGAAAGTTTGCAAAAACAGTTCATTCCTGACATTCGACAACATCAATGACTTGTGCAAACACATCGAAAATCACCCTATTAAGGGCATGGACATCTTGGTCAAAGGCTCAAACGGCATGAAACTTTGGGAAGTGATGGAGGTGGTTTAGCTGTTAGCTGTTAGCGATTAGTTATTGGCTATTGGCTATTTAGGTATTTAGGTTTAAAGGATATGGGGAACGTGAATGTAATCGGTTTGATGTCGGGCAGTTCGCTTGATGGCATTGATATGGTTGACGTTGATTTCTGGAATGACGGTGAATGGCGCTTCAAGATTATCGCCAAAGATAGTTTTGAATACGATGCCGGTTGGAAACAACAGCTTTCAGAAGCGTACTACATGTCATCGGATGAGCTACACGACCTTGATGTCAGATATGGCAAACTGCTCGGAGATGTGACAAAGGCATTCATAGACAGACACAACCTCAAGCCTGAGATTGTGGCCTCACACGGACATACCATCTTTCACCGCCCGCAGGAGCGATATACGCTGCAAATCGGTGACGGTCAAGCACTTGCCGACACATGCAGAGTGGAGGTCATCAATGACTTCAGGACTGAAGATGTGCTGAAAGGCGGACAAGGGGCGCCGCTCGTCCCAATCGGCGACAAGCTCCTGTTCTCGGACTATCCATTATGTCTTAACATCGGAGGGATTGCGAATGTCTCGTATGACATTGACGGCCAACGCATTGCATACGACATCTGCATCGCCAACCAAGCGTTGAACCATTTGGCGGGATTAGCTGATTCAGATGCCCAATTCGACAGAGACGGCTTAATCGCCCGCAGCGGTGTCATTGACAACCAACTGCTTGAAAAACTCAACACCCATCAGTATTTCACACAGAAACCACCGAAATCGCTGGGACGCGAATTTTTCGAGGAAAACATCAAGCCGCTGCTCGTTCAGGCGTCACATCGCATTTCAACACAAGACATGCTGGCGACATTTGTCGAACACATCGCCGTACAAGTCGGGAAATCTATTGAAAACCAACCTGTTGGCAAGATGCTCATCACAGGTGGAGGCGCAAAGAACAAATTCTTGGTCGAAAGGATTCAGGCGAACACAAGACACGAAATCGTAATTCCAGACAACGACATCATCGACTACAAAGAAGCCTTGATATTCGCTTTCCTCGGGCTTCTGCGTAAGCGCAACGAAATCAATGTCTTAAAGTCTGTGACAGGAGCCGACAGCGATTCTTGTTCAGGACGCATCTTCAATGTCAGCAAGCGTATTTTTTCAATTAATGAATAATATTTTACGAAGTTTTAAGTTTTTAAAATCAAAACACACAATATGAATCTACTGAGCATTTTATTACAAGTACCTGCAACAGAGGCAGTTACAGAACCAGCAGAATTGAGAATGTCATTATGGGAGCTCGCCGTGCAAGGCGGCTGGATAATGCTGATATTAGGAATCTTTTCTTTGATAGCGGTTTACATCTTCATCGAAAGGTTCATCACCATCAACAAGGCGGCGAAGAAAGACGACATCTTTATGGACACGATACGCAATTACATGCTCGACGGGAAGCTGAACGATGCGAAGGTGCTGTGTCAAAAGACCGCAACACCGCTCTCAAGGATGATTGAGAAAGGCATCTCGAGAATCGGAAAGCCGCTGAACGACATCCAGACAGCGGTCGAAAACGTCGGCAATCTTGAGGTCAGCACACTTGAAAAAGGTGTCGCTATCCTCGCGATGATTTCAGGCGCCGGCCCGATGCTCGGCTTCCTCGGCACCGTAATCGGAATGATACGGGCGTTTTACGACATGTCGATGGCCGGCAACAACATTGACATCGAACTGCTCTCAACCGGCATATACCAAGCCATGGTGACAACTGTCGGCGGCCTCATCGTCGGCATCGTAGCGTTCATCTTCTACAATGTGCTTGTCTCTCAGATAGATAAGGTGGTGAACCTGCTAGAATCAAAGAGCATTGAGTTTATGGATGTCTTGAACGAACCGGTAAAATAAACAGTCATGGCACTAAAGAGAAGAAACCAAAGAAAAGCCGACTTCAACTCCTCGTCGATGTCCGACTTGGTGTTTCTGCTGCTTATCTTCTTCATGCTGACATCGACATTGGTGGCCCCCAACGCCATCAAGATGTTGCTTCCGCAAAGCAGCAGCCGCACCATGGCGAAACAGACAGTGACAGTTTATATCGACAGCAGCAACAATTACCATATAGGCACCAAAAAAGGTGACGCCAAGGCCGTTGACGAAGGCCGGCTTGAGTCGGAAATTGCCATCGCCCTTGCCGGAACGACGGAAGGCACTGTCGTGGTACGCTCGGACAAAACCGTTGAGGTTCAATATGTTGTAAACGTCATTGATGCCGTAAACAACATCAACAACGCGACAAATCAGAATCACAAGGTACTACTTGCCACATCATCGAAGAAATAAAAATGACGAGAGAGAGAAGAAATAAGACCATTGCGTTGGCAGTCACCGTTTTGGTTCACGCCGCTGTCGCAGCGCTGTTGTTGCTGATGGCGTTCACCACTCCCCTGCCGCTTCCCGGCGAGGCCGGCGTGGAGGTGAACCTCGGAATGTACAACCAAGGCATGGGCGACAATCAGCCTCCAAGGCCAACGAAGCCTGTTGCGGAACAGCACGCGCCAAAGCCGCAAGAGGTTGATGATGTCATAAAACAAGACACTGAAGAGGCACCGGCCATCGACGAACCGAAGCCGGTTGAAAAACCGCAACCTGTTGTAAATCAAAAGGCTTTATTTAAACCTAAAAAGAACGACGTGCCGACGGCATCGCAAGGTGCGACAGGACAACCCGGCGACCAAGGCAATCCCAACGGCGCCGCCGACAGCGGCAACTATACAGGTCAAGGCGGCAGTGGCGGCGGCCCGTCTTATTCTCTCGGAGGCCGCGGGGCGAAACACCTCCCCTCACCTGACACCAACTTCAGCGAGGAAGGCAAAGTCGTCGTTGACATTTGGGTTGACCGTGACGGTCACGTCAGGAAAGCAGAAATAGGCAAAGGCACAAACATCACTAACGCCACGATGCGCGAGATGGCGAGAAACGCCGCGATGTCGGCGATGTTCACACCCGACAGCAACGCCGCAGAGTTACAGAAAGGAACAATAACATACAATTTCATAATAAGACAATGAACTACGCAGATACGACAAACTGGATGTTTAACCAACTTCCAATGTATCAACTGATTGGAGCGCAGGCATACAAAGCCGACCTCCACAACACAATCGAGCTGCTTAACATATTAGACAACCCGCAAAACAAATTCAAGACCATCCACGTCGCCGGGACCAACGGCAAAGGCACCACATCACACACCTTGGCCTCGATATTTCAGGAACACGGCTTCAAGACCGGACTTTACACCTCGCCGCATCTTCACGACTACCGCGAGCGCATCCGCATCAACGGCATGATGATTCCTGAACAGAATGTCATCGATTTCGTCGCAGAACATAAAGAACAGATGGAAAAAATGCAGCTTTCGTTCTTCGAGATGGCGACAGGAATGGCGTTCGACTATTTCGCCAAAGAGAAAGTCGATATAGCAATCATTGAGGTAGGCATGGGAGGACGCCTCGACTGCACCAACGTCATACGTCCCGAACTGAGCATCATAACGCAGATCTCGATGGACCACATGCACTTCCTTGGCGACACACTTGAGAAAATTGCAACAGAAAAAGCCGGCATCATCAAGCCAGGCACGCCGGTGGTCATCGGCGAGACACAAGCCGAAATAAAACACGTCTTCATCAACAAAGCAAACGACGGCAACTCACCGATATATTTCGCCGACCAGATTTTCGATTGCGACAAAATACACATCGACTCTCTTGATTATCAGGAATTTGACATCTGGAAGAACAGCGAGCTGCTGATGGAAGCGGTTAAATATCCGCTGCTCGGACATTATCAGAAGAAAAACCTTGCGACGATAATATGCGCCATCGACTTGCTCAGAGATAAATTCGGCATCAGCAACGACGAAATCATCTCCGGTCTTGAAAACGTCATCAGAAACACAAACCTCATGGGCAGGTGGCAGATTCTGAACAAAACACCTATGGTAATAGCCGACACCGGTCATAACATCGGCGGGATAAAAGAAATAGTGGCGCAGCTCAACGATATGTCGTTCAATAAGTTACATTTCGTCTTGGGCTGTGTTAACGACAAAGACATCGACGGGATCCTTGGCCTCCTGCCACATTACGCCGAGTATTATTTCTGCAAAGCCGACATCCCGAGAGGCCTCGACGCCAACATCCTTGCAGAGAAGGCGTTTAAAGCCGGACTCCGCGGCAACGTCTGTGAGTCGGTGCAACACGCCTACAAGTCAGCGCTGAACAACGCCCATTTCGATGACATCGTCTTCATCGGCGGAAGCAATTTCACCGTGGCCGAAATCATATAAAATCAATGTGACATTCCAAATATTTCAGGGCATCACATTGAAAAATATGTTATCTTTGCAACCAATTTTTATGCAAAGACTTATCAGGACAATACTCATATTGCTCTCGCTTTTTATCATGTCGAGCTGCTCAATCAGGAAATACGTTCCTGAAGGTAAGTCGTTGTTACTCAAAAACAAAATCAAGATAGCTGAGAACTACGATGAGCTGAACCGTTCTGACATATCCAAACATCTGACACAAGATGCCATGCCGCAGCTGTTCGGTTGGATGCCGATGGTCAATATTTATTACAGAACCGAGCATAAAACCGACAAGAAATTTTACAAATGGGTAAATGAGAAAATCGGCAATGAACCTGTTTATTTCAGCGAGTCTTCGACTTTGGAATCAAAAAGGGAAATTGAGGCGTATCTCAACGACATGGGATTTTTCAAGTCAATGATAGAGACATCGAACGAGATAAAAGACAAAAGAGCGAGGGTGACATATACGATTCATCCGTCTAAGCCGTACAAAATCAAAAACATATATTACAAGATTGCTGATGATGCCATCGCACGGCAAATCAAGGAGATAGAAGATAAGCTGCCGGTAAAGACGGGGGACAACTACAACGCCTACACGATGGACGAGGAGCGAGACATCATCCTCAACCATCTGCGGAACAACGGTTATTATCATTTCACGCGCGACCTCATCATTTTCGAGGTTGACACCAACTTCAAGTCGCAAAGAGCTGACGTGACAATGCGCATCAACGGCAGCAAACACGACAAATATTTGATTGACAACATCTTCATCTATCCGGATTACAAACAGGGAAACAGATTGCCGGCAGACACGACGATGCACACTTTCAACATCGGCAAGAAAACGGACGACATCACCTTTAACTTTGTCTGTCACGGCGACCCGAAGATCAGAAAAAAAACCTTCAACCAGATTGTCCAGCTGCATCCCGGCGAAGAATACTGTCTGAAGAAAGTCACACAGACATACAGGTCGCTCGGCAAACTCCCGATATACGCCGCCACAACCATCCGTTTTGACACCTTGTCGAGCTCTCCAGATGACACTGTCAGGCACCTGAACTGCAATATATTTCTCAAGAAAGGCAAAACAAATTCCTACACCTTACAGATTGAAGGCACCAACTCCGGCGGAAACTTCGGTGCGTTAGGCAGTGTGACTTACAGGAACAACAACATCTTTCACGGTTCTGAAGTGCTGAATGTCAAGCTTAAAGGCGGCTATCAGTTTATCTCGACAGACAAACTCATCAGTTCTGACGGACATTTTCACGGGCGTGAATTTGGCGTTGAGACGAACCTGTCCTTCCCTCGTTTCTTAGGTCCTTTAAGAATGCGGCATTTTGTACAGGAATATCTGCCAAAAACCACAATATCAGCCGGTTACGATACCAGGACAAGACCATTGTACCGGCGTCAGACAATAATGGCGAGTTTCGGCTACAACTGGATGACAAGCGAGAAATCACGGCACATCCTCACACCGATAAACCTGAACACCGTCAAAGTTGACCAATCCGACATCTTCAAGTCGCTGCTCGAAAACGAATCCAACCGTCGGCTTAAAGACCAATACACGAGTCACTTCATCGGCGGCTTGAGTTACTCTTACATCTTCAGCAATCAGAATATCAATTTCTCAAACAATTTCTTTTACATAAAGGCAGACGTTGAGACATCAGGCAACCTTCTTTCACTGTTAAACAACAGTTCACTAACCACAAAAGTCGATGATTATCACGAGATTTTCGGCATAAGATACGCCCAATACATAAAGCTCGGCATGGAATTCAGATACTATCATTATATCAATTTCGGCAACTTCGCCTTCAGGATGATGGGCGGCTACGGCATCCCTTACGGAAACTCCAAGGACATGCCCTTTGAAAAGAACTACTATGGCGGCGGCGCCAACGGCATGAGAGGCTGGCCATACAGACAACTCGGCCCTGGCAGTTACAGCGATGACTTCACGGGAAATGACGAACGATTCGGCAACATCCAGCTTGAATTTAACGCGGAATACCGTTTCCCGATTTATGGATTTCTTAACAGTGCCGTCTTCGTTGACATCGGTAACATCTGGAACTCGCAGCCTAACGAGGCTCTTCCCAACAGCGAATTCAAATTCGACACATTCTACAAACAACTTGCAATGGACATGGGCATCGGCCTCCGCTTTGACTTCTCTTTCTTCCTCGTGAGGTTTGATTTCGCCATTCCGTTCAGGGATCCGAAATACGACGAGACAGAGAGATGGCGCTTCAACAAATGGCAGTGGAAAGATGTGGGGTTCAATTTCGGCATCGGATACCCGTTCTGAGTTGAAAGTTCATAAAGTAGAAAGTTTATAAAGTAGAAAGTTCATAAAGTTGAAAGTTAATAAAGTTGAAAGTTAATAAAGTAGAAAGTTCATAAAGTAGAAAGTTTGTAAAGTTTGAAAGTTATAAAATTTGATAAAAACGGGAGGGTTGTAGCATGACGCGAGGTGAGCTTTTCGGAAGACTTGTGGCTTCTTTCGGCTTCGAGCCGACTGAAGGACAACGCACTGTGCTGTACCATCTTGCGGCGTTTCTCCTTTCCGAAAAACAAAATCCAACATACCTTCTTCAAGGTTACGCCGGCACTGGAAAGACGACACTGGTCACGACCCTGGTGAGAACGCTCCCGCTCATCGGGATGAGATACCAGCTGCTCGCCCCCACCGGACGAGCAGCGAAAGTGCTTGGCAGCTACTCCGGGAAACCGGCATCCACAATACACAGGAAAATCTACCGTTTCCAAGCGTTCCCCAACGGCGGATTCAGGATGACACGAGCCGAAAACAAACTGAAAGACACAGTCTTCATCATCGACGAATGCTCGATGATATCCGACGAGACCTCAGGCAACGGACGCCCGCTCCTCGACGACCTCATTGAATATGTGTTCAGCGGCGAAAACTGCCGACTCCTCTTCATCGGCGACAAGGCACAGCTGCCACCCGTCGGCATTGACATCAGCCCCGCCAACGACATCAACGTGCTGAGACACGGCTTCAACCTCACTGTCGCCTCCTTCGAGATGACCGAGGTCATGCGTCAGACACTCGAATCCGGCATATTATTTAACGCGACTGAACTGCGAAAACGGATCTCCAGCCTAAACCTAAACTACGAGTTTGACGACGACAAAGACCCGATGCTTCCGTTGTTTAACACCAATGGTTTCACAGATGTCCAACGCATTGACCCACAAGACTTTGAAGAGCTGCTTCAACAGTGTTTCAACGGCAGGTCGAGCAACGAGGCCGTGGTGATTTGCCGAAGCAACAAACGCGCCAACATGTTCAACCAGGCCATACGCGCCCGCGTGCTTCAGGAAGACGGCGAGATTTCCACAGGCGACAAGCTGATGGTCGTGAAAAACAACTACTTCTGGACCGATGAGAGTCAGAAGATCAGTTTCATCGCCAACGGCGACATGATCGAGCTGATGAGAATCAACAACATAGAGGAGATGTACGGTTTCCATTTCGCCGATGTCGAGATACAACTCACCGACTATCAGGACGAGCCGAATCTCTCAGTGAAAATACTGCTGGAAACACTGACGAGCGACTCCCCCGCCCTCACGCAAGAGGAATCCGACAGGCTTTATCGTTCTGTAGAAGAGGATTACATGGACATCCCCGACCGCCGCGAACGTTACAAGGCCATGCGCCAGAACCCGTACTTCAACGCGCTTCAGGTGAAGTTCGGCTATGCTCTGACATGCCACAAGACGCAAGGCGGACAATGGCCCGTCGTCTTCATCGACGCGCCTTTCGTTCCGGAAGGAGAAACGCTGCAAATCAGCGACTTACGATGGTTCTACACCGCCGTGACACGTGCGCAGGAGAGACTTTATTTCGTGAATTTCAAGGAGGAGTATTTTTTCAGTTAAAAGAGCAAAGAGTAAAGTTAAAAGATGCTGACGCATGATGTTTTACCAGCAAGCGTCAGCATCTCTAATCTCTAACCTCTAACCTCTAATCTAAATTCACTTGGTGAATTTATGATTCTTTCCAGGGAAGTATGCCATGTCGCCGAGTTCTTCCTCGATGCGCATGAGCTGGTTGTACTTGCAGATACGGTCGGTACGTGAGGCAGAGCCTGTCTTGATCTCGCCTGTGTTGAGTGCCACTGCGAGGTCGGCGATGGTCGTGTCTTCGGTCTCGCCCGAACGGTGGCTCATGACCGCTGTATATTGGTTGCGATAGGCAAGGTTGACAGCGGCGATAGTCTCTGTAAGAGAACCTATCTGGTTGACTTTCACAAGGATGGAGTTAGCGACATTGCGGTCGATGCCCATCTTGAGGCGTTCGACGTTTGTCACGAACAGGTCATCACCGACGAGCTGAATCTTGTGTCCCATCTTGTCTGACATGAGTTTCCAGCCGTCCCAGTCGTCTTCCGCCATACCGTCTTCGATGGAGATGATAGGATATTTCTTCACCCAGTTGTCCCAGAAATCGACCATCTGAGCCGGCGTGAGTTTCTCGCCTGTTGACTTGTGGAGATGATAGACGTTTTCTTCCGGAAGGTAATATTCTGATGAAGCGGCGTCGAGAGCGATGAACACGTCTTCGCCCGGACGGTAGCCGGCCTTCTCTATTGCCTGGAGGATGACTTCGATGCCTTCGTCGTTTGAGCGGAGGTTAGGAGCGAAACCGCCTTCGTCGCCGACGTTTGTCGAATAACCGGCTTTCTTGAGGACGTTCTTGAGGTTATGGAAGATCTCCGAACCCATCTGGATCGCCTGATGGAATGACTTTGCGCCCACCGGCATGATCATGAACTCCTGGAAGTCAACGCTGTTGTCGGCGTGTGAGCCGCCGTTGAGGATGTTCATCATCGGGATAGGGAGAGTGTTGGCGCTGACACCGCCGATATAGCGGTACAGCGGCTGGTCGGTATAGATGGCACCGGCTTTGGCGCAGGCCAACGACACTCCGAGGATAGCGTTGGCGCCGAAGTTGCCTTTGTTATTTGTGCCGTCGAGTTCGATCATCTTTGCGTCGATGGCGTTCTGGTCTGTCACCTCGTATCCGACGATGGCCTTTGCTATTTCGTTGTTCACATGGTCAACGGCCTTATAGACGCTCTTGCCCATGAATTTGGTCTTGTCACCGTCGCGGAGTTCCACTGCTTCGTGGACACCTGTCGATGCGCCTGACGGGACAGCCGCTCTTCCGAGGATGCCGTCTTCGGTGATGACATCCACTTCTACTGTTGGATTGCCGCGAGAATCAAGGATCTGGCGTGCATGAATGTTTCTGATTGCGCTCATTTTATTACTTTTTTAGCCTAAAAATTCAAGCCGCAAAGATACTATTTTTCGGCGTAGGTATCGCACTTCGAATAAAATATTTTTCGCCCTAAAAAAAGCCTCTCTTAACGCGCCTCTCTCCTCCCTACTCCTTACTCTTTTAACTCCACTCTCAACTCTCCAAACTCCAAACTTAAATCACGCTCCACTCTACAATATTCCGCTTTTCCGACGAGAACCCGACTCCTATCTTGAACAGTTTCCTCGAATCAGCCGCGTAAGGCTCGGCGTAGCCTTTGCCGTCAATCTGCTTCAACGCCTCGGCCGCCGTGCCGTCCAATTTAAATTCAAAAACATAAACGTAACCGTCAGTCTCGATGATGATGTCGGCGCGGCCTCTTGAATTTTCCTTTTCAGTCAAAGCCGTGTAGCACGACAAAAGCCTGAATATCAGGTATAAGGTGTAATGATAGTGGTTCTCGTAGCCTCCGGCTGGTTGAAGCCGCTGAAAACGCTCACCTGCGAGAACTTGGTGACGCC
>CALBNV010000100.1 GCA_937896895.1 uncultured Bacteroidales bacterium | reverse complement strand
GTGTATAACATATTGATAACCAACAATTTACCCCCCCCCCGAAATTTAAAGAAAATTATCGCCAAATTGTTGGAAATAAGAAAATAAGTTGTAACTTTGCAGCACCGTTTCCTTTTGGATTTCGTTCAACGGACTTCGCGAAATTCAGAATGGCGGCGTGAAAAGAGTAAAAATAGAAGTCCCCTATAGATTTTCGACAATTGAGTTTTACAAATGGTTTTATTCAAAATGAAACGTATATACATTATTATAATTCTGACCTTATTTTCAACAGATTTGGCTTTCGGCCAAGTTAGTGATTACGTATGTAATACATCCGATGAATCAACATTATTGTATATTGATTTTTGCAAAAATGATTTTTACATGTTCGGATACCGCACGGACTATAAGGATATTTATCATGAAATTATCATCTCCGAAGGCTTTTACATAAATAAGCAAAACGATACCATTGTGCTGAAAGATCAAGTCAATGGATTTGAAATGATTTTTAGAAAAGGTAAAGATGGAAGTTTGTATTGTGTGAAAGGATTATATTACATGGATACGCTAAAATTAAGGTATAATGGCTTATACAATGGTGTGTATGATAGCACATATTACACTCTCCAGCGGGAACATGCTTTAGACAGTTTGAAAAAAGAACGGGAAATGTACAGGACACAGACTGTTTTGCGTGATTTTAAACCTGGTTTGTATGAGATTTATCATCCTGGTGATCAATTAAGTATTAATGAAGATCACACATATACATTTCCATCAGCGATTCATCCAATGACTGCAGGAACATGGAAACGGGAAGGGAACCTTCTTACTTTCTTTGATAAGAGTCTTGGCGAGGCATTCACTGCATTTATTGAAGATGGATACATTTTAGCGAGGCATCTTTTTTACTATTCTAAATTTGACAAATATAGAATCATTCCTGAAAACGAATATTATGAGTATTATGATACTATATCTGCAAAACAAAGGTGAGATGCGGGGTGACCCAAATCTCCGCTAAATTATCTTTTTACGACCAACACTTCCCCGAATCCATTACGGCTTTCGGGGAAGTTTTTATGTTTGTTTCTGCATGTAGAGTATTTTTTCGGAAAAAAATCTGTCACCACCTCCGTTTGCACGATGATTTTGCTAACTTTGCACCGCAAAAGAAAAAGACAGGAAACATGCCTGAAGAGATGTTCATATACGACACTGATTGCACCGACGAGCCGATGTTCGACCGCGGTTACACCGGCCACGAACACCTCTACGCCTTCGGCCTCATCAACATGAACGGACGCGTCTATGACCCGCTGATGTCATCGTTCCTCTCGCCCGACAACTTCATCCAGTGCCCCGACAACTCGCAGAACTTCAACAGGTACGCGTATTGCCTGAACAACCCGCTGAGATACACCGACCCGAGCGGGGAGGATTCCCGTTGTTTCAGAGTGGAGTTTTGAGAGTTGAGAGCGGGGTCATTGTTCTTTGAGTTTTTCACACGAAAAAGACGTAGCTACGTCCTGTTTTTGAGTATTTTACACGAAATTGACGTAGCTACGTCTTTTTTATCTCATTTCGTTGCTTTTTGTGGTCTGCGGCTTCGTGCGATTACGTTCTGTACGTTACAATTTTCCAATTATTACTGTCCGATAAAACTTTTTTGAGGTCAAAAACAAGGGCTGATTTCCGTTTGGAAACTAAGCCCTTTGTGTTATTTTCGCTGCGCCAACAAAGTCAAAAATTGCATGTGGGAAATTACACATTATATCGGACAGCAATGAAAGTCAAAGGAACTGTGTCATATAAACCGGCAAATAAGTTACGCCGTTTTCTTTCTTTAAATCCTTCGTATAGACCATGTATTTCTCATCGATTCTGCCACTGAATTTCTCACCGAAGCTATCCATTGAAACGTGGCGTTTGTAACTCGATGACTTAACTTCGACAGGACAGATCTTGCCGTTTCTTGACAAAATAAAGTCGATTTCATAATTGTGGCTGCCGCTTCCGGTTGGGAAGGTGTAATAAAACAGGTTGTCGCCCTTGGCTTTTAGCATTTGCGCAACGACATTTTCATAAACATAACCGAGATTTGCGTCAAGTTTATCGCTCAAAAGTTTCTGATATATAATGTTTTCCGTAAATTCCTTGTCTTTGAATGCAAGCGTTACAAAAAGCCCCGTGTCGCACACAAACATTTTATATTTATTTATGTCCATATTTAACGAAAGACCTACGCCCGGGTCGTTGGCATGATATGCCATGTTTATGGTTTTGGAATCATTGAGTTCCGCAATCAATTGATTTTCAACCGTAGAGCTGGTACTACCACCAATAACGCTGGTAATCTGGTATCTTGATGAGTTTTTATTGAGTTCTGATGGAATCGCATCAAAAAGTGTTGATATTCTGCCCGACTGGTCGAGTTTCTTGAAGTCGTCTTCATAAAGCTGTATGATGTTTCGCTTGGTTTTGTCAACGATGCCTAAATCGTTTGAATTAAGATATGATTCTACCGCTTGAGGCATTCCACCAATCAGCATATAAAGCCGGAAATTGCGCATCAGTTTGCGGTTGACGCCATCTCCGAGCGACTCTTTTCTTTCAAAAACATCCTTGAGAAGAGGAGTCGTTGTCGTGTCTCCCAGCGCCCACAGAAACTCCTCATAATCCATCGGATTCAGATTTAGTTTTGTCTCTTCGCTCGGAATTATTATGTTTTTCACATTCTTTTTAATGGAAATAAGAGAGCCTGTTTCAATATAATCATAACGCCCGTCTTTGACAAGATGCTTTATCGCTTGCCTTGCTTTGGGACATTCCTGTATTTCATCAAAAATTATAGCTGACTTGCGTTCAAACAGTTGCACGCCGTACAACAGTTTGAAACGCAGAAAAACATAATTCAAATCGGAGATGTCGTCGAAAAGCGAAAACACTTCTTTTGGGGCTTTTGAGAAATCAATCAGCAAATATGAATCGTATTCATTTTGTGCGAAGTTTTCAACAATTGTTGACTTTCCTACGCGTCGTGGACCTTCTATCATAATTGCACTTTTGCCGTTCATCTCCTTTTTCCATTGGAGCATGACATCGTATATTTTCCGTTTGAATATCATGAAATGACCATAAAAATTTCTGCAAAAATACACAAAAAATCATTTCCACAAAATCTTTTTGACCAAAATATCCCAAAATCTCATAATCTTTTCACCCAAAACATCCCAAAATCTCATAATCTTTTTGCCCAAAACATCCCAAAATCTCATAATCTTTGTTATTTCAACCCGTTGGCGGAATAAAATCATCTGAAAATTTCAGGACGCAGCTACGTCTTTGTTATCTCATTTCATTGCTTTTTGTGCTCAGCGGCTTTGTGCGATTGCGTTCTGTACGTTACAATTTTACAATCACAGCAACTCCTTCAACGCCTTCACGAAGCTCTCGATGTCGTCTTCCGTCGTGTCGAACGAACAAAGCCATCGCACCACGTTGTTGTCAATGTCCCAGTCGTAGAAGAAATACTTTTTCTGCAACTCGGTCCAGACTTCACGAGGCAGCTGCACGAAGACGCCGTTCACCTGAACCGGATACATGACCTTCAACTGCGGGATGTCTTTCACCTTGTTGTATAACAACTGCGCCATCTTATTTGAATGCGCCGCATTGCGCCTCCAGAGGTCGTCTTTGAAATACGCCTCAAACTGGACAGTCAAAAACCGCATCTTCGAGCACAGCTGAAGACCCTGCTTGCGGCGATATTTGAAATCCTTTGCCAACTCAGGATTCAAAAACACCACCGACTCCCCTATCATCAGTCCGTTTTTGGTGCCGCCGAACGAAACGACATCAACGCCGGCATCGGTTGTCATCTCCTTGAAGGTGCAGTTCAACGCGACCGCGGCATTCGCCAAACGCGCCCCGTCAACATGCAGATACATGTTGTATTCGTGTGCCAAATCAGCCAACGCCTTAATTTCATCGATGGTATAAAGCGTTCCCAATTCCGTTGATTGTGTGATAGTTATAGCCTTTGGTTGCGAGTGATGCTCGAAGCCGAAACCATGAAGACGGGTCTTCACCAACTCCGGCGTGAGTTTGCCGTCGGGCGTGTCAACGGTCAGCAAACGACAGCCGACGATACGTTGCGGCGCACCGCATTCGTCAACATTCACGTGAGCAGATTCGGCGCAGACCACCGCCTCGTGCGAGCGAACCATCGAGTCAATCGCCATGACGTTGGCTCCGGTGCCGTTGAAGACAAACGACACAACGGCTTGATTTCCAAATTGTTGTCTGAACAACTCTTCAACTCTCGCGCAATATTCATCGTCGCCGTATGCCAAAGCGTGTTCAACATTCGCATCGGCAATCGCTTTCAAAACCTCCAGACTGATGCCGGAATGATTGTCACTTCCAAAACCTCTTTTCATTTTATTTAGTGTTAAGTTTGCAGAGTTGAGAGTGGAGTCATCAACCATCTCAAACCCATTTTTTAAATTTATTTCAAAGACATATTTTTCTTTTTTAGACCGAATATGCAGCAAAGCAGTGAAGCGGCAAGTGCGAGAAACATACCATCAATCGGAAGCTGTAAAAGTTTTGCAATCAACAACATAGCCGTTCCGACAAGGATTGACGCAAACACCCATCCCGACTTGAACCTCTTCGGGAAAAACAACGCAAACGTAAGCGGCACGAACACCGCCGTCGTCCGCAGTCCCATTGAAAGGAATCCAAGATCATTGATGTAACTGCCAGAGAATGAAGTGGCTACCGCCACCGCAAGCAACAATATCGCAACGATTGTTGAGCGCGTAATCAACAGGTTAAGCCTTGATTCCTTGAACTTTGACGACATTGTGATGAAGACATCTTTGACCAATATTGTCGATGCGCCCAACGTAAGGCCGGAGCCGCCGATAATCACCGTTATCAACAATGTGCCGAGTACTATTCCGCCAAGGAAATTAGGCAGGTGATTCGTCACAAACATCGGGAACGCCTGCGCGGAAGTCGCTATTACGCCGACTCCTTCGGGAATGTCTTTCCCGATGGCAATCAACGAATTAAGTTCCGCCTCGGTGATATAATGCGCACGCATGTACATCCCGACGAGGACACAAGCGAATCCTATTGGAATCGAAATCAGAGCGGAAATCATCGCGCCTTTGCGGGCGACGCTGTCGGACTTGCCCGCCCATATCGCCTGGGCGTAGGTCTGCGTCGCAAGCACGCCGAGGATCACAGAGACACACGACCCGAGGTCATTAGACACCCCGCGAGTGAATGGATATTGATATGCGTGACTTACATCATTACTTGAAGTAAATCCGTCAATAAACTGTAAATCAGTTGATAACAGAATATTCCTTATTGAATCCATCAGTCCCGAATAGCCTTTTGAGAGGAATAGCACGACAGCTCCGGCGGCGAGAGCAGAGAGACAAAGAAGAACAATTTTTACCACGCCGCCGATGCCCGCGCTCCACAGTCCGCCGAAGACAACATATATTATCATGGTGGCTGCTGCTATTGACGCAGCGACCCACAGTTTCATCGGGAAGAGCGTCATCAGCATTGCGGCGCACGAAAGCACCTGTGCGATGATACTCACGAACATTCCCAGAGAACAGAGCATTGAGCCTGTCATCTCGGCTTTCCTGCCGTATTCTTTTGAGACAATCTCAAGCAACGTGGTGCTGCCGCTTCGACGCAACGGGATGACGTAACCTATTGCGAGGACGACACATCCGAGCGCCATCCCCATCGTGAACCACCATGCCGACAAGCCGAACGTGAATGCGAGCTGCGCTGTTCCTACCGTTGACTGCCCGCCAACGAGCGTCCCGATGATGGTGCCGGTGACGACCCACGTGCCGGCCTTTCCGCTCCCGGTGGAGAAATCGCTTGCGTTCTTCACTCGCCTAACCGACAGAACACCAACGACTTCGATCACCGCAATGGCAAGAACGATGCCTAAAATATGATAAAACGATATGACCATTTTTCAATAAAAAACAAATGCGAAATTACAAAAATTTCAGTTCCGATTTCCATTTTTTCCATTCGGGAAACTCCTTGTCCATCAACGAATAAAAACCAGCCTGATGGTCGAAGTAAACCAAGTGGCACATCTCGTGGACAATCACCTGCCTGATGCAGTTTTCATTCAACTTAACTAATTGAACATTAAGGCTTATATTGCCTTGCCGCGAGCAACTCCCCCATCGCGATTTCATGTCGCGGATGCTGAATTTCCTTGGAAAGACATTGTACTTTTTGAAACTTTCAATGATTGGAGGCAGCAGTTCGTTTAACTTTTCGGCAAACATTTTCCTGTACCAATTCTTCAGTACCGTCTCAGCAAATTTAACATCTTTACAATTCACAATCAAATAGTTATCAACGATATTCACAGAATTGAAATCAGTCTCAACAACTTTCAGCTCGTATTTTTCGCCAAGGAAATAATGCGTTTCACCGGAGACAAAAGCTTTGTTCTGACTTTCAGCTTTTTCAATTATCTTGTCATAATGATTTGTGAGCCAACGCCGGTGTTGCTGAAGGAACTTTGTCATGTCATCCACGCCGAACAGCAAAGGCGCGTGCACTTCTATCGTGCCGTCCTTACAAATCTTCGCCGTGACGCCACGTCTGCACGAGCGGAGAAGGTTGTATTTCAACTCTTTACTGTTTATAGTGATAACGCCTTTCATCGGGCGCAAAAGTACTAATTTTTCGTCGGATATGATAATATTTCTTACCTTTGCAAAAAATTTATTGGGAATCATGGATTTGAACATTTCTTACTGCTCAGACAAGTATCAATACACGATGGGCAAGTCGTTCTATGACAACGGAATGAAAGAAAAACGTGCTATTTTCAACATGTTTTACAGGAAGGCGCCCGACACCAACAACTGGGCTGTGGTGAGCGGCATCAGCGAGGTTTTGCAGATGGTCAGAGGCATCGGGCAGGCCGATGAGAAGTTTTTCGAGCAGTTTCTCCCCGGAGAAGAATATGCAGAGGTGAGGAAATATTTCGCCAAGATGAAGTTCACCGGCAATGTCTATGCGATGCGAGAAGGCGAGATTGCGTTCCCGAAGGAGCCTGTCATCACCATTGAGGCTCCGATTATCGAGGCGCAAGTGCTTGAGACTCCGATGCTTTGCATCATGAACCATCAGATGGCGATAGCGACGAAGGCCTCGCGTGTGACACGCAGCACGACAAAACCCGTCAGCGAATTCGGAAGCAGAAGAGCTCACGGACCTTGGGCCGCGATTTACGGCGGCAAAGCTGCATATATCGGCGGATGCCTGAACACATCGAACATCGTCAGCGGCGTCGAATTCGGATTCCCGTCATCGGGGACGATGGCGCACAGCTTCGTTACCTCTTTCGGCAGCACAGTAAGCGGTGAGTATCAAGCATTTGACACATACATCAAGACACATAACAAAGAAATACTAATTCTTCTTGTCGATACCTACGACACCTTGAAATGCGGTGTAAAAAACGCAATCAAGGCCTTCAAAGCCAACGGGATAGACGACTCCTACCCTCACGGCTACGGCATCCGACTCGACAGCGGCGACCTGACATACCTGTCGGTCAAAGCAAGAGAGATGCTCGATGAGGCTGGTTTGAAAAAATGTAAGATATTCGCGACCAACGCTTTAGACGAATATCTCATAACAGAACTCGAGCGGCAGGGCTGCATGGTTGACTGCTACGGCGTCGGCGATGCCATCGCCACAAGCAAACACAACCCTTGTTTCGGTAACGTTTATAAACTCGTACAAGTCGATGACATGCCCGTTTTGAAACGTTCCGAGGAATCAAGCAAACTCATCAACCCGGGATTTCAGATTACATACCGAATCATCCAAAACAACAAATTCAAATGCGATGTCACATGTCTCAGAGGCGACTCAATGTCGAAGGCGATAGAAAACTGCGAAGAGATAACAGTCCGCGATGAAACCGACCGGCTGCGCTCGTTGACATTCCCAGCTGGCAAATACAGCTATCGCACACTGCAGCAACAAGTTATGAAAGACGGTGAGATTTGTTACAACGACAACACAATTCAAGAGAAACGTAACTTCTATCTCGACAACCTTTCGCATCTCGACGACACGGAGAAACGTTTAATAAATCCGCATTACTACAAAGTTGATATTTCCGATGACCTTTACAACCTTAAGAACAAATTGATTAGCAATATCATAAAGGAAATTGAAGAGTTCGAGTAAATAAGAAATTTGAATTATGGGCTTTGAGATTGAACGGAAATTCTTGGTTGTCGGCGACTTCAAAAAATACGCTCACGACTCTGTTCGCATCTGCCAAGGTTATCTCAGCAGTGTGGCGGAACGCGTTGTAAGAGTGAGAGTTAGAGGCGACAAAGGCTTTATCACCATCAAAGGCGAAAGTAACGATTCCGGTGTTTCTCGTTTTGAATGGGAAAAGGAAATCTCGGTCGATGACGCCTTGTCGTTGTTAAAGTTGGCGGAGACAGGTGTCATCGACAAGACGCGTTATCTCGTCAAAAACACCGACGGCATTCACACATGGGAAGTCGATGAGTTTCAAGGAGATAACATAGGATTGACAGTTGCGGAAATCGAGCTGAACAACGAAAATGAAAACTTCGACAGACCCGCGTGGCTCGGCGAAGAGGTCACCGGAGACCAAAGATATTATAATTCGGCGTTATCAAAAAATCCATACAAGAATTGGAGATAAGTCGAATCAGCTTATAACTTATTGATATTCTTCATCATCACAAAATCGAGCGTCACCATTGCCGCCATCGCCTCGACCACTGGCAAGACGCGCGGGACGACGCAGACATCGTGTCGGCCTTCAATTTGATATTCCACTTCATTTCCGTGAATATCAACGGTTTGCTGTGGCTGCATTATCGTCGGAATCGGCTTGAACGCGACATTGAAGATGACGTTTTCGCCATTCGTTATGCCGCCCTGCACGCCGCCGGAGTGGTTTGTCACCGTCGTGATTTTTCCGTTCTCGTTGACAAACAAATCGTTGCATTCAGAGCCTGACATCTCGGCGGAGTGAAACCCCTCGCCTATCTCAAACCCCTTCGCGGCGTTGATGTTCATCATGGCACGCGCCAACTCAGCGTGGAATTTATTAAATGCCGGCTCGCCGAGACCAGCCGGAATGTTTTTTATTTCACAATGAACGACAGCGCCGACGGTGTCGTTTCTCTCTTTGTATTTGGAGAGAATCTCCTCCATTTCGTTTGTCGCGAAGCCTTCGGAGCAATCATCTTGTCCAAGCCTCGTCACTGAAGAAACGACCTTAACACCGTGTTTGTCAAGTATTTGCTTGGCGATGGCACCGGCGACAACGCAAGGAACAAGCGTCCTTGCCGATGCGCGTCCGCCACCGCGATAATCTCTTATTCCATACTTCATCTGATATGTGAAATCGGCATGAGACGGCCTGTACAAGTCCTTGACATTGTCATAATCAGATGGTTTAGCATCTATATTCTTGATAATGAACGCTATTGGAGTACCCGTGGTCTTTCCTTCAAAAAGCCCTGACAAAAACTCCACTTCATCGGTCTCGTTTCTTGTTGATGTCACAGCGCTTTGACCAGGTTTTCGTCTTGCCAACTCACTCATGATGAATGACATGCCGATTTCCAATCCCGCGGGGCAACCGTCGATGACACCGCCGACCGCCGCGCCGTGCGACTCCCCAAAAGTAGTGAGGCAATAAGCCCTCCCGAATGTATTTGCGTTCATTATAAATATGTTACATTAGCAAAAACCCCACGCGGCGCATTATGCACTTGTGGGGTTTTCGAGTATTAACCTTGATTGATTATTGTTCGTTCAAAATCTTAATCTTCGTCTCAAGGACCTTGACGTCGTTTTTGATCTTCTGGATCTTCTTCTCATATTCAGCCTTGAGGATTTCCGACTGTTTGCTGTTGGCAAAGAATCCGATATTGTTCTCAAGCGTGGCTATTTCATCGCGAAGTTTCTGAATGCGATTCTGAAGGTTTGTGCGTTCTCTTCTGACCTTGTCGCGTGAGTCAGGATCATCCTTCATCACAGAGACGATGTTACGGTATTCCGCTGTAGTCGCTTCATTATCATTGCTTCTCATCTTATCGAACAAGCCGTCGATAAGTCCGCGGTATTCATTTTGGAGAGCGTCTTTCAGTTTCATCGGCACATGTCCGATTGCCATCCATTCTCTTTGGAAGCCTTTAATGGCTTCCATGTTGGCGTTGCGGTCTTTCTGGAGTTCGAAGGCCTTTATGCGTTCAACGATTTCCTGTTTTGCCTTGAGGTTGTTCTCTTCTTCTCCTTTAATTCCCGAGAAATGTCCGGCTTTGTTCTTGAAGAATTCATCGCAGGCTGCGCGGAAGCGTTTCCACACTTTGTCAGAATGACGTTTCGGAACCGGACCTATGGTCTTCCACTCTTCCTGGAGTTTCTTGATTGTGTCTGTGGTCTTCTTCCATTCCGTCGAATCGACAAGGTTCTCAACCTCAACACAGATTTGGAGCTTCTTGTTGTAATTCTCCATCTGCTGCACCTTCAACTTGTTGAAGAAATCTTTCTTTGCCTCAAAGAAAGTATTCATAGAGGTCTTGAAGCGGTTCCAAATCTCATCGCTCTGTTTCTTCTGGATCGGGCCGACCTGTTTCCAGAGCTTGAACAGTTCGTTCACCTCATTCGACTTCTTCTGATATGCGTTGATGCTTGCAACCTGTTCATTGATAATATCTTCTATCTTTTCGCAAATTGCGACTTTCGCCTCATAGTTGGCTTTCTGTTCCTCTTCGAGCTTTGCATAATGCTCGCGGCGGATCTGGTTGATTTTGTCAGTTGTCAGCTTGAAACGCTCCCAGACCTCGTCTTTCTTATCCTGCGGGACCGGCCCTATCTCCTTCCACTCATCGTGATATTTCTGGAGGAGCTTGAATGACTTGGTCATCGACTTCTCGACAAGAAGTTCTTCGGCCTTCTCGCAGATGGAAATCTTCGCCTCAAGGTTTTTCTTGAGGTCAAGGTCGCGGAGTTCTCTGTTGATTTTCACTTTGTCGTAAAACTTCTCGACAAGGAAATGATATGTGTTCCAGAGGTTAGTGATTTCATTTGCAGGAACCTGACCGATAGCTTTCCATCTTTCCTGAAGGGCGTTGAAATCATCGTAGGTCTTCTTCAAAGTCTCTTCCGATGAGATGAGTTGTTTGAGTTCCTCGAGGATGGCAAGTTTCAGCTTGTGGTTCTCAACCTTCTGCTGCTCAACGATTTCGTTGTACTTCGCCTTGTTGGCTTTGTATATGTTGAAAGCTGCCTTGAAGCGCGTTTCGAGAGGGTCATCGGTATGCTCATAGCTGTCTTTGTCGCCGCCGTCAAGGATGAATTGCTCAAGCTCGCGGTCACGATCTTCCTTGTTCAGTTTGAGGAATGCGATCTTTATCGCAGTGACTTTGTCCTTAATCTTGACGACATCGACATCCTGCACCGCCTCTTCAAGTAATTCGACGAGTTGCAGTTTGTTGCAATTTGAGAAATCACATTCGGTCTCCTCTTCCTCTTCTTCATTGTCGTTCGCCAAATCAATCTCCTCTTCATTCGGAATCGGTTCGTCTTTTGGCATGGCATCTTCATTCTCACCAAGAATGATGTTTACATTCACGGTGTCAGGTAAAATTGTAGAAGCGTTAAGTTCTTCAATTTCTTTGCGTTCAGCAGCGTTCATTTTTTTCTTTTTTAGTTCTCCATCCTTGCGGATTTCGATAGATGTTAATACAAAAATAAATTCAGTCGTTATCAGGCGCCGAACTATCAACGCCGATATTAGAAATAAAACGCTGCAAAGATAGCAATTTATTTCCGTAAAACTATTTTTTTGTGAAATATTTTTACGCCTTTTATGTGAAATAAAATTTGTACCTTTGTGATTTGATTTTTTCACGAAAATATAACTCATGCAATCATTTGACGATATAAAAGAAGTACTCAACAAACTGACAACCAACATTTTACACGAATCGGCTGTCAATATTGCAAATATGCCGTCTTCCGGCTCATCAAGAAAATACTTTAGGATCACAACAGAAACAAGAAGTCTGATTGGGACTTACAACTCAAACATCGAAGAAAACGTAGCGTTTTTCACGTTTTCAAAACATTTTCTCGAACGCGGACTGCCTGTCCCGGAAGTCTTTGCGGTGAATGACGAGAAAGACATTTACATACAGACAGATTTTGGAGACAACACCTTATATAATAATGTCGAACGATGCCTCAAAAACGGTTGTTACGATGATGAGACGGTAGAGTTTTACAAAAAAACGCTTGAACATCTCATTGATTTTCAGACAAATGGGCACAACGGACTTGATTATTCCAAGGCCTTCCCGACCGCATGTTTTGACAAGATGTCAATCTTAGACGACCTGAATTATTTCAAGTATTGTTTCCTGAAAATAAACGAAGAAATTTCTTTCAACGAGACGCGTTTAAACGCTGATTTTCAGCGTCTTGCTGATTTTATTCTCGAAGCACAGTCAGATTTCTTCATGTACCGTGACTTTCAGTCGAGGAACATTATGATCAAAGATAATTCATTATATTTTATTGATTATCAAGGCGGAAGAAAAGGCCCGCTGCAATATGACGTGGTCTCACTGCTATACCAGGTCAAGGCTTGCATTCCGGCGGAGATCCGCGAGCAACTACTCGCCCACTACCTCACCAATCTTGAAAAGAAATGCGGTAACGAAACATGTGGAAAAGACTTCATGCGGTTTTATCCTGCGTTCATATTGCTGCGTCTGCTTCAGGTTCTTGGCGCATACGGATTCAGGGGCTTGATACAGAAGAAGTTACATTTTCTGCAAAGCATTCCTTTTGCAATAAAAGAACTTTTAAAACAAGAAAAAAATTGGAATCTTCCGTTTGACCTCGAAGAGCTAAGATCGGTGATTAGGCAATTGAACATGGTTCTGCCAAAATACGAACACGCTGAACCTGAAAGACTTACAATCACCGTCAACAGCTTCTCATTCAAAAATGGAGGCATCCCAAACGACAGTTCAGGCAATGGCGGAGGTTTCGTCTTCGACTGCCGCGCACTGCCTAATCCGGGGCGTTATCCTGAGTTTAAAAACAGCACCGGCGAAGACACCGACGTGAAGGAGTTCATGGACTCGTATCAAGACACGCATTTCTTCATGCAGAACATCCAAATGCTTGTGTTCCAGTCAATTGACAACTACCTTGAGCGCGGGTTCAAGAACCTGCAACTCAACTTCGGATGCACAGGCGGGCAGCACCGTTCAGTTTATTTCGCACAAAAAATCGGAGAGACAATACACGAGAACTACCCGATGGTCAATGTACTTGTAAATCATTTGGTTCAACACAAAAATCATGTTTATGAAGCAAAATAAAAGGACAGCCTTCATCCTTGCCGCAGGACTCGGCACGAGGCTGAAAGAACTTACATCAGATAAACCTAAAGCATTGGTAACCATAAATGAAAAACCATTGCTTAAAGTAACACTTGAATCTTTAATAAGTCAAGGTTTTAATCATTTCGTAATCAACATTCACCATTTTGGCGGGCAGATTATTGAATTTTTGAACAGTGAAAATTGGGGGGACGTTGAAGTTGAAATATCAGATGAAAGAGCCGAGCTTATGGACACGGGCGGTGCCGTGTTACAGGCACTTCCCTATTTTTCGGACAGCGAGGCGGTGCTGGTCCACAACGTTGATGTGCTTACAGATATTGACTTGAAGCCGTATTACGACGAGTTCGTCAAAAGTGAAGACTCGGCTTGGATTCTCACGCAAGAACGCAACAACAGCCGGAAACTCGTTTTCGACAAATACGACAATTTCGTCGGAAGATACAACACCGAGACGCAAGTCTTTGACGGCGGCGACAGTCTCCCTGAAGACAGCAAACTGTTGTCATTCAGTGGAATACATATTTTCAAGCCAAAGTATTTCAAGACATTCAAGCTGAAGCCGCGCTACATTTTCGAGTTGTACCAGAAACTTGAAAAAGCAGCAAAATTCACAGGATACGCTCATGTAAGGTCAAAACCGACGACATCAGAATACTGGTTCGACCTCGGAACTCAAGAACAACTGAAAAATGCTGAACAATGGCTTTCATCGAACAGATAACCAATTATATAACAGAACATTACGATTTGTCAAAAGACAATCTGACCATTGTCTTTCCGAATAAACGTGCGGCTTTGCAGCTCCGCAATGAACTCGAGAAACGCATCACTTACAACTTCTGGGTGCCGAATATCATCTCCATCCAGCAGGCCATGGAAGAATGGAGCGACTTGCAACTTATTGACAATGTAGATGTTATCTTTGAGTTAATCAAAATCAACGATTCATTTCACAATAACGAGGAGATGAACCACAGCTTTTTCGGCCTCGCAGCACAAATGGCGAAAGATTTTGATGAAATCGACCAATACAATGTCAATGCAGAAAGTCTTTTCAGCCACCTCACAAGCGCGAAGGAAATTGAAGACTGGAACATGGAATTGAACAGTAATATCGAGTCGAATTATGTCAGGTTTTTCGCCTCCTTGATTCAATATTACAATGCATTGAGAAACTCGTTGCAACAAAACGGATCCGGCTATTACGGATTGATAACCAAAAAGATAGCTTCATACGATGATGCTGTTTTGGTTCAGAAAACGAAAGACAAAAAAATAATCTTCGCCGGCTTCAACGCACTAACAAATACCGAGGAAAACATCATCGTCAGACTCGTTGAACACGGTAATGCCGTGATGCTCTGGGATTTAGACGAATATTATTTCAACGACGAAAAACAGGAAGCCGGAGTCTTTGCAAGGAAATTCTTCAAAAGCCATCCAAATATTGAAAAAAACTTCATAGGAAACAATTACAAAACCCAAGATAAAGAAATCAACGTGATAAGCGTCTCCGGCAATTCCGTGCAGACAAACGCCTTGCAACTTCAACTGAATCAGGAAGTTGAAAGGAATATAATCAACGACGAGGCCAACAGCGTAATCGTTTTGGCGGATGAATCAGTTCTGATACCGACGCTGAACTCAATCCCTGATTGCATAGATAAGATTCAGGTGACAATGGGCTACCCTTATCATAAAACCGCAACTTATCACTTTATAGATCAACTGTTTAGATACCAGAAAAGCCTCGGTACCGATGAAAACAAAATTTATCTCTGGACTTTCATCAGATTTTGCAATTCAGATTTCATCAAATTGATTTTCAACGGGAAAGAGGCACATCGGCTAAACAACTGGTTGAACAAACTCGCCAATGATTCGCAATATTATTTCAGCAAATCGGATGTCGAAATTTTCAGAGATAACGCTGAACTGTTTGATTTTCTGAATGTTTCGTTGAGCAAATGGCAAGATACGACATCTTGCATTGAATCAATAAAACGGCTTCTTGAAATATCAATGCAAAAGATCTCCGACACAAAAAACAATTTCATCAAAAATCAAATCAGCGTTGCGAGCCGAACAACCAACAGGATTGAACTCCTGATTAAAAAATACGACAACTACATACAAACCGATGATTTACAGGTACTTTTCGCACAAGTCGCCATGCAATCGTCTATTAATTTAAAAGGTGATTCCGACGGACTGCAAATCATGGGACTTCTCGAAACGAGAAATTTAGACTTCGATGTTATTCATTTTTTAAGCGTAAACGAAGGTATTCTGCCATTGTCGAAAACAAACAACAGCTTGATTCCGTTCGACATACGCAAGATTTTCGGTCTGCCGACACACACTCAGCAACAAGCCGTCTATGCATATCATTTCTACAGGCTTCTGCAAAACGCGAAACGCATCAACCTGTATTACAACTCATTGGCCGACATGTCGGGCTTCGGCGAGCCGAGCAGGTTCATCAGACAACTTGAACACGAATATGCACGTAATTACAAAAACGTGAAACTCACACATATTCAGTACAAAAGCCCACAGGGCAACGAGAAAAGCCAAGTGATTTCGATACCGAAAACACCCGAAATAATTGAAAAAATCAAAGAGTTCTCCCCCACTTCCATCGGCACATACGTCAGATGTCCGCTTCAATATTATTTCAAATACATCGAAGGCATCCGCGACAACAAACTTAACGAGGAAATACAGGTCAACGTCATAGGAAGCATTGTGCACAAGGTGTTGGAGAATTTTTACCACAAATTCAACAACGGCACAATAACATCAAGATTGTTTGAATTAGTGTATGACAGACATTTCGAGCAATGCTACCAAGACGCACTTGAGGCCAGCGGTTTCCATTCCGGCTTGCCGCAAACAGGTTTCAACCATCTTTCAAAGACAGTGATTGACAATATGTTAGCAAACTTTTTCAGGGAAGAGAAAAAATTCATCAAAGATGGCGAAACCGGTGAAGACAGATACAAGCTCTCGATGATTGACATGGAAAAAGAAATGAGCCACACATTTAACATTGACGGTAAAGATATAAAACTCAAAGGTTTCGCTGACAGAATCGACAAAATAAACAACACGATACGTATCATCGACTATAAGACAGGAAAAGTCGAAGACAACAACGTGAAAGTCAAGGCCGACCAGACCGACATCACCCTGATGGCTGAAAAATCAATACAGCTTCTGGTTTATAAATACCTGTACATGACGGAGAATCCAGAATTGAATCCCGATGACATCGAGCCTGGAATCATTGGTTTCCAGAAGTTGAGCAATGGTATTTTCAGTCTTAACACGTCTGAAAATCAAGACTTTAATGATGACTTCACAACAAACTGCGAGAGCTATTTCGTAAGGTTTTTCGAGGAGGTTTTGAGTCAGGACATCCCGTTTTCACAGACCGAGAAAGTGCAAAACTGCCGTTTCTGCGAATTTAAGTCAATTTGCAAAAAGCTTTGATTTTCAATCATTTCAATTCTCAATCAGGTCAAAAAAGAAATCCCTGATTTTGTATTGGATGTCATAAAAATTCTGGTTTACGCCTTTGCCTTTGTCAAGATGCAAGGCGTGTCCTTGTTTTTCGTAAGTGTATAATAATGAATTGATTTCGAGTTCCTCGGTCTTTTGTGTTATTTTGTGTGAGCCATACATTTTCTTATGGACCAAGTTCAAGACCCAAACATTTTTCATCACGCGTCCTTTGCCGTAGGGAACAAGTTTGTCGGCATCACCATGAAAAGAGACGATTGGCACATAGTCGTTTTCGAGAATTGACAGGTCATAAACCGCGCCCCACATATTAGCCAATCCTTTGATTTTAAACGTGTTGTGAAGATTATTGCCAGATGTTTCCAAATCGCCGCAATCACCTTTGCGGTATGTTGATTTCAACCTGTTTTCATTTCTCATGTACGCCACGGCAAGCATCATCATGCTTCCGGCACTCGTACCGCCCGCGAAGATATTTGTTGTGTCAATACCATATTTTTCATTGTTTTCAACCAAAAACCTGATTGCAGCATGGGCGTCTTGCATCGCGCGATACTCACATTTCTCAATATTTCTTGTCGTAAATTTAGAAAATCCCAATCTGTAATTTATTGAGGCACAGACATATCCGAGCGATGCGAAATAACTGCACCACTTCTTATATGCATCCACACCTTTATCGCCGATGTAAAACGCGCCGCCATGCGCAAATACTATCAGAGGACGGCGTTCGAGCATGTCATTCTTGGGAAGATAGATGTCCATTTTCAAATCCAAATCTCGCATCTCATGCTTCGAGAACACGAATTTACGCAACGCCTTGACATCAACATTTTCATCAGGATACGAATCCCAATAACCCTTCACATTTGCATAAACAACGTCTTTTATCGTATCAACTTCAAAAATCTGATCTTTATATCTCACAGAATCATATGCCATATTACCGAATGATTTTTGTAACACAAAGAATAACAATAAAATACAAAAAACAAACTTGGTTTTCATACCGTCAAAATTGAAGTTGTAAAATTATCAAATTAATTTTAGACAAATCGAATAAATTCTTATTTTCGCGAAAATTTTTGATATGACTATAAGACACGCTCTCATCATTGCAATTTTAGCATTAGAAATCGAATCATGCCAAAAGCCATCACAACAAGCTGATTATCAAATTGTTCCATTACCAAAACAAATCGAATTGACAAACGGCACAAGTTTTGTCATGAACAAGCAGACCGCGATCACGTATCCGAAGTCGGAGGGCGAACTGCAAAACGAGGCGAATCTCTTGGCGGAATACATCGAAGACATGTTTGGTTTCAGGCCGATTATCAGGGTGAGCGACAACGAGATGCAGAACGCTATCAACTTGAAAATCAACAAATCACAATTTGACAGAGAAAACGCATACAAGATCATCGTCGGCATGAACAGCATCAACATTACCGGAACAGATGCCGCGAGCGTTTTTTACGGGATACAGACGTTGAGAAAGAGCATGAGTCATGTGGAAGACGGTTACGAGCTTGAATTTCCGACATGCAAGATTTACGACTATCCGCGTTTCGACTATCGCGGGATGCATCTTGATGTGAGCCGTCATTTCTTCCCTATCGAAAATGTGAAAACCTACATCGACATCATGGCGATGCACAATCTGAACAAATTCCATTTCCACATCACCGACGACCAAGGCTGGCGCATGGAAATCAAAAAATATCCGGAGCTGACGGAGGTCGGCGCATGGCGTTCCGGCACAATCATCGGAAAGACAATGGCTTACGACAGCATCCGTCATGGCGGATTCTACACACAGGACGAACTCCGCGACCTCGTTAGATACGCCGCCGACCGTCATATCACCATAATTCCCGAAATCGATCTTCCCGGACACATGCTCGGAGCACTCGCCACCTACCCTGAACTCGGATGCACCGGCGGCCCGTATGAAGTTTGGCAGCATTGGGGCGTCTCCGAAGACGTGATTTGCGCCGGAAACGAAGACGCGATGAGGTTTCTGGAAGATGTCCTTGAAGAGGTAATGGACGTGTTCCCGAGCGAATACATACACATCGGCGGCGACGAATGTCCGCGCGTCAGATGGGAGAACTGCCCGAAATGCCAAAAGAAAATCAAAGAGTTAGGCATTAAAGGAGACAAAAAACACACCGCAGAAGATTACCTTCAGAGCTATGTGATGTCGAGAATGGAAAAATTCATCGAGGGTCACGGGCGTCGCATCATCGGCTGGGACGAGATGCTCGACGGCGAGTTGGCACCAAATGCGACTGTGATGAGCTGGCGCGGCAGCGAAGGCGGTTACAAAGCCGCAAAGATGCACCACAACGTCATCATGACACCTAATGATTATCTTTATTTCGACTATTACCAAACATTAGACTCTGATAATGAGCCGTTTTCAATCGGCGGCTACAACCCTGTGCAGAAAGTTTACAGCTATGAGCCTATCCCTGAAGGCTTGGACGAAGACGAAGCGAAATACATCCTCGGCCCTCAGGCAAACATCTGGACAGAATACACCAGCGACTTTAATGTTTTGTTATACAGGATGTTACCGAGAATCGGAGCTTTGGCGGAGATACAATGGTGCAACCCGGAACAAAAAGACTGGAAAGACTTTGTGAAACGCGAGTTCCGTCTCTCAAAGCTTTATGATTTCTATCGTTGGAATTACGCGACGCATATTTTCGACATCAGCACCGACATCGTGCCAAACGTCTCAGAAGGAGTTATTGAAATAACAATGTCGAAAATGGTTGACGGTGAAATCAGATACACTGTCAACGGAGAGAATCCCGCAACAGATGGCATCTTATATACAGAACCGTTGAAAATCAATCAGAGTTGCAATTTCAAGACCATAGTAATCCGTGATGACGGCACGACGGGCAAGATGTTTGAAACGAACTTCGATTTCAGCAAAGCCTCGATGAAACCGATAACGTTGAAAAAACAGCCGGACAAAAATTACACTTTCGACGGTGCCAACGTATTGATTGACGGATTGAGAGGCACTTCAAACTACAGAAGCGGCAGATGGCTCGGATTTTTCGGGGAGGACATCGACGCCACGATTGACCTGAAGGAAGAGACGGAAATCAGCAAGGTCAAGTTCAACAACAACATCAACATGAACGACTGGATTTTCAACGCAAAGTCGGTCAGGGTGTTGGTTTCCAGCGACGGTAAGAGTTTCAGCGAAGTTTTGCGAAAGGATTTCAAGATGCTTCCGAAAGATTACGACCAACCGATTCACGCTGTTGAAGTTGAATTTCCTGCGGCAAAAGCCCGTTACGTAGAAGTCATCATCAAGCCGTTTGACTGTCCGGAAGGCCATTCAGGTTACGGATATCCGGCATGGGTTTTCGTTGATGAGATTGGGGTTTATTGATTTATGTTCAACGCTCTGTCATCTCATCGCATTTACCACGCTTCTCGAATTGCCGTTGTCTGAATATTCTACCAGTCCTTGTTGGTGCTTTCGGCGACGTTGCCTTCTCCCCATTTGGCGGCCATCTCCCTGACAAACTTCTCGTAAGCCTCCTTCTCGGCCTTCACGTAGTCTTCATATTGCTTGCTCATCTCCTGCATGCGGCTGTCACTGTCGCGCTTCATCCGCTCCATCTGTTCCTTTTGTTCCCTGACACACCCGTCGTATTCTGTCTCGACCTGGGCGAAGCAGTCAAGCACCATGATAACAAACAGAAAAGTTAAGAATTTTTTTAATAATGAAAATGAATTAGAGATACTCAAGCGGGGTCGTGCCGGAGGCTGCTGCTGTCTTTTATCTTGTCAAATTCGCCATTGTCGGCGTGTTTGATGTTGCTTTCAAGTGCCGCGATTTCATCCCGGATCTCATCGGCTATGCTCAGGTCGTGCCATATCTGGGCTTCTATCCGGCGGACGACCAGAAGATGAAGTCTGAGCAGTTGCAGCTTCAGGCGCGGATGTTCGAGGACGCAGTCAGTCATATCGCCGATTGCACTGTAAAGGTAATTGAGGAGATGGTCGAAGCCTTCCATGTAGGTGGCGTATTTCAGGAAAGTCCTTGCCAGTCCTGCGATTTCCCATTGGCCGCGCATCTCCCGAAGGTATTCCTTCGCCTTGTCGATGCAGTGGTCGCAGGTCTCCTTGTATTTGGCAAATGACTTGTCGGTGGCTTCCAGCGGCAGCCCGTCCTCGTCGAGCGGCACCTCTGTATCCTTGCCGGGGTCAGGTGTCACGGCGTTCTCTTCGCAGTCTCTGACCTCGAAGTCGTCGTATTCTTCAAAGCAATCATCAGTTTCGTCGAATTGTTCCATGGTATGATGTTTTTACAGTTGAACTTGCGGCAAAAATACAAAAAAAAACAATACATGCCGCGTCGCCGTGAAATTAAAACGGGAGCGGTTCGTCTTCGGGGAATTTCTTCTTCAACCGATACCTTACGGTATAAACCGAGGCGGGTTCGACGATGAAGCGGTCGGCAATCTGCTGGACTTTCTCACCTGCCAGAAAGCATATCATGTACTTCTTGTCAACCACAGTCAGCGGCTTCGTCGCCTTTCTTATCAATTCGTCAAGTTGGGTTAAATCAACATTGTCAATGTTGAGTTGGTTGGCGAGAAGTTGCAGAGAAGTGTGTTTCGCGACCTCCGTCGATTCGGCGACAAGTGCGTCGGTGAATGAAGTCTGTTCCTTGAGCTTTTTCTTGGTCATGACAAAAACTATTGTGACGGCAAAAAGAATCACAAGCATCAGCACACCGACAGACAACATGATGTTTGTATGGCGCAAGTTGCTTATTCTCAAGTCTTTCGCTTCGGTTTCGTAACGTGTTTCAATCTCGTGGATTGCGCGGTTTTTCTCAACGTTGAAGCGTTCTCTGTCGTTTTCGTTTTTCAGTTCCTGATATTCCAATGCCTTTTCGAAGTCGCCTGTCGTCCTGTATAGTTCCACGAAGAAGCTGTATGCCTCGCTGAGCTCGGTGATAAGGTTGTTGCCTCTCACATCTCCGATGCTTCCAATCAGTTCAATCACTTCAAGCTCCTTCGCCTCGGCTTCATCGAACTCTCCTTTGTAAAGATGAATCCACGCCAGAAGGTCGTAGGTGGAGACCCTGCCTTCGACGTGATCTTCCTCAATGCCCCAATTGAGTTTGTCAATGTCCAACGATTTGTCAATGTATTTTTGCATTGAGTCAACGAGCGGCGGGTCATAGCACAGGTCGTACAAGGTCGCGACGTTCATGTAGTTGAACATCGGGTTGATCTGCTTATCCGTAATCTCTTCGACGGTCATCTGCTCTTGGAATGCGAGCGACTTCTTGAAGTGCGTCATGAACTCCTCGCGCAGTGAATCGGACGGGTTCTCTTCGTACAGTGCCGACTCGTATGATGCAAGCACTGAAAGATAATCATACTGCACGAATTTGTTCTTCGGGTTCTCGTCTGCGAACACGGCCATGTTGTCGAGAACCTTTTTCATGGCGTCAAGGTCTCTTTGGTTGAAGTAACTGATTGTCATGGAATATAGGCACAGCGACTGCTCGTCAACAGCATCGTCACATTGTGAAAACAAATCAAAAGCATTCTGGAATAACTGCTGGGCGACATCAAGTCTCCCGTTGCACAATGCAATCTCGGCTTCCTCTTTCGTTTTTTTTGCCAATTGATAGTCTCCGGCGAAAACTGCTGGCACAAGCAATAGTGCCAATGCCAGCAGGATGATTTTTTTTGCTCTTTTCATGATGGTGTCTTTTGTGCAAAAGTATAACTATTTCATTTAACTATGCCTGTTTTTTTTCAATATTTTATCAGACAGGCAGGGACAATTTCAGGATTTCACATACGCCGTGTGCATCTTGATGAGCGAGTTATAGAACTCGTTGAAGTCAGATGTGCGCGTCTTGCTGTAGGTGACATCATCTTTTGGCTCCAAATCTTGATATTGGAACAAAGACGGATAATCACCGAATGCGTAAACAATCGTCGCCAAAATACGGTTTTCAGGAGAAATCACTTCCAGCTTGCTGTAAGAAGCCACATTGCGGAAGTTGGCAATCTGGCTATAGAGCAGGCGTTCTTGGTCAAAGATTGGGAACTGATCAGACATCGTGTCCCAGACACCATGCATATAGACAACACTGTCGCGCATTGCCACGCAAACACGCACCACCACATCACGCAGTGTTATCACAGGATTATCTGTATCATTGCCATTGTCATCTGTGTCAGTGAAATAGCACGAGAAGAAAATCTTGCCGTTACCATTCTGGACATCCTTTTCCGATATATGTGCTTGACGCAATGCCTCTCGAACAAAGTCGCCTTTTTCAATACAGGACACGTTATTAGGACCGGCAAAGAGGGCGCAAAAGACTTTGAAGTCAGCAATCGTAGGACGGTTCCAATGTAGATTTACATTCTCTTCGTATTGCGCTTTGAGGTTGGCGTTTGTGCGCGAGATGTTTCTACGCTCTTTAGCACGCGAGGTGAAACGTGCGATAGTAGCAATAATCCAAATAAGTGGCATCAAGAAGAATAAACCTACTCCCAACCAGCCCTTCCAACCTTTATGAATGCCACAGTACATAGCATCCTGTGGCAGAGCAGCCAGTTCTTCTTCTGTCTTTGGAGGTAAGCAATAATGAACTTTATCCTCTTCGTCTTTGTAGAAATAGAACAACTTACGCATTTGGGCATCCAACTCCGTTTCTTTGTCAAAGTCGGCCTGAGCCCTGGCTTTGGCGTCTTTGATTTGCTGTTCAGTCATTTTCTTGGTGTTGAGGTCTGCGATGCGTTCTTGAACCGTTTCCACGCGCGAGCCCTCCGTGTTGATCAGGTTAAAATTCTCAACAACGATGGTCATGATCACCCAAGCCACCAACGCGATTAATCCTTTCCAGATGGTTCTCCATAAAGGTTGCAGGTAACCGGGTTTACTCAAATAGTTTGGTGTCTCGGGAAGGAACATGTGATTGAAGAAATCAGCACGCACTTTTTCATCCTCCAAGGTTGCAAATTTAGAGTACTGATAGTCGTCGCTACGAGGCATGAAACAAAAGTTTTGATAATGTGCCAATGCTTCATCGATGGTGGGTGAGCCATCGAAATCTTCCGTTTCTTCTTGTTGATTGGTGAGTTTACCTAATAAGATTTGTGTCTTCTCGTCGGTGATGAGCACGTGTTGCTCTATCTCAACCATCTCGTCTTCCTCTTGTACCGTTTGACGTGCTTGATCCATCAACTCCGCAGGAGAGAGTTTGTCCGTATCTACATTGACACCCATTGAGGACATGCCTTGGCGAAGAATCATCTGCAAGATAAGGTACTTACGCTTAGGTTGTATCTGAACGGCGGTATTGAGACATTCTTCGATACGATTCATCTCCGCCTTGCTGAGGTTCATGACAGAACGGTGGTGGAAGAGAGACAACGCCGTGTAGTAATACACATCCGGATTGGACGGCGTGAGTTGAACGGCTTTGATCAGATACTCGTCTGACAACTCGTAGTTCTTCAGTCCGAGGTAAGTCAATCCCATGGCGTATTGGGCATTGGAGTCCTTGGGACACGCTGCCACCTGCTCTTGGAACTGGGCGCGATAGTCAGCCGCCTGAGCAGCGGTGAACCGCAAAGGGTACACCACTGTTGGCTGAATGGCATGTTTGGTGTGGCATTTGCCGCATTCGGTAACACCGGGCGCCAAAATCTTACCGCAGTTTTGGCATTGGTTTATTGTTAGTTGCGCCATTATTTATTTTCTTTTTTTTCCTGCACTTTGTCAATCGCTTTTTTTGTAGCAGCCGTAGCCACAGCCGTCACTTTGGACCAGTCGTATGTACGCTTGATAGCGGAAATCGTCACATAAGACATGATGAATACTGAAGTAATGGCGAAGATAAACAGACCGATGAAGATCAAGATGGCTTTCATGGCGAGAATGATATAGTTAGCACTATCCGTTTCGGTATGTTTTGTCGTAGTACCATTGGAATAGTGTGTGGTTACCTCGATGTCCGGTAGTAGAGACATAGCCAAACCGGCACCTAAGAAGAAGGATGCGATAGCGAAGGCTACCTTTTGGATACCTCCCAACACCTTTATTTCGGTGCGATGACGAGTGATGTAGTAACCATATTGGTGGCTATAATAAATGTAAGCAGGAATCAGGAGAACGACGTACACCAAGAAAATCCACATCCAAACAGCATGTTTGTTGGCTTGTTTGGCATCCGATTTCTCCTCTTTGATGACCATCTTTTGATATTCCTTGAACTTCATCTCGTTGATTTCTTCGTATTGGTCCTGATATCCTTTAAGTCTCTTCTCGCTCTTCTTTATCGACTCTTTATACGATTTCTTACGATCCTTGTTTGTGCAAGTATCCAGACGAGCCTGATAATCATCAATAGATGACTGAGTAGATATAATATGATTCTTGGTATTGGCTAAACGGGCAGCTTTGTGTTTGTTGGCAGACTCCAGCGATTCTATATGCCATTCAGAGGGGCAGACATCATAAGCAATGGTGGTGTCTTGTTTCACCCAATTCTGAACCTGTTTCAATTCGCGTTCTTGACGTGCGGCACTGTCTTTGGCATCATTACGAAGGTACATCATACCCAACACCGAAAGGACACAACCCAAGATAAGCGACCATTGGAAATTCCAATGTTTCTCGCGTGACCAGGCAACGATGCCGCGCAACTCTGCGAGACGGTCTTTGAAAAAGGAATCGTTACGGTCCCTGACGGCTTTCTCCGCTTTATTGAGAAGGTCATCCATCTCATCGCACTCCGCTTCGGTGCAAGGATACACATCATCAATGAGAACGGTATCGCCGTTCTTGTCTTCTTTCGTCAAATGACTGCTGGTCGTCATCGCCGCATCTAAAAAATAATAGGCTTCCTCGTTGGCTTGGTTGTTGATTTTGGCTTCGTTCAAATCTTCTTCAGTGAAGGAAACGTAACCTTTTTCGTGCGTCTGCTGACGCTTGTTGATACGATCTTTTAATGACATGATTGTAAAAATTTTAAATTTATGATTTGTGATTTTATGATTTGTTATTCCTTTATGACAATTTTTGCGCACGCGCACGCAATGACTCAACTTTGGCTGCAAACTGAGCAGGCGGAACCGATTCTGCATCGCGGATAAGGGCCGTCCAGGCGCGTTTGGTTTCGGGCGTTTGATGTTCTGCGGCTTGCTCCTTGAGTTCTGCCACGAAGTCACGTTGGTTAAACGTATTGCTCCCCAACGTCTTCTGTTGACTGTTATAGGCGGCGTCGTGACGACCCGTCATGGCTGCGACGACAAGCCAAAGGACGGTAAGACCTGCAAGAACAAACAGATAGATGGCGTCAGCATTTTTCCCCATCTTAGGACGCAGGAAGTAGAAAGCGACTATCCAAGCAACGGAAATTCCAATGTATATGACCGCTGACGAGCCGGAAAAGAGACGAAAAGCAGTCGTTTGCTCTTCTTCCCATTGAATGTCTAACTTATTCCATCTGAGCCAGATAAAGAATAAAATCTCTAACGCAACGCCCCAAGCCACCGTGACCCAGTAGATGACCGGTGGGTCTTCGGGCCTTAAAACGATAAAACCAAGCAAGGTGACAGCTATAACTAAAATAGGTGTCAGAATAGTATAAAGCGGATTTTTCATGACAATATGGTTTTAAAATTAAACAATAGGTGGTGTCGGCGGGACGGGAGGCGTAGGTGCTGCAAATAATCCATTGAGTTCCGGTAAAGTGGAGGCAGCTGCCCATTGCGGCATGCCGGCTTTCCAAACGAGCGTTGCCGGAGTGAGTTGACCTTGTGCCACCAATTGGCTCAGTCCGTTCATGTCAAATGGTCCTGCTTGTTGGTTATTGATAAACACAAACACTTGTACGGCTTGTGGCATAGGAGGAGGTGTCATCTGCGGTTGCGCGTTCATAGCACCCTGTGCCATCTGTCCCATCATGCCGCCAAAAACGCCTCCCATTCCGAAGCCCATGCCGACACCCATGCCGGCACCCATCATCTGACCGGCACCACCTTCGTTACCGGCTGCCGTCTGCATAACGTCGAACTGACGCTCCTGTTGGTAGTTATAGCCCTCGCGCTGACGCTTGCGGGCCAAAGCGCGGCTCTCCAAGTCCATCGCACCGGCTTCGGTTTGTGCCTCTAAAATCTTTTGATAATTGGGATCACTCTCAATCGGATTGATACCTTCTACATCAAACTTCGTGAGTTCGATGCCATAGTCTTCCAAATACTCGTTAATCTCGTTCTTCGCGAAGTCGGCCACCTCGACGAGGTAGTTGTTCACATCGGTGATGCTCACTTTGCGTTGGCTGAAGAACTTACTGAGGGTCGGAGTTACACGTTGGCTGACAGCCGAAGAGAACTCGTTAGCGAAATCGTCCAACCAAATCTCGTGCTCAGTGCCGCTATATTCGCGAATGAAAGCAATGGCGTTGGTGATACGGAACTCGTAACTGCCGTATGCACCCACCTTAATAGTGATACCTTCATCCGAAAGAGTATAATCACGAATCGTGAGGCCTACGCCCCAACCGGCATCATCGCCGGCAAAACGCTGACGTTTGGTGCTGACGCAGAAAAGCGTCGTCTTAAAAGCAGAACCCCCGCCAAAGGGAATGTTCATAATCTTTTCGAGGAAAGGAACATTATTGGTGGTTAGCGTGTGACTACCCGGAAGGAAGGTGTCTGAATACATTCCTTCGGACATAAACACCATTTGTTGTCCCTCTTGTACTGTTACTTTAGCGCAAGTACTTAAGTTATCGTAAGGATAACGTTGAAGCAGACAACCTTTCTCCAGATTGACAAAGACATTGTCAATGAACCCGGTTCGTTCAGTGCCTTGACCATCAAAGGTCTGCCCGTCTGTGCGAGGCCTGTTAAAATTAAATAGTCCCATAAAAACCTTAGATTAAATTGCAGCGCAAAAATACGGGAAGAGGATTTGTTGACATATAGACAAATCTTGATTATTATTGCAAATCAACACAATTTCTGCAATGTTGTCACAAAATTTTTCACAGACGATAGCGGCGGCAATCGGCAAGGACAAGTCCGTCGTGAGCCGCGAACTGAGGTATCAATACCCGTATTTGTCTTTCCATTTCGCCTTCAGCGAGCGGCGCAGCTCAAGCTCCTTCGGGTTTTCCTGCGGCGAGTAAAGCCGTGTGCCTGAAATCTCCGCCGGCAGAAACTCCTGCTCAACGAAATTGCCGGGGTAATCATGTGCGTATTTGTAGCCGTCGCTGTAGCCGATGTCTTTCATCAGTTTCGTCGGTGCGTTGCGCAGATGCATCGGCACGCTGAGGTTTCCGGTCTTGTGCACCAAAGCCTGAGCCGAGTCTATCGCCATGACAGCGGCGTTGCTCTTGGCCGATGAAGCGAGATAAGTCGCTGTCTGTGAGAGGATTATCCTGCTTTCCGGAAAACCGATCTTGCTCACGGCGTCGAAGCATGCGTTGGCGAGCAGAAGCGCGTTCGGGTTGGCGTTTCCGATGTCTTCAGCTGAAAGTATCAGCATACGCCGCGCAATGAAAAGCGGGTCTTCGCCGGCCTCAATCATCCTTGCGAGATAGTAAACCGCCGCATTCGGGTCGCTGCCGCGGATCGACTTGATGAAGGCCGAGATGATGTCATAGTGCATCTCCCCCATCCTGTCGTATTTCAACAAGTTGCTCTGAATGTACTTCGTCGTCATTTCGTTGGTGACAACAAGTTTATCAGAATCTTGGTTCTCGTCATCCAACATACTGACAACCAAATCGATGGCATTCAGAAGTTTACGTGCGTCGCCGCCGCTAATCTGCATCAGTGCTTCATCTTCCTCAATGACAATCTCCTTTTTATAGTCATCTTTCAATGTCTCAACAGCATTGACAATCAGTTGTTTAAGATCATCTTTTTCAAGACTTTTCAGGATATAGACCTGACAGCGGGAGAGCAAAGGCGAAATCACCTCGAAACTCGGATTCTCCGTCGTCGCGCCTATGAGTGTGACGAGGCCTTTCTCTACAGCGCCAAGCAGCGAGTCCTGCTGCGCCTTCGAGAAACGATGTATTTCATCAATGAAAAGAATCGGTGCTTCAGGTGCCATCCGCGCACGGTCATATATCTCGCGGACGTCTTTCACGCCGCTGCTCACCGCGCTAAGCACGAAAAACTGCCGTTTCACCTGCTTCGAGATGATGTACGCCAACGTTGTTTTCCCGACACCCGGAGGTCCCCAGAAGATCATCGAGGGGATGTGTCCGCTCTCGATGGCGCGGCGCAGCACCGCATTTTCGCCAATCAAATGCTTCTGGCCAATATATTGGTCAAGCGATGTCGGACGGAGCCGCTCCGCCAATGGCTTTGAGTTTTTCATGGCTTACCTCTTAAATCTTTCCCCGCTTTCTTCAATCACGGCTTTTTTCCAGGAATCCGGATAGCCGGGCTGCTGCGGACGCACAGGATAACCCCACGGATTACGTTTGAACTCACCGTTCTCTTCTTGTTTCACATTGCTGTCCAAATATTTGACTAACAGATAGTTGTCAAGTTCTTTCCATCGTGCCACGGTGTTTGCGCTGGCTTTCGACGAAAAGTCAGTCAGCAGTGCGACCGCTTCATCAGCCTTATTGTTTTTCAGAAGCTCTAATGCTTGATTATCAACGGTTTTAACTTGATTTTGATATGAATTTTCAAGCTCGTTCTGCACCTTTTGAATATCGCCAATCACGCGGTTGTAGAACAGATATTTGAAATGAGCGAGACGGTTGAAAACCCAGAAAGCGGCATTGTCGGAATATGTCAGCATGTCGCCATTCCCTTGGCGGAACTCAATCGGCACTTCGGAGATGGAGCAATAGAACGGCGTGTAAACCGTTGAGTTTGTGTCATCTACGCCGAACCAGATGATTCCGCCAATCTGATTCGGAAGCCAGTTTCTTGTCTGCGCGATGAACGAGAAACCTGTTTGCAGGGCGACAGTGCTTCTCTCGTTGAAATATTTTTCGCCGTCGTATTCCCAATAAAGCGGGTTCATCCGATAAGGCGAGCCGCACGCGCCTGCACCGACACCTTGCGATTTGTCAAGTTCAGTCCCCTGATAGTAATTACGCATGAAACCCATCATGTCGCTCAAGGAAATCTTACGGTTCGGCTTGATATACAACGGCATACGTCCGTGTTCGAGGTCTTTTCCTGTCGCATAATCCCAATATTGGCCCATATCATCACACACTTCATTGAACATCGCCCAGACGCGGAGGTCGCAGATGCGGGCGGCGGAGAAGTCAACCGGCGCGTACGCAGCACTGAAATCGAAGTCGGAATCCTTGCCGTTGAAATAGCCTTTCTTGCGTGCGAAAGTGATGACATCATGTTTGTAAATCACCTCAACATCTTGATTATAAAGCCGTTTCCAGTCTTTGTCAGTAATGGATTTCTTGCCGTCTCTTAACGGGAAATTCTGTATTCTCGCGGCGTTTGCGTGTCCCGAGACGCAGCCGTCGGGGATTCGGATTGCGACCCACACGCAGCCTCTCTCCTCGCCTTTCCCGATGATTTCCATATACCAGACCTCGTCTTTGTCGGAGATCGAGAACGACTCGCCGTCGCTTGCGTAGCCGTAAGTCTCGACGAGGTCGGCGATGATTTTTATCGCCTCACGCGCCGAGGTGCTGCGTTCGAGTGCCATGAACATCAGGCTGCCGTAGTCGATGAGTCCGTTTTTGTCAATGAGTTCCTCACGGCCGCCGAAAGTCGTCTCCCCCATTGCCACTTGATTTTCATTGATATAGCCAACAACTTGATAGGTATGCGGCGGCTGCGGCACCTGTCCGCGCGGCTCTGCCGTCCCACGGTCATAAATCGTCCTCATGCTTCCCTCCGGCCAGTCGGCGGCTGGAGTGAAATACAACTCACCATATCTGATGTGCGAGTCGGCGGCGTAGGTTATGAAATTGGAGCCGTCAACGGATGCTCCTTTTGTGACAAGGAAATTAGTGCAGGCAAAAGAATTCAAACCCGCGAAAAGTAATAAAGCCGTGATAAACTTTGTTATTTTATTCATATTCAATTATTTATGCATTAAAAGATTATTTTTCAATAATATCAGAATACACCTTATCATATATAGATTCAGCGTCGAGACCGAAATGATGCATCAGTTCGCCGGCCTTCCCCGACTCGCCGAAACGGTCATTAACGCCAATTCTGACTATTTTTGTCGGCATTTTTTCAGAGAGAAACTCCGCCACCGCACTGCCAAGTCCGCCTGTAACCTGATGTTCTTCAACGGTGTAAATCGTTTTGAAACGCCGCGCAACATCAAGCAGAAGCACCTCGTCAAGCGGCTTTATCGTATGAATGTTGATGACCGTGGCACGCAGTCCGTTCTCCTCAAGTCTCTCAGCGGCTTTCAACGACTCCCACACTTCATGGCCTGTCGCGATGATACAAGCGTCATCGCCATCTCTCATCACCTGACCTTTCCCGATTGTAAAGTCTTGATTTTCATACGTAAAGTCAGCTACAAGTTCACGACCGAAGCGGATATATACGGGGCCGTCGAGTTCAAGGATCGCCTTTTCCGTCGCGACACGAGCCTGTGTCGCGTCACAAGGCGAGATCACGGTCATTCTCGGGAGCACGCGCATCGTTGCGATGTCTTCCAACGCCTGATGTGTGGCGCCGTCGGGGCCGACGGAAACGCCAGTGTGTGCGCCACCTATTATCGCATGTAAATTATTATAACACAACGAAATACGGATCTGGTCATTGGCACGATGCGCCGCAAAGACTCCGTAGGTGCTGAAGACAGGAATCTTGCCTGAAAGCGCCAAGCCTGCGGCCGTCGCGACGCAGTTCTGTTCGGCTATCCCCAACGAAATGAAACGTTCCGGGAACGCTTCAGAGAAAATATTCATTCCAACCGATGCCGTGATGTCAGCGCCGATGCCGACAACGTTTCCGTTTTTCCTCGCCGCATCGCGGACACCCTCGCCAAAACCCGTTTTGGTCGGTCTGTCACCTTTATTAATATAAGTCATTATTGTCTATTTATCCATTCAACAGCCTGTTCTTTCGTCGGCACTTTCCCGTGCCATTTGTTGTCATTCTCAATTTCAGGAACGCCCTTTCCCATGACCGTATGAGCGATGATTATTGTCGGTTTCCCTTTGCATTGTTCAGCCTTGAGCAAAGCCGCTTTTATCTCAGAATGATTATGTCCGTCAATCTCAATGACATTCCATCCAAAAGCGTGCCATTTGTCGGCAAGCGGTTCGAGCGCCATCACGTCTTCGGTGTTTCCGTCAATCTGAAGTCGGTTTCTGTCAAGGATTGCACAAACGTTGTCAAGCCTGTGATGTGCCGCCGCCATTGCCGCTTCATAGACGCTGCCTTCCTGAATCTCACCGTCGCCCATCACGCAATATACACGATAGTCTTTCTTCTCAAATTTCGCCGCAAAAGCCATGCCATTGGAAATCGAAAGCCCTTGACCGAGCGAACCCGCCGATGTCTCAACACCAGGCAGTTGTGAGTCAAGACTCGGATGTCCCTGAAGACGACTTCCGAATTTACGGAGCGTCATCAACTCCTTTTCGAGAAAGAAACCGGCAGCAGCCAATGTCGCGTAAAGCACCGGCGCGGTATGCCCGATTGAAAGCACCACTCTGTCGCGGTCTTCCCACCTCGGGTTTTTAGCATCATAGCGTAAATGGTTGAAATACAACACCGTGAAAATATCGACCAAATCCAAGGAGCCGCCGGTATGCCCGGAGCCGGCTTCCGCCAATGCGTTGATTATCAAATTCCTGATATGTTTCGCTTTTTCTTCCAAATTCATATTGTCATTTTAATTAAATGCTAACATTACAATTTCTTTCACCATGAAAAATCCGATGACGAGAGTATAAACAATCTTCATCAATGTTCCGGTCAGAAAACCGAGGAACGAGCCGAACGCCGAGCGCCACGCAAGCGTATCATCGTTTCCCGCTCTTTTTTCAGCGATATAAGCACCTAAAAACGGTCCGCCGAGAAGCCCGATGATTCCGAAAGGCCCGATGACGATTCCAAGCATCGGAAGAACTATCACACTGACAATCAACCCAATAGTACTTCCACGCGCACCCGCTTTTGTCCCACCGAATTTCTTAGTCCCCCAGACCGGCACGATATAATCAAGGACTGTTATCGCGGCGGCAATAAGTCCGGTGATTACAAGAAACTGAGCTGAATAGCTGATTTTGTCTGTCCAATGTACAATCAATAAAGCCAAATAAGTTACCGGTGTGCCTGGAATGCCTGGCAGAATGTCACCAACCAATCCAACAATCAGCACAATGAAAGCTACGACTATCAATAAAATATCCATAAAAAAAAAATTTTGCACAAAGTTACTAAAAATACTTGACGTTTCTGAAAAAAAGTGTATTTTTGCAGCACTTTTGAAAATGATATAGATTTTTTACATAACAACTAAAAACCATGAAAAGAAATCTTTTTGCGGTAGGCTTGTGCCTATTGTGTTCCCATTGCATGGCATGGGGGCTGGTCAGCCCGACGGGCAGTCGCAGTTCATCATTAGGGAACTGTTCGGTAGCACTCCACGATTTTTGGAGTATTCTCAACAATCCTGCTGGAATGGCAGATTGGAACGGCATGGCAATCGGCATATCTTACGAAAACCGTTTCTCCATGAAAGAATTATCATTTGTCAATGCCGCTTTTGCAACACCTATTAATAATATAGGTGCTCTTGGTTTGACATTCAGCCGTTTCGGATTTTCAGATTTCAGTGAAAACAAAATTGGAATCTCCTACGCACGCAGTTTCGGTCCACATCTGAAAATCGGCTTGCAGATTGATTATCTTTATTTTAACTTTTCAAACGCGTATGGAAAGCGACGAACTGCAACATTCGAATTGGGTGTTCAATCTGACATAACCGACAAACTCTGTATCGGCGCATATATCTTTAATCCGTTAAATGTTAAAATCAAAACTACAATCAAAGAGAAAATTCCTATCGTATTAAGGTTTGGTTTGTCTTACAAAATCACCAATGATTTTTTGGGAACGACAGAATTGGAATACAATTCAGACAAAAACATGGATTATCGTATCGGATTGGAATACAATGTGTTAAAAGGTTTTTCCCTAAGAGTCGGAGTCTGTACAAATCCTGCCACTGCGTGTTTTGGCGTCGGATATTCAATCAAATGGTTCATCATTGATGTCAGTGCGAAAATGAACCAATATACTGGTGTTTCATTTCAAAGCAGCATGATTTTCAGATTATGAAAAAGATATTTTTAACTTTATTTTTATTCCTTCCGTTTGTTGCATCATGTCAGAATGATATTACGGAAAGCTTGATTATCAATCAGATAGAAAGCATGGTCGAGAACAGTGAAGAAGAAATAGACTACAGCGAGATAGTCGATGCTTATTGGGATATGATAGACAACAAAATCAATGTAAACGATAACGAAGAATTATCACAATTGATTGAGTTTCATTTGATTAGCACTTACATTATAGAAAGTATCAACAACTACAGAAAAAACTTTGGAGATATTCGCATTTTTGACGAACTAAAGTTGATAGACGGAATCGACGATCTGACGCTAACTGTTCTGAAACCGCTCATTTGTTTTGGAAAGCCTTCGAGTACAAACAAGTTCAAAGTCAAAGACATAATAAAATTCGCAAAGCATCAGATTGTTTTTGAGACAGACCGTAATTTTAACAAAAAGGCTGGTTATCAAAATATTAGCGATTCCATTCTGTATGAAAAGCCAAACAAAAAATATTTGGGAAGTCCACAGAGACTGTTCCTCAGGTATAACTTTTCACATCGCGACAAAATAGAAGCGGGTTTTGCACTTGAAAAAGACGCGGGCGAATATCTTTTCACTCCAAAAATCAACGATTCAATCAGAAAAATGCTTGACGGACATTTGTATTCAACAATTGATTTCTGGTCGTTACATTTCTTGGTTAGAGACATAAACTTAAGCAACAACCTAAAAATCAAGACATTAGCTCTCGGTGACTATCAAGTCGGATTCGGGCAAGGAGTTACAATGGGTTCAGGCTTGTCATTTACAAGCAGCGGCGGTTCACTGTTACGCAAAGCCAAAAACATCAGAGCTTCAAAATCGGCAAACGAGGTGAATTACCTGAGGGGCGCAGCCGCAACATTCAGAATATACAGCTTTGACGTGACAGCGTTTTATTCAAACACAAAAGCCGATGCAAACGTAAGTGCCGTTGACAGTCTTGGCAACCCAACGCAAATTACCACACTGCAACAGACTGGCCTGCACAGAACGTATGGTGAACTCATTGACAGACATGTCATTACGAAAGAGCTGTTCGGCGGAAACATCAGTTTCAGAACAAGTCATTTTCAAATCGGCTACACCATACACAAAACAAATCTGAGTTGTGAATTAAGCCCCGAGCCGAGACTGTACAACACATTCTATTTTAAAGGCAAGTCACTTGTAAATCAAGGAATTGACTTCTATTATATCTTGAAAAAAATATCATTTTACGGAGAAGCGGCCATAAGCGATAACAAAGCGCCGGCGTTTCTAATTGCAACCACGATACAACCGGTCGGTTATGTGGATTTTACAATTTTATATCGCAATTATGACAAGAAATATCAGAATTTTTACAGTAATTCTTTTGCGGCCGGGAGCGGCACACGCAATGAGAAAGGTGTTTATCTTTCAACATCTTTCTCATTTGCGCCAAAATGGAAAATAGTCGCCACCGCAGATTTCCCGCAGTCGGATTGGATCAAAACAACATCCTATTCTCCGAGCAGAAGTCGGTCGTACGACTTGCTAATCAACCATCAGATAAACAGCAAAGCATTGTTTTTCATTGAGTTAAAGCACAAAGACAAAGAAGTGAACGGCAGCAGCGAAATGACGTATATGCGCAAGTTGGTTCATGAGAGAAAAACAATGTTTAGATTCCACATCACCTACCCCATCGGCGAATCTGTCACATTGAAAAACAGAGCTGAATATCACATTATCAAAACAGATTTGGAACAAACAAAAAATTCATACTTGATTTATCAAGATATAATTTTCAATCCACCGGAAAAGCCAATCAATTTATCTTTCAGATATGCCTTGTTCGACAGCCCAGCGGGAGCGGTTTACGCCTACGAGAACGATGTACTCTATTCATTCTCAATCGGTTCAATGTATCATAAAGGAATGAGAATGTACTTGGTTGCAAAATATAAGTTCTCAAAAATCGCCTCATTAAACGCTAAAATCGGATGCACTATTTATAGCGACATTGACGAAATAAGCAGCGGGTTGGAAAAAATAGAAGGGAATGTGAAGACCGACGGCAAATTGCAGGTGATTCTGAAACTTTAACGAAGTTTCTCGCGTTTAATCAGATACGACGTAAGCACTTGGTCGTACAATTTATTGATGTCGGCTTCGATGTAATCAACCTGATATTGATAGCAGTGACGCAGCAGGTCGTCTTTCCGCTGTCTCATGATAGCCTCATATTTTTCCTTGACATCCAATGGGTTAAGTTTCACGACATCACCTGATTCAAGGTCAACGAAACGATACGGGCGGTTTTCGTATTCAAGTTTGTGTTCGAGAAGTCCGTCATGGACATGGAAAAGCACGACTTCATGCTTGTTGTAGCGAAGATGCTCAAGCGCGGCGAACAGCTCATTATAAGAGTCAAGATTTTGTATCATATCGCTGAAAATAATCACCAACGAGCGTTGATGCGTCATCTCGGCGATTTTGTGGAGACATGATATTGCGTCGGTGGATTTCTTTTCCGTTTTGTTATATGACAGAAGAAGTTTCTCCAACTCACTGTATATCAAGTTAATATGCACGGGAGAAAGTTTTGCATCGATGTGAAAATCAATTTTATTGTCGAACAAATCAAGACCCACGGCATCACGTTGCCTGCGCATCAATTCAATAAGAGCGGCTGAGCTGTAAACGGAAAACCACAGTTTATTAGGATGCTGATAATCAAGGTTTTGTCTTACAGGAAAGAACATGCTCGAACTTGTGTCAATCACAAGCTGGCAGCGGAGGTTGGTCTCCTCTTCGTAGCGTTTGACAAACAGTTTCTCGGTTCTTCCATAAAGTTTCCAATCGATATTCCTTATTGGTTCGCCGGAATTGTAAAGACGATGTTCGGCAAATTCGACAGAAAAGCCATGAAAAGGACTCTTGTGCAGGCCAGTGATGAAGCCTTCGACAATCTGCTTGGCGAGAAACTCGAGGTTTCCCAAATCAACTATGTTATTCCTTTGAATTGGCAAAACAAATCGTGTTTAATAAAAAGATAAAGGTTAAAGAACATCAGCTCTTTAACCCTCAACTTTTATCAATTAAAAATTAGATAATCTTTTTCAGTTTGTCTTCAAACACCGACTTTGCAGCGCCGCCGACATTTTTGTCAACCACCTGACCGCCCTTGAAGTAAAGGACTGTCGGGACGTTTCTAATTCCGAATTTTCCTGCAAGGCCAGGGCAGTCATCGACATCAGCCTTGAAAACCAATGCCTTGCCAGCATATTCTTCACTCAATTGTTCCATATAAGGGGCAATCATTTTGCAAGGTCCGCACCATGTTGCGCCGAAATCAACCATAACAGGGAGTTCTGCCTTGAGAACATCCTGCTCAAATGTTTCTTCTGAAATCTGTTTAGCCATAACTATTTATTATTTAAAGTTTGTATTTTCAAGTTGCAAAAATAATCATTTCAGCAAATCATAGCACACCAAATCGGCGTAATCGCTATTTTTTTTCTTGAGTTCGTCAATTTTATTGAAAACGGCCTCAATATCAATCTTGTTTTTCTCTGGATGAAGCGAACACGTCATCTCGTGTTCATTATCAACAAGTAAAACAGAAAACTGCTGTCCGCCTTTATTTGACATGATGACATCAATCATATCCTTAACGTTTTTACTGTTAAGATTGTTCACTTTGAAGGTGAATTTCGCCTCACGTTTGGTTTTCGGCAAAACGTTTTCAAGAAGGTCAACGTCAATGATTTTCAACTCATTAGGCCGTTTACCTTCCTCCGGCACATTTCTGTTGTAATAAGGTTCCTGGACAATTCCGGTGATAAACAGCGGTGTGCCGACCACAAACAGATAGTTGAACTTCATATAATCTTTTGAGAACAGCGGGAAGTCGTAGCTTCCGCTCATGTCTTCAATGGTGTATTTCCCGAATTTATTACCGTTCGACTTGGCTGTCATTTCGACGCTTGAAGTCACTATTCCGGCAAAATGCACCGTTGCGCCTTTCTTGGTTTGAATGGTTTCCTGAATTTTCTCAAGGTTGACATCAACGAAGAAATCGAGTGTATGTCTGTATGTTTCAAGCGGATGCGAGCTGAGATAGAACCCGATGACATCCTTCTCTTCGTCAAGCATCTTTATGTTCGACCAACGTTCGCAGACAGGAATATCAAGTTGGAACATGCTTTCACCTTGAGCTTCCAGTTCGCCGAATAGGTCAATCTGCGCATTGTTCTTCCGGTCATTGCTCGCATTGACCATGCGGATGGATTTCTCTATGAACGTCGCCTTCTCGCCTGGCGCGACATAGAAATACGCAGCCCTGTGAAGCTCAGTGAAATCGCTGAAGGCACCAGCTTTGGCCAACGATTCCAACACTTTGCGGTTAAGGTTCTTCGCCCCCACTCTTGCCATGAAATCAGCGAAACTCGTATAACGCCCGTTCAACTCACGCTCTTCACTGATGACATTCGCGGCCTCTCCAACGCCTTTTATTCCGCCAAAGCCGTAATAGATATTTCCATTTGTATCGACAGTGAATTTATAATCTGACTTATTGACATTTGGCGGCAAGACATTGATTTTCATTCTCTTGCATTCATCCATCATAAACACCACTTCCTTTGAGTCGGTGATGCTGCTGTTGAGGACGGCTGCCATGAATTCAGCCGGATAATGGGCTTTGAGGTATGCGGTCTGGTACGCGACCCAAGAATAGCATGTGGCGTGAGACTTGTTAAACGCATACGAGGCGAATTTCTCCCAGTCGGCCCAAATCTTCTCCAAAATCTTGGCATCATGTCCAAGCTCCTGACCTTGTTTCATGAACTTATCCTTAAGCTCCATCATCTTGGCTATCTGCTTCTTACCCATTGCTTTACGCAAGGTATCAGACTCACCACGGGTGAAATTCGCCAACTGCCTTGAAAGAAGCATCACCTGTTCCTGATACACCGTGACACCGTATGTATCTTTCAGATACTTCTCCATTTCCGGGAAGTCATACTCAATGGGTTCCTTGCCTTGCTTACGCGCGATAAACGTCGGGATATAATCCATCGGACCTGGACGATATAGCGCATTCATAGCGATAAGGTCCTCAAACACAGTCGGTTGCAGCTCGCGTAGATATTTCTGCATTCCGGGCGATTCGAACTGGAACGTGCCTATCGTGTTGCCGGAACTATAAAGTTTATATGTCTCAGGGTCGTCAATCGGGATATTGTCGATGTCAAGATCAATGCCATGTGTTTTCTTTATATTGGCGAGTGCGTCCTTGATCTGCGTCAAAGTCTTAAGACCCAAAAAGTCCATCTTGATAAGGCCAACGCTCTCAACGACATGTCCATCGTATTGAGTTACAAGCACATCTTCGTTGGTATCCTTATCTTTGATGGTGCAGACCGGTGCGAATTTCGTAAGGTCATCGGCTCCAATGATAACTCCACAGGCATGAATGCCAATCTGACGGTTTGTGTCTTCAAGCTCCTGTGCGTATGTCAGCATTGATGATATGTTCTCATCCTCACCTTCAACCAATGCTTTAAGTTCCGGAACGTATTTATAACAATTTTTGAGATTTACCTTTGGTGCCTTACCGTTTTCATCTTTGATGTTATCGGGAAAGTTCTTGTCGGGAATGAAGCTTTTTATTTCAGCTACTGTCGATAACGGAATTTTCTGGACACGGCTCACATCCTGAATGGCCGACTTTGTTGCCATCGTTCCGTATGTGATGATGTGAGCGACTTTCTCTTTTCCATACTTACGAGTGATCCAGTCAAGCACCTTGCCACGTCCGTCGTCATCGAAGTCAACATCGATATCAGGCAGTGAGATTCGGTCGGGGTTAAGGAAACGTTCAAACAGCAGGTCGTATTTCAGCGGGTCAACATCGGTGATTTTCAAGCAGTAAGCCACCACGGAGCCGGCTGCCGAGCCACGTCCGGGACCGACACTGACGCCAAGCTCCTCACGGGCGCCGCGGATATAATCCTGAACAATGAGGAAGTAGCCGGGGAAGCCCATTGTCTTCATTATATGCAACTCAAATACAATGCGTTCATGCTGTTCCTCGGTAAGGTTCTCGCCATAACGCATCTTCGCGCCTTCCCATGCAAGTTTAGCCAAATAATCCGCTTCAAGCTTGATTCTGTACAACTTATCGTAACCGCCAAGCTTCTTAATTTTCTTCTCGGCTTCAGCCTGACTAATGACCACTTCGCCATGCTCATTGCGAGTAAACTCATTGAACAGGTCTTCTTCTGTATATTTTTGACGATATTGTTCAACGGTGCCGAAATCTTCCGGGATGTCAAACGCTGGCATAATCGGGTCAGAATCAAGACTATAACTTTCAACCTTATCGGCTATTTCCATGGTATTCGCCAACGCTTCGGGGACATCGCTGAAAATCTCCCACATCTCTTCCGGTGACTTCAGCCATTCTTGCTTCGTGTAGTGCATTCGCGTTGGGTCGTCAACATCCTTGCCGGTGCTGAGGCAGATGAGACGGTCGTGCGCCTCGCCATGTTCCTCCTCAACGAAATGCGCGTCGTTGGTGGCAATGACCTTGGTGTTTGTCTTCTTCGCAAGCTCGAGAATCACCTTGTTCACCTCAACCTGACGTTCATAAACATCTCTGTCGCCTCCCGGTTTGTCTGTCTTATGTCGTTGAATCTCAAGATAATAATCTTCTCCAAAAACACTCTTGAACCATAATATCGTCTCTTCGGCGCCTTTGACGTCGCCATTCATTATCTTCTGAGGCACCTCGCCGCCGAGACACGCCGAGCTGCAAATCAGGCCTTCATGATATTTCTCAATCAGCGAGTGGTCAATACGCGGATTGTAATAAAAGCCGTCGGTATAGGCTATAGACGCAAGTTTGCAAAGGTTTTTGTAACCGGTTTTATTTTTAGCCAACAAGATAAGGTGCCATCCGCGGTCCTGACGCCCGTCGCGCTTTGCGATTTCAACAGGAGCGCAATAAGCCTCGGTCCCGAAAATCGGCTTGAAGTACTGACCTTTCAGTTTCTCAATCTCGGCGGCGGCATCATTTTTTTCTTCCTCAGTCGCGTCCTCCTTATTTAAAATGGCTTCCTTCTCTTTTATCTTTTCTTTTATTTTCCCGTTCACCTTGCCGGAATAATCGGCCAACTCCTTGATACCGAACATATTGCCGTGATCTGTGAGAGCCATGGCATACATGCCGCAACGTTTGCATTTGTCAACGAGGTCAGATACTTTCGACATCCCGTCGAGGATGGAAAAATGCGAGTGGACATGAAGATGTGTGAAATTGATTTTCTCCGGCGCCGCGACACGTTCTGTAACAGGTTGTTGTTCAACATTTTCTATCACCGGCGTTTCTTCTGTATTGGAGATGACATTAATGTCAGCAGCTTGGATCGTATCAGGATTTGCGCTTTTGAAATTCGAAAAGAATTCATCATTTTCAGGAATATCAATTTTATTCAGGACGCCTATTCTGACGAGTTCGAGAAACACTCGCGCCGTGGCGGAGACATCTGCCATAGCGTTATGGGCCGAGTCAAACTCATTGCCAAACAACAGCTTATAGAAATTTGTCAGCTTCGGGAACCTGAAACCTCCGTGTGTCCCGCCGGGTATCTTGCAGAACATCGCTGTCTTTTCCGTGCAGGTGTCGATAATCTTCCAATTCGGCAACGGGTTTTCTCCCCTGTTTCTCAAGAACTCGCAGCCAAGGACACTCAGGTCGAAATTGATGTTATGTCCGACAAAATATTTTGACTTTTGAGCCGATTCGATGAATATGTCAAGGACTTCTCCAATCGGTCTCCCGACCTTCAAGGCGTGCTCGGTTGAAATTCCGTGCACCATTTTCGCATTGATTGGAATCTCAAACCCATCAGGTCGAATGATATAATTTTGAGAATCAACAAGATGACCAATTTCATCATAGACCTGCCATGCAAGTTGCACAACTCTCGGCCAGTTGTCATAATCCGTCAATGGCGCATCTTTTCTCAGTGGAAGACCTGTCGTCTCAGTATCGAAAACCAAAAACATATCAATAAATCTTTACGCCCAAGCCGACTTGAACATGAAACATATTGTGATTGACATTTTCAAACACACTCGTCAATTCCATAATTGTCCTGACATTCACCGTGAAAACAACATCGGAAATTCTGAAGTCACAGCCGATGCCGGCTGTCGCGCCATAATTCAAAGCATTGTATGAAGCTTTTATTGTTTCCGGTTTTCCATTCCCAGGATTACGGGTCATGATGTAGTTCGCCTTATAATTTAAAATAGGGCCAATCTCAATCACCGGACCTAAACCATTCTTCAAAAAATAGAATTTAGCCAGAACAGGAATGTCAATGGTGTTAAATTTAAAACTATCATCATATTGATAATCATCAACAACGTACGAGTTTTTATAACCAGTCCTCGAATAAATAAGCTCTGCTCCAAGTCCAAAGAATCTGTTAAATCTGTATGAATACTGCATCCCGCCATAGAATGTCGGGGATTTCATTGAATATTCGCTGGAAGTGCTGTTTTCACCAACATTCCAAATGCCGGATAGTCCGGAACCGACCTTAAGCCACACCGTATGTCCAAACTCATTCTTTTTTTTCAGTTCTGATTTCTTTTCACCCAAAGCCACTACTCTCTTACGGTTCGATTTCTCATCTCTGCCATTTTTTTGAGTTTCATCAGCAGCATCATCAATTTGAGACGCAATATAATCAGATGCGTGCAGCATCGACAGCCTGACCGTATCAGCATAAAGTTGATTATAATACTCGTCTTTTGCAATGTTGTTGTACAAATCTGATTTCTGCAAATTCACGTTAAGTCTGCTAACGGAATTTTCAGCGACATCAACAACAGTGTCAAATGTCAGATATTCATTTAGTTTTAATGATATTTTAGTTGAACCATGACTGATTTTTCCTGTCATGCAAGGAGTCATCAACGAAGTCTCTTTGTCGTTAATATAGACCATGGCACCTGCTGGTGTTGAGGAAATTTTAATATAACCGAACATAAGATCAAGTCTCACTTTCTTGACCATTTTAGTCTCTGACATCGTTATTACCTCGTTATAGTCATAATAATGTTCTTTTCTGATACAAAGTTTATGTTCTCCAACGGCTATTTTTTTCTGGAATGGAGTGTATCCGACCAACACATCATCGATATACACAGACGCTTCATCCTCGGGTTCAGAGAAAATGTTCAGTATTCCGACATCAATGTATCCGTCAATATTTTTTGGATTGACATTCAATGTGTCATTCTGTGAAAACAAGGGGAAAGACGGACATAAAAGCAATAAAAGCAGAAATGTCTTTAAACATCTGTAAATCAATCTGATTTGCTTGTCCATAATTAAATATTTAGAGTTGCAAAGTTAATATTTTTTTCAAGACACGCCCCCTATTCGGGTGTAAAAAAAATAAATAAAATAATATTTTTTCAAAAGAAATTTTTTGTACTTTTGCAGCCGCAAACCTCGGGTAGGTTTGAATTAACTAATTATAAATCAATTAAACAAAAACATTTAATTTTATGCCAGCAAAAATCAGATTACAGAGACACGGTAAGAAGGGTCAGCCTTTCTATCACATTGTAATTGCAGACGGTCGTGCACCTCGTGATGGTAGATTTATTGAAAAGATCGGAACCTACAATCCTATCACGGTTCCAGCTGAGATCAGTCTCAATTTTGAGAAAGCCCTTGAATGGTTAGACAAGGGTGCTCAGCCGACAGACACAGTCCGTTCAATCCTTTCGCACAAGGGCGTATTGCTCAAGAAGCACCTCCTCGTCGGTGTTAAGAAAGGTGCTTTGACAGCAGAACAGGCCGAAGTCAAATTCCAGACTTGGATGAAAGAAAAAGAAGCCAAGGCTGCACAGGACAACAAGATTACAGCTGAAAAGAAGAGAGCCGACTACAAGGCAAGAATCGAAGCTGAAAGCAAGGTCAACGCAGCACGCGCTGAAGTGATTGCCCAGAAGAAGGCTGAACTCGCAGCAAAGGCAGCCGAGGAAGCAGCGGCAAAAGCGGCTGAAGAAACAGCAGCAGAAGCTCCAGCTGAAGAGCCGGCAACAGAAGCATAAACGTCAACGTTTAAGCGACAAGAAAAGGGAGTCCGCATGGATTCCCTTTTTTGTCAGAATTTGCCGGTCATCTCACAATTTCAAGGATTTTTTTCATGATGTCAGTGTTGTCAAAGATTCCGCTGAAATTCTCCGCACCAGGACCGTAAGCGAAAACCGGCACAAACACCGGCGTGTGGCTTCGTGTGCTGAACTTGAATTCAGTCTTTGTGTATTTTCCATCAGGGTCAATGATGGTCAGTCCGCCCGTTTCGTGATCCGCCGCCACAATCACCAGAGTGTTTTCATTATTTTCGGCAAAATCAAGTACAACATTTATTGTCTTGTCGAAGTCTTTCATCTCTTCAACCAAATAAGTTGAGTCTCCTTTATGACAGGCCATGTCAATCTGCGAACCTTCGACCATGAGGAAGAAACCGTTTTCACCTCTATTGAGTATTTCAAGCGCCCTTGCAGTTGCATCAGGAAGAAAATCGCCTCTATCAGGTGCTTTAGGCAGATTTTTCCGTGACGCAATCACTGCTGTTCTAACCTCATTATCAGTGATTTGAGATAGCGAATCATGGACTGACCAATCGGAACGCCTCATGACTTCAATCAAGTCGCCGTTGTCTTTTCTCTCGTTGAAATATTTCCTGCCGCCAGCAATGAGCAAGTCAAGGTCTTCCCTATTCACAATCTCAGATGTGATTTCCTCATATTTATTTCTGTCAACGTTATGCGCAAGGAAAGCCGCTGGTGTAGCATGAGAAGCGTAACACGTCACCACAACGCCGGTCTTCTTCCCTTTTTCAGCCAGAATTTCAAGGAGGCTCGGTACAGGAATGCTGTCGGCAGTCATCCCGATTATATGGTTTCTTGTTTTATGGCCAGTCGCGATAGCTGTTCCGGCAGCGGCAGAATCAGTGATTTTATTCGAGAAAGAGCGTGTAATTGCAAGCCCTGAATAAGGAAAACGTTCAAAAGAAGTGCGATTTTCGCTAACGAGAAGCAACGAATAGACCTGTGCAAGCCCCATTCCATCACCTATCATTAATACCACATTCTTTGGTGAATCATTATTACATACGACATTTTCATTGTTGCTACAATTACTGCAAGACGTTAATAACAAAGCTATTACAGAAATATAAAATAGAAACAATCTTACCATTTTCATTACTTTTATACCTTTTGCAAAGGTAACAAAAAATAAAAAAATCGCATTCCAAAAGAGCATAAAAATTTTTCAAAAAAAATTGTTGCACATAATGAAAATAGATGTATCTTTGCACTCGCAAAACCACAGAACACGGAGAGGTGGGTGAGTGGCTGAAACCAACAGTTTGCTAAACTGTCGTAGCCCCTAAGGCTACCGGGGGTTCGAATCCCCCCTTCTCCGCCGGATAATCGGGGCATAGCGCAGTCCGGCTAGCGCACCTGCTTTGGGAGCAGGGGGTCGCAGGTTCGAATCCTGCTACCCCGACAAGACAAAGGCTTTCGACATCGAGAGCCTTTTTTCATACATAAAAAAAAAACGGAGTCGACAGGAAAATTCCATCAGCTCCGTTTTCGCGTTTATCTCAACAGGTTATTTTCTTGCGACAGCCCTCTTTGCGGCTTCCACAATGTCAGGCGTGTCGAGATGATATAGCTTCATCAACTCATCAGGCGTGCCACTCTGTCCAAACACATCGTTGATGGCGACCATCTCGATTGGTTTCGGATTGTTCGTTGCAAGAAGTTGCGCTATGCTGTCGCCGAGACCGCCATTGCGCATGTGTTCTTCAGCTGTCACCACACAGCCGGTCTTTGCCACAGATTTAAGCACTGCCTCTTTATCCAACGGCTTGATTGTGTGGATGTTGATTAATTCAGCATTGATACCCATCTCTCTTAATATCGGCAGAGCCTGAATTGCCCTCCACACAAGATGTCCGCAGGCGAAAATGGAGACATCTGTCCCCTCCTCTATCATCTGCGCCTTTCCGATGATGAATTTCTCGTCAGCCGGTGTGAAGTTGGCCACTTTCGGACGGCCAAAACGCAGATAGACAGGTCCGTCGTATTCAGCGCAGGCTATTGTTGCATTCTTAGTCTGATTGAAATCGCATGGAACGATTACCGTCATGTTCGGCAGCATTTTCATCATCCCGACATCTTCAAGAGTCTGGTGTGTCGCTCCGTCTTCGCCGAGAGTGATACCTGCATGTGACGCGCAGACTTTCACATTCTTATTGGAATAAGCGACGACTTGTCGAATCTGGTCATAGACGCGTGCGGTGGAGAAATTGGCGAAAGTGCCTGTGAACGGAATGTAGCCGCCGATGGCGAGACCTGCCGCCATGCCGATCATGTTGGCTTCCGCGATGCCCACCTGGAAGAATCTCTCCGGGAATGCCTTCTGGAAATCGCCCATCTTCAATGAGCCTGTAAGGTCGGCGCAGAGGCCAACGACCTTAGGGTTACGTTTGCCAGCTTCAAGCAGACCTTCGCCGAAACCGCTTCTTGTATCTTTATAATTTTGAACTTCAAATTTCATGATTCATTATTTTTATGAGATTTCTCAATTCGTTGGAAATGACGGTTTTTTGTTATCAATAATCGCCTAATGTTTCTTTAAGTTGTGACAATGCACAAGCGGCCTGTTCGTCATTCGGAGCGCTTCCGTGCCATTTATGCGTGCCCATCATAAAGTCAACCCCCATGCCCATTTCGGTATGTGCGAGCAAGAGCTGCGGACGGCCATTATGCGCATTTTTGCGGACAACATTCAGATTATCAACAACTTGCTGCATATCATTCCCATTGAGTTCATAAACCTGCCATCCGAAAGCTTCGTATTTCGCTTTCATGTCGCCGAGGTTAAGGACATCGTCGGTGCTTCCGTCAATTTGTTTCTTGTTATAGTCAATGATTGCGACAAGGTTATCGACATGCTTTGCCGGTGCATACATCGCGGCTTCCCATATCTGGCCTTCCTCCTGTTCGCCGTCGCCCATAAGACAGAAAACGAGATGTTTGTCACCGCTGAGTTTCTTCGCTTGCGCCGCACCGCACGCCACGGAAAGCCCCTGTCCGAGTGAGCCGGAAGCGACTCTCACGCCAGGAAGACCTTCCGCTGTGGTCGGGTGTCCCTGAAGGCGAGTGCCAAGACGCCGGAATGTAGCGAGTTCGGCAACAGGAAAGAATCCGCGATGAGCCAAAATGCTGTAAAACATCGGGCTGATGTGGCCGTTTGAAAGGAAAAACATGTCCTCCCCCGCCCCATCCATACGGAAATTCTTCGGGTCAATCTGCATTTGGTCGAAGTACAATGCCGTCACGATGTCGGTCGCGCCAAGTGATCCACCAGGATGCCCCGACTGACATGCATGAACCATTCTGATAATATCGCGTCGAACCTGCGATGCGACATCTTTTAATTCATTGATAGTCATTATTTTTTAGTGTAATTAGTTCATATTTTTAACTCATGCAAATTTATGCAAATTTATTCTGAAAACAATTATTTTTATTACTTTTGCCGAAAATATTAAAAATTATTCCCCAAGATGAATAATCCGAATGAAAAGAAATATAACAATTTGATTTTCAAAGTATTGGAAAGCAACGAGTTGCTACCGTTCATAATGGAAAAGATGAACGGCATAAGTCGCAACAAGGCTAAGAACATTCTTTCGAGCGGGACTGTGTGCGTGAACGGCAAGTCAATAACGCAGCATAACTGTACATTAGAGCCTGGAATGACGGTTGAGATAATCCGCAATGGCGGCGGTAGTGTTTTCAAAAGTCATTGGTTAAAAATTGTATATGAGGACAAATACCTCTTTGTCGTTGAGAAAAGGGACGGTATTCTTTGCAACTCTCCCCATCCGGGTGACGAGACCGTTCAGAGCATTTTGAACAAATACCTTGAAAGCAAGCATCAGCGGTGTCATGCGCACACCGTCCACCGTCTCGACAGAGACACTTCCGGATTGATGCTTTTTGCAAAGGACAAGAAAATCGCGCTGAGATTTGAGGAGAACTGGAAGCAGACTGTCTATGACCGCCGTTATGTCGCGTTGGTTCACGGTGAAATGAGAAAAGAAAGCGGAACCATCAGCTCATGGCTGAAAGACAACAGTCAGTTTGTGACGTTCTCTGACAAATTCGACAATGGTGGGAAATACGCGGTAACTCATTACAGATTGCTGAAAGTAGCTGACGGCCATTCTCTTGTGGAGCTTCAGCTGGAGACAGGCCGCAAGAATCAGATCCGCGTCCACATGCAGGACATCGGCTTCCCTGTTGTCGGCGACCCCAAATACGGTGACGGTGACGACCCGATTGGCCGTCTCGGGTTACACGCGTACAAACTTTGTTTTATCCATCCGATTACTGGTGAGGACTTGAAATTTGAAACACCATTCCCGAAGAAATTCGATATATAAATAAAAACTTGCCCCGAAACACGAGGCAAGTTTTTTATGTATTTGAAAGATGATTAATAGTCAGCCATCTGATTTCATCTACTTCACACTACCAATAGTAACGAAGCCATGTCTTGATTTCTTGCCAAGCCAAAATTTTGCACCTATAGAAATTGATATCATATAATCCATCTTGCCCCATGTACTTGACATTGGAGAATAATCCCAAGTGCCTTTAATCAAAGCCAATTTCGGTTCGATGAAAATAATCACCTTGTCATTCAATCTGAAATCATTGTTAAAGCCAAAATGGAATGAAAATTCAAAGTTGCTTACATTTCCTTTCCTATCAGGGTCGCCGGCCTTTCCTGTCTGCCAAGCACAACCCATTCCTATGGTATTCTGCAAATGATACTTCATACGACTGCTACGTGCATAGTTAGTGGTAAGACTCATCCAGTCTAACGTAACCTCACCATACAAGTCATAATAGTAGAATGCAAAACTCTGGTGCTTGCCGGTACTTGGTTCGGGTACGTAAACATTATTACGGCTTTGTCCTTTTGCATAACCAAGATCCAAATTGGCGGACAAAGCTACGCTGGGAGTAAGCCATTTACCAGCCTTCACCCCTATTTGCGGCGTAATCGGGTTAATTCTCGCTGAAGAGACTTCCTCATTGCCAGAGAACATGTGAATACCGGCACTGACGCCCAAATACCAGTTGTCATTAGGTCTTCCGAGGATAACAGCCGTCGAGTCACTGAGTACTATGTTTTCCTCTTCGTTAACGTCAATGGTTTTCTTCACTTTGACATTTCTATTTTGATTCTCCCATTTATGAGTGATCACAGCGTTATCCTGAGCCGTTGCACCAACCGAAAATAAAATTAGCATCAATAACGCTAAAACTTTACATTTTTTTGACATAGCTTTAATTTTACCTTTTTTTAATTAATATTACTTTTTTCTAAATAATTTCTTCTTTTTGTTTTTTTCATCCTCGTCTCCATAACCGTAACCATAACCATAACCATAACCGTAACCATAACCGTAACCATAACCGTAACCATAACCGTAACCATAACCGTTGCCATAGCCTGGTAACTTCTTATAATCCGTGGCATTCATCACAACATACATATTGGGCAAAATGTTTTCTTTATGGATTCGGTTAAGTTCAGGAAGCATTCTCTTGTCAATCCTTCCAGAACGAATGACGAAAACTGTCACATCAGCAAGATGTTTCACTATATCCACATCGGCCACATAGCCTGCCGGCACGCAGTCAAGAAGAACATAATCATACATTTCTTTCAATTGACCGACCATATCGTCAAGGCGTTTTGAACTGAGAAGCTCAGCCGGATTAGGCGGGACAGGACCTGAAAAAACAATATCAAGTCCACTCGTCATGACATCATTCTGGATAATGTCTTTTACATCTGTCATACGTCCGGTAAGGTAATTGGTAACCCCGCCGACTCCTTTTCTGTCAAGACGTTTTGCCAAAGTGCCTTTACGAATATCAAGGTCAACGACAACCACTTTCTTTGATGCCAGCGCCAAACTGACTGCAAGATTCGATGATATAAATGTCTTACCAGAACCCTCGCCGAAAGAAGTGAACATGAGTACTTTCGCATGTTGACCATTTTTACACATCAGGAAATCCAAGTTCGACCTGAGCATTCTGAACGCCTCAGTAATCTGGTCACGTTTATTATCCAAAACGACAACATTCCTCTTGTCGGTCGATGATTTTATCGGCAATTCGCACAATACAGGCACTGATGTTGCTTTTTTGATCTCCGAACCGAACCTGACTTTTGTATCAAGCAGTCTCCTGAGGAAATATATTGCGACAGGGACAGCGAGACCGATTATTAGGCCAATCAGAACGACCTTTGGCTCATTCGGCGAAATCGGCGTGGTATTAACACGCGCCTCATCAACGACCTTCGCGTTTCCGTCAATTTGAGGCTGGCTGATGAGAAGCTCCTCGCGTCTTGTCAGCAGGTTGACGTATATTTCTTCTTTAATCTTCTGAATACGCTCGACATTAGTAAGATATATCTGCTGCTCCGGCACATCATTCATTGCCTGCGTCGCTTCTCTTTCCTTGTTCGTCGCAATGTTTATCTTCCCATCGATACCGTCAACATACGCACTTAACAATGTTTTTATATTACTTTTGAGAACTTCCTGTTCCTCCATCATGCCAATGACATAAGGATTGTTTGATGTTCCATTCTTCTGATATTTTTCAAGTTTGAGCACTGATTCGTTAAAGTTTTCAACAGCACCTTGAATGTTTTTGTCATCAACGTCAGGCAGAATTGGTATCAGCTTATTCTCAACATTCTTATCGACATAGTTGTACAGATAGTTTGCAAGCGATTTGCGTTCTTCCAACTTGATAACCTCCTCTGATGACTCGATACTCGTCTGAAGGTATGACTGACCATACTCATTGATGTTTAGAAGAGAATGTTCCTTTTTGAAAACAGCAAGTTCGGTCTCCTTATCACCAAGATCCTTATCTATGGCATCCAAACGGCTATTAATATATGAATATGTGTTCTCTATGATCCTTTTCTTATCATTCATGGCATCGTCATTATAGACATCTATCAATGTGTTGATGATGTCACTCGCACGGACAGGAGACACGTCCGTGATATACAAACTCACCAAAGAGTTTTTCTCACTGTCCCTGTATATTTGCAAGCGCGACCTGAAAACATCAGCGATGTAAGACGCATTTAAATGTCTGACTTCTATAGGGTCATTTATAGATGAATTACTGAAACTCCAAGTCTTGTTGACAATGATTCTGCCTTCCTGACTGTATATGGTATCTCCGAATGCAGCATTGACAGCTCCCAAAGATGAACTCGACAAAGTCAGCGAATCTTCACTGATTGGTGTGACAAGCATACCCATGTTTTGTGTTTCATGAACGTCTGGCAAGACAACTTCAATCGGGGAATTTCTGTATAAGTCACTTGTTCTTCTGACGATTTTTGTCTGATGAGTGTAAAACATTTCAAGGTTCAGCCGTCTGACGACCTCCAGCATTGTTGTTTTGGATTCCATAATCATCATCTCGTTATTTATGGAACTTGATATGACGTAGCCTGTTCTTGAATATTCAGAAATCAACGCTGTCTCACGGATCATGCCATCTGTCAACTTTGAGTTGTTGAACTTGAGCATCACTTTGGCGCCACTTTCGTATATCCTGTCTTTTTTTCTGACATTATAACCAGCTATAAACGCACCAATAAACCCACACAAAACTAACCAGTGCAGATTCCTCAGTATCTCAAAAAGAATATCCTTGATATGTAACGTCGCTCCGCTCTCTTCTTCAAGGAAATCTTTGTTTTCGTCATCTTGATTATTCGCCATAGTACCAAATTATTTTTTCACCAACACTGTTATCATCGTTATGATTGATGAAATTGACGTAACAAATGCCAGCCACGACATCCAATAGCTGAACTCATCCTTATAATACTTCGATTTGATTGATTCTGTAATAATAAAGTCATTTTGCTGTAGCAGGAAAAACGGGTCATTGAAAATCTCTACGGATCGCGGGTCCATATAGTGCATGACCATTTTACCTTCAACATTTCTCAATACTCCTATCCTGTCGCGTCGTGTATATTTGTCGATTCCGCCTGACAGGGCAAGGGCTTCAAGGAAAGTGCAACGCTCATTGCCGATGGTTATTGAGCTTCCGCCTTCAGGACTGAGGAAGAAAATCTTGAAATTGTTGAATCGCACGTTCACGAAAGGATCCTGGAGCAGTTCGCCGGTTTCGAGAACATTCCTTATATAATTCTGCAGTTGGAGACGTGTCATGCCTGCCACATGGATCTGACCGATTTCCGGAAATTCTATATTGCCATTGACGTCAACCAGATAACCTCTGTTATAGTTATTACTGTTTGCCTGCAATCCACCGAAAACATTAAACGGTTCCGCAAGCTCTTTTTCAGAGCTTGAAACGCCAATCATAAGCTCGTCGTACGGACTTATCACCGCCTCAAACCTGTTCTCAAGTTCAATTTGTGTTGTTTCGTCCATATCCTGAAGATACAAAACCTTCTTTGGTGTGATGCAAGATAACATCACGCCTGTCAGGAATAATATGATTACCAATGATTTAATCCTCATATAAATTTATTTAAACTCACAAAAAACCAAGTCACAAAGATAGTAAACATTTTTTTATATCTTTTGATTTATTAAGAAAAATCAAATTTTTGTAATGAAAAATTTTACGACGTTCTTGACATTTTGAACAACCAACTCACTCAACCACTCCGCCGTGTTATCTGCCCAACGTTGCGGATGGGTGGTTATCATGATTGACCCTGGCAATTTGTTTTCTCTTGCCGCATCAATTACATCATCCGTGGAATGAAACACCAAGCCTTCCCTGCACCACCTGTCCTGATGAACCGGTATTCTGTCTCTCACGCTGACATTGAAGCCATCCCAACGGCGTCCGGTGTCGGTCAGATAAAAAGTTTTTGAAAAATCGGTGTCGAAATAGGGTTCAAACTCGATGCCAAGCTGATGATAGTCATACTTTTCCCAAATGTCCTTGCTGTCCCATTTTGATTTCGGGCTGCCGTGCATGCAGATGCTTTTCACAGGAACAATAGCTCTCAGCTTTTCCAAATTTTCACAAAAATCGCGATAAGCGGCATCTACATCACCGTCACAAGTGGTCAACGATTCATAATGATAACCGACTTCGTGACCGAGCGAAGCGATTTCCCTGATGATGCTCTCTTCCCAGCTTTCAGGAACTGCGCGGAAATAATAAACTGCCTTCCAGCCCAATTCACGCTCGATTTTGGCCGTTGCCAGGCTGTTCTGCGGCTTCAAGTCAACATCGTGGCGAAGGATGATTTCGCCATAACCCTTCAAAGCCACAAGCAGTTCACGGTATTTCTTTAAAGTAAAATCTTTATTCCCCATCACACTTTCTCTCCCTTTCTTATCCAAATGCCAAAATACAAATTATCATCCTCTGATGATCATCAAGCGATAATCACTTTGTAATGAAAATAAGAAAAACGCTGCAAATATACAAATATTTTAATTTATCGGCTTATTTTATATTTAAGATAACACAAATTGTGATTTAAAAAACACAAGTTTATATTTTCTCCAGCAAATCCGTAATCTCCCGATTCACATCACCGATGGCAACATAATAGGCTTCTTTCTTTTTCAACCATTCTTCCTTGCGCGAATTGGATGCAAAATCCGTAACCGTCTTCAGCACCTCATCAAAAGAAGCAATATTGCGAAGCAAACCGTATTTTTGTTCCAGCATCTTGAAATTCGACATATCATTTTCACCCACAAAGGAATTGGAGCGAATGGCTGGTGTGCCCAACAAGGCGGCTTCCGTTGCCATTGTCTGCGAGTCGCCAAGATACAAATCAGCGTAACTCAATACTGAATGTATCTGTGCTGCTGGTGTCGGCAGTTTGTATTTCTTCAACTCTTCAGGAAGTTCTTTTTCCGAAGATATATAAACCGTCATATACGGCTCGACAGCTTTGACAAGCTGTATTTTCTCCTCCAAAGTGAAACCGCCATTATGCACATCATGATTCGCGAACCAGCCGACAAAACGAAAAACCGCGTACGGTTTTTTAAGTCCATTTTCCGAAATCACCTTTCCACATGGTTGAAAAACAGACGGTGCCAGATAACAATCCTCGAAAACGCCTTTCACACGAATATGTTTTTCGCCGTAATCCAATGTGAAGTTTTCTGGGGTAACAACCTTGGTACAGCGAGGCACCACATGTTTATTGGTCAAGGCAACGACTTCCGAATCGGGGAAAATCACCGACTTTGCCTTATATTTTTTTGCCATCAAGACCCCGAAGAGCGAAGCTTTCGACACGATGACATCCGGACGGTACCTTTTCACGATTTTCGAATAGCATCTTAACAAAGAGAAAGACCCCAATATTTTCTCTATCATCTTTTTCTTATGCAGGCCAAAGATTTCATACGGCACGCCTTCTTCCTCCAAGACCTTAAGCAGCACATCTTTATCCCTGGCCAAGACCAAAATGTCATGGCCGTCATTTTTCAACAGCTGCATCACATACTTGAACTGGTAGTAATGCTTCGGATGGTTCAATTCAAATATATATTTCATATTTATTTGTTTTCAAATGTCTTAATCACTTTCGCAGGCACGCCAACTGCCACACAATAAGGAGGGATGTCGCGGGTGACGACCGAACCGGCACCGATGACAGCACCCTCGCCTATCGTGACACCCGGCATGATGATGGAACCAATGCCAATATGAGCACCATCCTTAATATTTATTGGAGCAAATTTCAAAGGGCAATCCATTACGGGCTTCCCAACTTCATAGAACGACAAATCACGCTGATGGCAAAGAAGCATCACGCCACGGGTCACCCAAACGTTTTTACCAATGGTAATCAATTCAGGGGCTGACATGTCAATTTCAACGGTTGCCGCTATCTTTGACCCCTTCCCTACTTTCACGCCCATAGCTTTATAGAAAGGCATTCGTAGTTGTGCGGGAAACAAATGCCTCGCGAAAAAAGCAAATATTCTGTTCATAACGCCTTGCGTCACGTTTTTTACTGTTCGATGATTGTTTGCCATGATTCATTTATTTAACAACAAATCCAATTATTACTCAAATTTCAGTTTCGCTATCTGCGGATGACTCAAACACATTGTATAGACACGGATAGATTTGGGAAATATCTGAAAAAAAATCTCTCATGCTCTCACACGATCATTTCTCAATAACGATAAATCTTCGCTTGTTGTTTTTGCTGATTTGAATTTTATCAACGACCTCAACTATCACGGGGGCCCCAAATTCACGTTCCCAATAACTTTTAATTATCGCCGCAACACTATCATCATAACGGTCATTTACGACTATCTTTATCGTCGCACTACCATCTTTATGTTGAATAATTTGAAACTGATCAATGCTATCTTTCAATTCAGGAGTAACCGTTGGCTCAAAATACACCGTGAAATGATGAACAATGTATCTTCTGCCAGAAGGAGCGACGAGCATTTCATTATCACGTCCTAAAATCCGCTTTATTTTCATGTGTGAATTTCCACATTCACATTGAGAGTCATCGATCTCCACTCTATCTTGAACATCATATCTGATAAACGGATGGGCATAATTCCACAAATCAGTTGTTATCAGACGTCCCTCTCCGTTTTTAACTTGGTTTCCATTTTCATCAATAATTTCCGTAATGCCATATTCTTCTGAAACATGATAACAAGCGTGCGAAACGCACTCGAACACATTAGAATTTCCTTCGCTGCCGTATGCATCAAACACCTCGCACCCAAACGCTTCTTCGATGGTTTTACGGACATTATCGTGAAGGACATTACCAGTTGTAGTGACAACTTCAGGACAATATTTAAATTCGTTTTTATGTTGAAGTCTGTATTTCGCCATCAAATAGAGAGGATCAGGATAGGAACGAATCACAACCGGCTTGTAATCATCTATTTTTCTCATAATTTCATGAAGATGTTCATCAGACAAGTCTGCTGTCGCAACATACAAATTACCGGTCGCCCAATCCTGAACCTTCTTGATCAAACTTTTCCTTGGATTCTGACTTATCTTGACATATCTGTCGCCGAGTCTCCAGCCGAAATTATACCATCCTCTTAGATTTGCAGCCAGATTAACTGAATAACACAACTGCGTAGCATAATAAACAAACGGTTGTCCTGTACTGCCCGAAGAAGACCTTTTCACCATTTTATTTCTATGCATCTCTGTTGACGTAAATCTTTCTATTCCTTCCCTCCGAATCAAATCCTTATTGATTATTGGCAATTTCACCAAATCCTCTTTGGTTTGAATATCACTTGGTGTCAGTCCCCGTTCGACCATCACATCATGATAGAAAGGTACATAATTATATGAATATTCTATCAACTCCCTCAGCCTTGCATTCTGGAAATCATCAATCTGTTCACGGCTCCATGTCCAACTTTCCTGCATGAATTTCAGGTATTTCGACACCGATTGGCCGTTTATCAAATCGCTCAATGGAAGCACTATTTTTCCTTGAAACCAATTTTTAAACATAACCAACTTATTTATAATTTTATAATAAAAATTATCTCTTGTATTTCAGAGCATATACCACCTTCTTGGCATTATGTTTACACCAATACAGCAAGCATTTCCAACAATATAACGCTCTGTTCATATAGACTATAAAATGATTGATGTCAGGAATAACCATATTATTGTCTCTCGCAAACTTTTCAACATTATCATTCCATTCAATCAAAAACGGTCCTCTGTCATGCGTAATAGGAAAATTTCCGAATGGCTCTCTCCACACATCAATCCACGTAACCTCACCATTGGTTATCTGATTTAATTGCATTTGTCTTGGGATGCACTCACTTTGTTTTCTGAGAATGATTTGATGATACCTTATTCCTGAATTTGCTTTAAAAACAATATTATGGGCATGAGTTCCTTCTATAGATGCCACCTCTTTGCAATTTCTTAAAATAAAAGCTTGTTCTGCTATAGTTAATTTTTCCGGTGACACTATCTGGAAACCATTCATCTGAAAAAAACGCTCAAACAATTTTTCACCAACTTCCTTTTTCATATCAAGCATTGTTCTTGTCAAGTACACCTTTTCATAAACATGAAACTTTTCAGTTTCCATCGCCTTGTACATTGCTTCAAATATCAATTTGTACTCATTAAAAACATATTGATCATGAGAAAAACTTTTTTCAGGCACTATTACCCTTTTAAATTTTGTTGGCTTTCTTATGTCTAAAAAAGCATCACATTTTAAGCCCAGATAATGAATTATTTCTCTGCTCCATGGTTTTGAATCAAAAGTAAAATCTTTTCTTATATACGCTAATTTACATAAAGGTTTATATTTTAATACATACCAAAATCTACTTAAATTGTCTATAAGAAAATTCCCATAATGTCCAGTTGTGAAGTCACCAATATAGACAACCTCCTCATCAATGTAATCACAAGTAAAATTCGCCAAACGACATCCGCCCTCCCCCGAGTCACAACCGAATGGCACTATAACACCACCATCTATTATACTGAATCCAACAGGTTTTTTCTCAACATATTGTTTTAAGAAAAAACCATCAAAGGCATCACTATCAGGATACAAATAATTCATAAACATCAAATAATTTACTTTTTACTTTCCCCCAAGTATAATCGCTCACACAGCTCTTTGCTTCCGTTATCATCTCCTTCGATTTCTCACCATTCTCGACGGCTTCTGTCATCTTCTCCGCCAACATCCGATGATTGTCGCTTTCAAACAGCAGTCCGTTCACTCCATCCTCAATCATATAAGGTACACCACCCACATTGCTTGAGATAACCAAAAGACCGGCATTCATGCCCTCCAGCAACGACACCGGCATATTGTCAATCAAAGGCGAAGAAAGCATGACATCAGCCTTGTCCAAATAATCATATATTCTTCATTTGGGACAATGCCCGCATGTTTCACAAAAGCCTGAAGCTGCTCGTTTTGCCAATTGGTAATTTCATCTCTGCCCCATGTGTTCATCTTGCAAATCTGACGATACCATTTCATGGCACATGTTCCCATCAACTTATCAGCCAACGGGAAAGCTACATTCAAAATAAAAGATTCTTTTAGTTTTGACATATTACGACATCCTTATATATAGTGATTATTTTTTCAGCAATTAATTCCGTTGTCAATCCCTCTTGGATTATTCTCTCACGGCCTTTTGTCCGTGCATTAAAATCCAAAGCCTGCTTTATCAATCGGGCAATCGTTTCGGGCTTGTCATCATCGGCAACGAATGTTCCTTCCACGCCATCAGTTACCCAGCGCACATCACCCACATCGGTCGTAACGATAGGACAGTTGCAGGCCATAGCCTCCTTGATGACGTTTGGCGACCCTTCCATTACCGAAGTCATCAGTTGCACATCGGCAGCACACATGTATTTCACCACCTCATCATGCGTCCTGTTAAAAACAGGAACCAATTCAACCCTTTCATTGTCCAGCAAATCCACCGATTGTTTTGCCAAAGGAAAACGCTTTTCCGACCTTTCGGGATTTGAGCACCATACGACATATTTCTTATCCGCTTCAAAGCCAACCATTTTTCTCGCTTCCTTTTGGTCAATCAAAGTGAACTGTTCCAGATTCACGCCATTAGGAATAACCGGCAAAGCCATTCCCATTTGGTTGGCGGTGCGTTGTGATTTCACGATGGTCTTATCCCACAAATGATTGACAAAGAACTTCACGATACGCAGCTTTCTCGTTTTTCTCGGGAAACTGCCCAAAATGGAGACCACGGCTTTAGGCTTCAAGAATAACGTTGCCATCGTCGCCACGTAACCACAAATGGAATAATGGGCATGAACTATATCAGGCTGTTCTTTTTTGACGAGTTTTCTCAGTTTCCATGCCGATTTCAGATACGACTTGGCGCCATGCCCAACCACTGGGAACAGTACCATTTCAAGTCCTTCTTCTTTCAAGGAATCGAACTGCGACTGCACGAAAGCGCTGACGCTTCCCACTGCCTTGTTGCCGCTTGCTACAAATATGACTTTCATTTTAGAAAAATCAAAAACTACAAAAATGTTATCGAAATGATTGACACGAAACTCCAAAACATCGTTCATCCGAAAAACAGTCTTCAGAAGTTTCTATATTTACACAACAGGAAACATAACGGTTTCTTTGTAGATTTTGCTCCATTCAATATAATTAACCACCAGCCAAAGCAATGCAGAATAATCTGCCTTGCCAGAAATATGATCATCTCTCATTTGAAGAAGTCCATCCATATCATATTCTGGAATAATACTCTCTGCCTCTCTACTTACAACGTCAACCAAATAATCTTTTAATTCATTTCTAAACCATCCACCTGTTGGCACACCAAAACCTCGTTTTTTCCGTTCAAAAAGTTCTCGTGGCAAATCACGATATAGCAACTCTCTCAAAATACGCTTTTGTCCGTAATCCTTATCATATAAATAATCCAAAGGAATCAATCGAGAATATTCCAGCAAACGATAATCTAAGAACGGAAATCTATCATCCAATGCAACCCTTGCCGCTGCTCTGTCCATTTTAACATTTAACGCATAACACATTATACTTTTAATATCAAAATCATTAAATGCCCGGCGAACATCAGGATTCCCATATAAATATTCAATTTGCTCAATTGTGCGCTGTATATGAAGAGCATTGAATTTTTCAGCAGGATAAACTGAACGACGATTCAAATACAATTCTTGAACATCTTTCATTTTCAACGAAATTTCCTCTCTTTCAAATCCTCCAATCTTCATAAAAAATGCTAAAGACTTACGTAGCTGCATCGGCAATGAATAAATCCAGGCTCTCCTGTTGTACCTCAGATATCGAGGATACCCGAAAAACACTTCATCGCCCCCATCTCCACCTAACACGACATCATTTTCTTTGGAAACTATTTGGCATATAAACGAGGAAGGAATGACCGAAGCATCTCCCATCGGTTCATCATAATATTTCTGAAGTCCATCAATTATTTTAATTGCATCAGCTGATGAGAATAGTATCTTATGATGTTTGACGCCTATACATTGAGCAACCTTTTCTGCATAATAACTTTCGTCAAAACCTTTTTCCGAAAATGAAACAGAATATGCCTCAACACTATTGTTTTCTTCAAATACATATTTCGAAATCAGCGATGAATCTATACCGCCAGACAACAAGACAGCTTTTCTTCCACAGTTTGACATTCTTTGATTAATGGATTCCTTTATTAGTTGTTCTGCGATCTCAACCGCCTCTTCATATTTTCTTGGAGCAACAAATTCACTTGTATTATCATACAAATCCCAATATTTTTCGATTTTCAACTGTTTTGTTGACAAATCATAAAGGAAGTACTCGCCTGCCTTCAGTTTCCTTAATTCCTTGAAAATAGAAAACGGAGCTGGAATATATTGCATTGCGAAATAGCATTGTCTTGAATATGAATCAATTTGATATTCATTTCCAATACACAAAGGAAACAAATTCGAACAAAACTCAAAATCACCCTCACCATAAAAATAGAACAATGGTTTGATACCAATCCTATCAACAGCACCAAAAAGAATATTTTTCACATGATCATATAATACGAAACTATAATCGCCATTGATATATTTCAAACAATCAATACCATATTGATCATAAAGATTACCAAGTGTTTCAATATCGTTCCTTTTCTGATTTGTTTTCCCATACAGATTACCATCCATAACTACGGAAACATTATCAGACTCTACATTTATAGTATTCAATTTAACGCCATAAGAGACATCAATACCCAATGTAAGCTTTTCTTCTCCAACATTATACGTTTCCAAAATAGTATTAGCAGGACCCCTGAACTTAAAAACCTGCATTTTTCTTTCTATTAAATCCGGAACATATCGTTTTGTTCCTCCGTAAATCCCACTCATAACTTCAATTTAAAGTGTTGTATAAACCAAAAAGGTTAATAATATGTTGTTCGATAGCATACAAATTCTTTACTTCTACAGCATTTTCCATTGCATTATTTTTATATTTCATATCATTTCCAAGAAAATCCATGAACTTATCATATAAATCCTGAAGATTGCCACTTTGATACACTACTGCCAATTTGCCATGTTGTGAAATCTCTTTGAATACAGGCAGGTCATTTACAAAAACCGGAATACCCGAAACTATTGCTTCAACAACAGCTATACCAAACGTATCACTATGAGAGCAATAAATGAATGCATCCATTTCTTTTAGAATGGAAGGAACGTCATTTCTTATTCCAAGAAAATGAACCATTTCATTCATACCCTGTTTTATACAATAGTCAACACATCGATCATAAGAGTCTGCACACCCAGGAACCCTACCACCAACAAAATAAAAATCAAAATTCAATTTTTTAATTAAACTCAAAAAAACACATACATCGAATTGATTACGTTCCGAAACAAAATTTCCCACCATCGCCATCCGAACTGAATCAGGATTATGCCTTGGCAATTCCGGCACCTCGTTTACATTATCGAACTTACTGAAATCAATTCCATTATAAACGACATGTGTCTTCTCTTTAGGAATGGCATACCGACTTATATAATGATTCGCCTCATACTGACTGACAAAGACCAAGGCATCAGAGTGTCTGCCGCTGAACTTCACAATGAACCGACTCCCCAAACCATATCCAGCGTCAAAGCCATGAAAAGTATCTACAATTTTGGTTTTTGTCCCTATTATAGCGAAAAATGCCAAAAACGCATCTATACGCTGTTGTGTATGAATCACATCGACACATTCAGTCTTCAAAATTCTACGAAGTTCTATAATGCATCTGAATGGTTTTGAAATTTTACTACGGCACCGAATACACTTCACACCCGTTTCATAAAAATCAGCTTGCATGCTTCCTGATTTCCTATGAATCAGAATCATTTCAAAAGGAGCGTTTTCTGCCTTACGGAGCGTATCGAGCACTAAAGTCTCTGCTCCTCCACGATTCAACGACCCCAACAAAAAAGCAACTTTCATAAGATAAAAGAAACCATTACAACATTCCTCTACTGCCAATCTTAAAGTACGCCCAGCCGACTTCCATCAGCACAACAATAACATACCAATACTTCACGAACTTGAAACTTTTCGGTGTCAGTTCAGATATGCCGTAAGCCCACATGATTATCAGGCCTATTACGCCTGGCAGCAAAAAACGCTCAGAATTGGCAAAGCCACTGAGAGAAATGATGCCCAAGTAGCCTGCCGTAAATGAACCAACCAATGCAAATTCGCGCCAATTCTTTTTCACGAACAATGCACTGACCAAGGTTATCAGCACAAATATACCCATAAAATTACGGACATAATTGCCACCGCCAACAACCAATTGATTGTTCTGGTTTGTGTCAACCATCGTTGAGAAAGGCAAAACCATCACCATAGGGGCCATCACAGTACCCGTAGCGTATTTTGCCCACAAATTACCCCTGGTAGTCTGTTCCATGCGTTTTAAGTCTTGGTTTCTCCCTCTATTGTTCCAATATTCTTCAACCTCATTCACAATCGTCCCACCCATAGCCAAAACAACAGCCAAAATCACCCAAAACGTCAGCATAGCTTTCCTGCCCTTTTTCATTACATGTATCGGGCTAAAGACCAATGCGCTGACAAAAGAGAAAAACGCAGCCGCTCCCAAAACCGTGCGGAAGAAAAAAAGACTACCTGCCAGCAACAGGGCAACCAAAACATTTCCAAAAGTGATTTTCGAAGCTCTACAAGCATAATCCGCCCGCTCTAAAAAAGCGACCGTCAGGAACAGCATTTCCGTTTCCTTCACGTGCATACCACAATAGATAATCAGGTTTGGCATCAGCATGGCAAAAATGCCAGCCATTCGACCCGGTCGCTCACCAATGACACGAGAAGCCAACTTATAGAGCAAGACACATGTTAATGAGGAATAAAATGCCTTAACGATACGGACACCAATAATATTTACGCCAAAAATCTTATAAAATATTGTCAAATACAAATCATATCCCGAGTCTGACACACCACTCCTGTTCCACAAGCAGTAATCCATGATAAATTTCCAATCATAGTCATGAAGCCATTCAGCCGTTTCGTGATAGCCAACAGCATCAGCTGCACCAAATTCAAAAGGCTGTCCTGTCTGTCTGATATAGAAGAAATAGGAAAATAACACCCAAACGACTCGCAAAACGAAAGCCACCCAAAACAGGTTCTTCACAAAATGATTGGCAGAAATCCGCTGCCATTCTTTCGTCAGTCTGTTAGACAACAAGAAAAACAGCGCGACCTCGGTAATGCCCATCAGCATCCACATAAAAGAGATGGCATGGCTCATAAAAGCCACACTCACTATGAATAAGCTGACTACATATAAAGTCAAGCCTTTGTTGGCAATAGATTTTGGAAAATATGGTATCATAAACTACATCTTTCAATTTCACACATTCGAAAGCATAACTATAGATTTGCAAAAATATGGTTTTCGAACTTATCTTCAACAAGCCACCTTATCATTTTCTTTTCACGCTATGCATCAGCCAACAGGCAAATGATGGTGAAAAATTAATCAACACGGCTTTCCGCTTCGCATATTTCGTCAAATAAGCATAGGATATGGGGAATAAACGTTTCTTTTTCAAACTTTCGAGATACGTTTTTCTTTCTGGATAAAACTCATCGGCTATCGTTCCTATAATTGACACGACAGTTTGGGCAATCATACCCTTAAACCAGCGGTTATCTTCCAATTCTTTTTCCTGCTGTTGCATGGCATCAAGCAAATCCAGCCTATCATGCAACGATTTCTGTTTCTTTGTCTTATCTGTACTTTTTGTAATTGAGCCTACACGAACATAGTAATCATAAACCATCAAACTGACCGAAGTAACCCTACGGGCTTGCAGCAAGACCCTCGGCGTCCATTCCATATCCTCAAAGTGAATGCCTTCCTTGAAAAACAACTCCCTTTCACTTAGAAAATCTCTTTTTAGCATAAACTGCACAGCATAACATGCAAATCCCAAACGCTCATTCAAAAACGTCAATCCGTCACAAACTTCATCACGATAATCCACAAAAGGCTTGCACACCTTGTTTGGCTCGAAAACCTCATAGTTTTCATTTACATTCTGGTAATTGAAACGCAAAACATCCAGATTATCCGCCTCCATCTTCTCGACCAAAGCCTTAAGCACATTCGGCTCCAGATAATCATCGGAATCAACAAACTGAATGTATTTGCCTCGGGCGATTTCTATGCCGCTGTTACGTGCCGCACTCAAGCCACCGTTTTTCCTATGAACGACACGGATGTTGCCATATTTTGAAGCGTATTCATCGCAGATGTCTCCACAACGGTCAGGTGAGCCGTCATCCACCAGAATGATTTCGTAGTCATCGGACGGCAAGCCCTGGTTCAGAAGGCTGTCAATACATTTTGACAGATACACTTCGACACCATAAACAGGCACTATGATGGATAATTTCAACGACATTATCAATTTTCAGAATTCATTAATAATTGACACAATATATTCCATTTCTTTCACATTCAAACAAGGTCCTATTGGCAGACTCAGTTCTTGTTCTGCAATTTGCTCCGTAATAGGAAATGACATTGTGTTCCACTCCTTGTAGCACTCCTGCTTATGCGGCGGCATCGGATAATGGATTATAGTACCAACTCCATGCTGTTCCAAATAGTCGTGCAAGGCATCACGCCTGCCTTCTCCAACTAAAATCGGGAACAGATGATAGACGTTCTGTTCATCAGGAAGACGAACCGGAAGCGTAACAAGCGGATGAGAAATATGGTCATAAAAATATTTGGCAACCTGTTTGCGATGGGCATTATCCTGTTCCAAATACTTGAGTTTCACATCCAGGACAGCAGCCTGAATCTCATCCAAACGGCTGTTGCGGCCAGTGTATTTGAACACATACTTCCTTTGCGAGCCGTAGTTGGCCAGTGTTCTCACCGCCTCAGCCAGTTCATCATCATCAGTCGTCACCGCTCCACCATCGCCCAAGGCGCCCAGATTTTTACCTGGATAGAAAGAATGTCCCGCCACATCGCCAATAGAGCCCGTGCGTTGTCCCGTTGGTGTATAGACACAGCCATGAGCCTGGGCGTTGTCTTCAATCAGCTTCAGACCGTATTGCTTGCACAACTGCCCGATTTTCTCCGTATAAGCCAATCTGCCATAAAGATGGACAATGCAGATGGCCTTTGTCTTTGAAGTAATGACCGCTTCAATACGTTCATCATCAATCTCAAGCGTATCAAGCCTCGGTTCCACCAGCACGGGTTTCAAGCCATTTTCCGTAATTGCCAAAATGGTGGCGATATAGGTATTGGCTGGTACGATGACTTCGTCACCCTGTTGCATGACACCCAATTCGATGTAAGCTCTGAATATCCAAATCAAGGCATCCAGACCATTGGCACAGCCTATGCAATATTTTGTGCCGATATAGTCGGCATAATGGTTCTCAAACTTCCTGTTTTCCTCGCCTTGGAGGTACCAGCCGCTGTTCACCACACGGGTGACAGCTGCATTGATTTCGTCACCATGAAGCGCGGTGACATCTTTTAATGAAAGAAACGGTATCATAATTCTTCAATTCTTTTCATGAATCTTGCCGGATTTCCAACCCACACTTCTCCTGCCGGGACATTTTTAGTAATCACAGAACCTGCTCCAATCATCGCATTTTCTCCAATCTCTATCCCTGGAAGAATCGTCGAACCTGCTCCAATTGATGCTCCTTTACATATCCGCGTCTTCAACAGCTTCCAATTCAGATTCTTTGAGCGTGGGTATAAATCATTTGTAAAAGTAACATTCGCACCGACAAACACATCATCTTCAATTTCAATTTCTCTTCCAAGTTCAGGAGAGTAATTTACTGTATCAATATATGAGAATCCATGAGCTCCTCCCCAATATCCTGAAATATCAAATATAATTGAAATTAAATCTTCTTCATTTGATACAAGTCTAATATTTCTTTGAGTGAAGAATGGAATGAAGTTTTCATCGCCATCAAGATGTTCAATATAGTCGTAATTTTCTTTGCATGAATCTTTATTTCTTATCATTGTTAATTTATGGAAATGAAATTATAATTGTCTTCATGAGTATTAGAAAACGTATTTTGAC